>JBAYXX010000032.1:0-39032 GCA_041673345.1 Kiritimatiellia bacterium
GATTTTTCACCTTAAAATATTCTCTCAGTGCTGCGAAAAGTTCAGCTACTCTCTGTGTTCTCTGTGCCTCTGTGAGAGATAATAAACGTACAAAAAAAACACGAATATGAATGATAGTAGTACAGAGATAAAAAGTATACACTCTGAGAACTCTGTGACTCTGTGAGAGATACAAAACACGAAAATGAATGCTCGGATTCAATAAAGAGATGGTTATTTATGACTGACCAAAATCTAAATGAACTTACCGAAAAAATTATTGGGATTGCGATTGATGTTCATAAAGAATTAGGGCCGGGCTTGCTGGAGTCAGTATATCAGCAGTGCTTGGCCTCTGCACTGAGAGAAGCAGGGTTAAAAGTGGTTGAACAAATAGATGTTCCTGTAGTTTTTCGTGGAAGGATCATTACGGATAGTGGATATCGTCTTGATATGTTGGTTGAAGATTTGGTTATAATTGAGTTGAAGTCTGTTAAGGAGTTAAAAGACATCGACAAGAAGCAGCTGCTCACATATCTGCGCCTAATGAAAAAACATCTTGGTTTGTTAATGAACTTTAATGTTGTTTTGCTGAAAGATGGGATAAAACGCATTATTAATTAGCTGTTCAGCTTTAAAAATCTCTCACAGAGGCACAGAGGTCTCAGAGTCTTTTCAGAGTTTCCCTAGCAAAGGCTCAAAGGCGTAAAGCAGGTGCTCGGGGTTCCCATGTTTCCCCCATTTTTCACCTCTAAGATTTTTCACTTTAAAATATTCTCTCAGAGCTGCGAAGAGTTCAGAATAATAGGCTGCT
This sequence comes from Kiritimatiellia bacterium, assembly GCA_041673345.1. Classification (GTDB taxonomy): domain Bacteria; phylum Verrucomicrobiota; class Kiritimatiellia; order RFP12; family UBA1067; genus M55B167. The sequence goes on from JBAYXX010000032.1 coordinate 794, forward strand.
GCTCTCTGTGTTCTCTGTGCCTCTGTGAGAAATTAAAACCGTGCTTTAAAACACGAAAACAAACAACTAAAACAAGGCACCTCCATGGCAAAGATTGACCGATACCTCGAATACCTGGTTGCAAACGAAGGCAGCGATCTGCATCTGTTCGCGAAACAGCCACCCTACGTGCGTATTCATGGAAGCATCTCTGCCATTGAGAGCACACCCTTGACCAGTGAGGCTGTTCTGGAGATCCTCAAGGAGATTGTCCCGCAGAAAAATTATGACGAGTTGCTCCAGGAGTGGGATACCGACTGCGCCTATGAGATACCAGGCTTGGCCCGTTTCCGTGTCAACGGCTTTAAAGACCGCGACGGTTTCGGCACTGTGCTGCGGCAAATCCCGCAGATAATCCCCACGTTTGACGAGCTGCGATTGCCAGAGGTGTTGCGCGATTTCTGTCAGATGTCCAAAGGCTTGGTGGTGATCACCGGCCCGACTGGCAGTGGCAAATCAACCACGCTGGCGGCTATGATCGACTTTATCAACGAGACCCGCAATGAGCATATCATCACGATTGAAGATCCGATCGAGTTTGTCCATAAATCAAAAAAGTCCATCATCAACCAACGCGAGGTTCACCGCGACACGCAATCTTTTACCCGGGCGCTGCGGGCGACCCTGCGCGAAGATCCGGACATCATTCTGCTGGGCGAGATTCGCGACCTGGAAACCATGGAGACCGCGCTGGAGTGCGCTGAAACCGGCCACCTGGTCTTTGCCACGCTGCACACCAACAGCGCGGTGGCCACGATTGACCGTATTATCGATAAATTTCCGGCGGACAAACAGAATCAGATCCGCACTATGCTCGCTGACACTCTGCAAGGGGTAGTGGCTCAAACTTTATGTAAAAAGCTTTCCGGTGGGCGGATCGCGGCCTTTGAGGTTTTAAAGGTAACCAACGCTGTCAGCGCGATGATCCGCGAATCCAAAACCCATATGTTGAACTCTGTGATTCAGACCAGCCGAAAGATCGGAATGCAGAGCTTCAGTGATGAACTGGTGCATCTGGCGACCAGCCGGATTATCTCTGTTAGAGAGGCCTACATCAAAGCCATTGACAAAGTTGACATCGAAACCCGTCTCAAGCAGGCCAACATTGCGCTGACATTCAAAGAGGATGATAAGATTGTCGCGCGCCAGCGTCGCACAGCCACCGAGCAGCAGAAGATAGAAGCTGCGGAAGAGACTCTCAAATTGAACCCCGATGATGTCAAGGCCATGAACGCCATGGCATGGGTTATGTCAACCTCGACCTATGACGAGCTGCGCGATGCCAAGGTCGCAGTCGCGATGGCGAGCCGCGCCTGCGCGCTGACTAACAACAAAGATCCCTACTCGCTCTCGATTCTAGGCGTGGCATACGCTGAGGACAAATCATTTCGCCGGGCAATTGACAGCACTCAAAAGGCCATTAAATTATATATTGAACAGGGTGACAAAGAGAGTGCGGGAAACATCAAAACCCGGCTTGAGCTTTTCCAGCAGAAAAAACCATTCCGGGACGAGTAGCGTTCAACTTAACGATTGAACTCATTATCAAATAAAAAAGGGGCAGTATGACCACCAGACGTTCTTTCTTCAAAAGTGCCGGACTCGGCATGGCAGCAGTTGCGGCCACTCCAACTTTAACCGGCCTGCCTGCAAACGCGGCTGAGAGCAGTGACGCGATTGCCACGTTCAAACTCGGTGTCGCTGGCTATACCTTTGTGAAATTCAACCTGGAAGATGCGCTTAAAATGGTTCAGAGGGTGGATGTACACTATCTGTGTATTAAAGATTTCCACCTACCGCTGAACTGCACCACTGATGAAGTCATGGCCTTTCACGCCAAGTGTAAGGGGTATGGTGTTACTGGATATGGCTGCGGACCAATCTACATGGAGACGCCACAGGCCGTGAAAACCGCCTTTGAATATACAAAACGAGTGGGGGTAAAAACACTCGTGGGCGTGCCATTTAAGAGGGGCGCAAACAACCAGCGTGTTGAAAATCAGGAGTTGTTGGAGCTCATCAACGATCTGGTCCAGGAATATGATATCAATTATGCCATTCACAACCATGGCCCTGACATGCCTGAGCTGTTCCCCAATGCTGAGAGCTGTATCGCACGCATCAAGGATATGGACAAGCGGGTCGGCCTCTGCCTTGACATCGGCCATCAGCTCCGTGACGGCAAAGATCCTGTCAAGGCAATCCTGGATTACCATGAGCGCCTGCATGACATGCATATTAAAAATGTTACTGAGCCCACCAAAAAAGGGCGGGGCATTGAAATACCACGAGGCGCCATTGATATGACAGCCGTTGTCAACGCCCTGCGCAAGGTCCAATACCGCGGTGTATGCAGCCTGGAGTACGAGAAGGATATGCAAGATCCGATTCTGGGAATCGCCGAATCTATCGGTTATTTCCGCGGCATTATGGATGCCACCCGGTAAAAATGCCTGCAATACTTTTTTGACCCGCCTACACCAAAAGCTACGTCGGACACGAAAAGCCTGTACTACAAACTTTGTTCCCCAAACGCGCAGCGTTTGTTAGTAAAGCAGCGGGCTAACCATACAACTCTCAATAAGGGCGAAGAGTTTCCGCACATCGCACAGTCTAAATTCAGATTTCCTGAGCTAGACGGAAAATGACTTGGCACTTTTTAACATTTTACGCTAGTTCAAAGATCATTTTCATACCTGTTTCAGGGTGAATACAATTGGTCTGCGTAATGTCATGGAGCAGTGAGCCGATGGCCTTGTCGTGCGCCGGGCAGGCCATTCGATGAATGCGGATATAAAGGCAGTTGTTTGTTAAGTCGGGCTGGAGGTCAGCAGCCAATACGAAGAGTTCTCGGATCAGAGCCCTGGCCTCGTTTTCTTTGGCCAGATACGGGCGCAGTAAGCCGACAAGAGCAGTTTCGGAACGATAGACAGCCGTTCTGTCAAAAGTTTTTAACACTTCCATTTTCCAACACTTTGTTTATTAGGGAGTAACGCCTGCCGGTGTGTTCTCCCCCATTTTCGGTTGACGATAGCGGCGACGATGCTGGTGGGCGATTTTCAAAAGGGCGCAGTTTTCAATCGTAATCCGCTATCGCATGCCACGCCGAACGACTGGAAGGTGGGTCACCCGCCATCGTCGGCCAGCATCGGGTGTAGTAGCCGCTCTATGAGCGGCATGTGTCGCTCATAGAGCGACTACTACACTAAACTCCTATAAACGTTCGATAAACAATTTTTTGCAAAGAACAATTAACTGTTTTTTCTAGTCGCTTAAGCGACTAGGCCCGCGCACTGGGCGCAGAGTGGAGAAGGGCGCGAGGGCGCGAGTGTGTGAGTGAAGAGGCGCGCCTTTGGCGCGGGAGCAACGTAGGTCCGATTTCCAATCGGACATGTTTGGTTGGAAACCGGACCTACAAGAGGTCGGCTCCGCAGTCAATAGGTGGTGCCACGCAACTCGGAGTCGGAATCGGCATCGGGGTCGATTTTATGTACTTTTCGATACCGATACCGATACCGACCCCGACCCTGGGCAATAGGCAAGCTTTGACTTGAACTTTGTCTCGCACTTAGTCTGGCTTGACAAGGTATGAGACAAGGAGCCGAAACGCTTGGCTATGGTCTATAAAAGCGCCAACCGTGGTCACAGCCCGCGGCTACAGTGCTACGCAAAAACGTAGGCCCGGTTTCCAACTTTTTTGAACAGAGGGCTAATTATTTCAACCCCGTATCGCTATCGAAAAACAACCATCCGAGATCGGCGGGATTGGCGCTTCCGAACACCAGCCGGTGTACAAGGGGATTCTTTGGGCACCATGAACTGTCCCCTTTGCCCCTTCTTTTGATCTGCACATCAACCCTGACAGGATGTGCCGGTTCATCAGCCCACCAAAAACTATTGAAGGGAATGCGCACGACAGCATGCAGCCGCCCAGATGCTTTCACCATTCGCACATCTTCTTCTGTTTTGTTTTTGGCCCCCAGATCGAAAGTAAAACCTGCACACGGCCACAGACGCCGCGCTTCAATTTTTACAGTCATACCAACCAAAGTTGACGCGTTCGCAGACTGATTGGTATCCGCAGGATCCGATGCGATTATATATATCGCATCCGCGTCGTAAGCTGCCGCCCACTGTACCGGCGACGTGCCGGCACCATATATGCACGGCTGCCATTTCAGATCGGGAGGAATGTCAAACTCCGGCTTCGACCACAAAGGAGCTGTCGCGCGCACGGCATATGCAGCTAGCCCGGCAGGCTTCTTACCAGTATATTCAGGAAACAAAAGCTTATCATCACAAATCTGGTTTTTGATTTCCGGCAAATCCTTGGCCAGAACCGCTTCTAATTGCCGCATCCGCCAGCGTATCTTCGCGGGAAAATACTTGTAGCCTTCAGCCTCAGAGTGAAAACCAAGCCGTGAATCCTTTTCGCACAGTTTCAGCAAATGTTTATCCAGCTCCAATTCTTCACGCAGAATATCGCCGAGCTGCTTCAGAATGTCCAGCCGCTCCCTCCCTTCCATGCGCAGCATTCTCTCACGCAGGAGATAAAAGTTAAGAATATTATACCCGCTGCGGAACTGGATACCCAAGGCAGCCGCGACTCCCATGTCCAATATTCTTTCCGGATCATTTCTGTATGTTGACTCCAGCTCATGTAATAGCGCCACGCCCTTGTCCCAACTTACACTCATTCGACGGCATAGCTCAACGTTTTCCTCTAATGTTAAAACATCTTCCATGGAGTGCTTAACCCAACTGCCGCCCGCCCACAAACATTCGCCGATCCGGTCACCGCTCGGAGGCCATGGCTTCAGTGTCGCGCTGGATCCAATCTGCCACGTGGGCGACAAGGGAAGGTCCACTGGCTTGAGCAACAATGGCCAGACAGGGCCATCGTGCATTGGTCCGTAGTATCCAAGCATGTTGTGTAAAGGATAGTTCCCATAGCCCTCCGCAAAATATTTCCACGCCGCAACCACCTTTGGCACATCACCCGCTTTCCAGTAGACTGAGGCCAGCCGACGTAAAAAGTCATCCTCATTTTCGGGGAGCGGATTAAAGGACAATTCGCCGGCCGCTTTGATCATCAATCCTGGATAGTTGCCGAAATACCAGCCCAACATGGTGTGCGACACGCCCAGCCGATGCATGGCGGTAAATTTACGGTAGATCATGGAAGGGGCTGCGACATAAGGGATAGAGGCCACTTCATGAGAACACCCCGTCTGTATTTTTGCTGAAACCGGTGTTCCGTGATCCCGCGCTATCTCTGCCTGCCGCTCGAATTGGAGACTTGGGCCGGGTGTCGCAAGCCAATAGTCTCCGCCCTGCAGTTTCTTTCCGAACTGGGTCTTTGTTACTCCTGATTCGAACTGTAACTGCAAAACAACACCTTTGGGGGTGTGTGCCGGAATTTCATAAACCCAGTCAGCATGATGTGAATTACCCATATAATGCCAGCTGATCAGTTCAGCATCCGGAGCAGCATCACGCATCCCCCTCTCCATCGCCGATAATGACGCATAAAGGATTTCCCAAGGAGCTTTCGTTGAACATCGTGTACAGTTGACTTTTCCACTCTCCCAAGGATTTTGACAGGGAAGAGAACTCAGGCAGGTTGTGCTTCTTTCGCCGTGCGATATGTTGATGATCCCCCCCAATTCCGGAATTTCCTTGAAGATTTTATTGACCACCTCGTAGAGATATTCCTGCGCGGTCTCAGTCATCGGACAGAAATAAACCGCGCTGCCTCTTCGGCCCCCTCCCAATTCAGGATAATTTCCCAGAACCTTCTTCTCATTGTCAAACCGTGCCGGATTATTGCCACCGCTGCACCAGGCGCGCGGCTCAATCGTGAAAATGTAGATGCGAATGCCGTACCTCCGGCACTGGGTGGCAACTCGCCGCAATTTTGCCAGACGTCGCGTGGCATCCTTCGCCGCATCGGGAGTAAATCTAGTCGCAACCAGATCGTGGAACTCAACCGTCAGCCACAACCCATTGACTCCATCGTGCGCCAGGCGATTCAGGTACTGGTCAGGGTAGTAGTCCACGTCGTCCATCAGCTCGTCGCGGTATCGCGGTGCGCGTTTGATCGGGCCGAAAAAGCAGCGGGAGATACGGGACTTAATGAACGGCTTGCGTTCAACTGTACCGAGCTGCAAAAAAGGTCCGCCCGCAGAGCGCATCATGTCCTGAACCTTGAAAACGCCGCGGCGGATGCCTTCTGTATCGGCGGCTATAATCCGGCAGCGCTCCGCAGTCACTTCGATCCGGTAAGCCTCGAAAACCGGTGTTTCGGCCTTTGTTGTTTCAATCGTGAACGGACCGCCTGTCGCGATCTTACCCGCTGAACAAAAGTCGTCCAGGTCGGCATAAGCTGTCTTGAGTACCCCTGTGGGGTCTGGAAATTTCGCATCAACACGAATGCCGCGACTCAGGTCGGCCTCGCCTGCCGCGGCCGCGTGCGGACCCCAGCCGAGACCATTGCCCCACAGCGGCGCTTTCAGGTCATTGATAAACGACCAAGTCTCATCGCCCGGCTGCGCGGGCGGCGCACCAATACTCGGCAGGGAGTCCGTCGATAAATTCTGCGCCGATGCCATTAACAGAGATACACCTGCCGCAGTCATAAAAATCGCGCATCTTGCAAAGGACGTGATACCGCGGTGTAATTTTTTCATCGTTATCCTTTCTTTATTTCAATTCCTGTGATTGCGACGATTATGCGAGGGAGGACGAAAAGAGTCAACCCGAAATTTTTGGAATAAACTGCGTACTTGTAAAATCAATACGCATTGTTTATACTTTTTGTTCTTTTTTATCTGCGTAAATTAACGAGAAGGAGATTCAATGGGCAAAGAAGTTAAAAAAGTCGGTATTTTGACAGCGGGTGGTCTGGCTCCATGTTTAAACGCTGCAATTGGTTATCTAATTTTAGAGTATACAAAGGTTGCGCCACAGATTGAGATTATTGGATACATCAACGGATATATGGGTTTGCTGAAGGGTGATAGCATCGCCGTGACGCAGGAGGTCCGCAACAACGCCCTGGTTTTGACCCAACATGGCGGCAGCGCGATCGGCAACAGCCGTGTGAAGTTGAAGAATGTCAAGGATTGCGTGAAACGTGGCCTAGTGAAAGAGGGCGAAGATCCGCAGAAGGTCGCTGCTGACCAGTTGGTCAAGGATGAGGTGGATGTGCTGCATACCATCGGCGGCGACGACACTAACATCGCTGCCGCTGATCTCTCCGCCTATTTGGCTGCGAATGGATACGATCTGACGGTTGTGGGTCTGCCCAAGACGATCGACAACGATGTCTACCCGATTCGTCAGAGCCTGGGAGCTTGGACAGCCGCCGAAGAGGGGGCGCACTTTTTTTACAATGTGGTAAAAGAAAATTCCGCCAACTCGCGTATGCTGATCATTCATGAGGTGATGGGGCGCAACTGTGGCTGGCTGACCGCCCACACTGCCATGGAGTACCGTAAGCGTCTGCTGGCTTCATCGCGTTTGCCTGAATTCGGGTTGACGATTGGTCGCGAGGATGTTCATGCCGTTTACGTGCCGGAGATGGCTTTTGATATTAAGAGCGAGGCCGCACGGCTGCACAAGGTGATGGATGAGAACGACAGCGTTAATATCTTTATCTCCGAGGGAGCCTGCGTGAATGCCATTATCGCGGAGAAAGAAGCCCACGGAGAAGCGGTCCTGCGCGATGCCTTTGGCCACCCGCGCCTTGACCAAGTTAATGTCGGCGGTTGGTTTGCCAAGCAATTTGGCGATATGCTCGACGCTGAGAAGACCATGGTTCAGAAGAGCGGTTACTACAGTCGTGCCGCAGCACCGAATGAGGCCGACCTGGAGCTGATCCAGGCCTGCGCGGTCAAGGGTGTTGAGTGCGCTATGGCTGGCATCAGCGGTGTGATTGGTGAGGACGAAAACAAGAGTGGTAAGCTGCGTGCCTGCGAATTTGAGCGCATCAAGGGCGGCAAGCCCTATGACATTGATGACCCTGCCTTTGATGAGCTGCTGGCAGCATTAGGTCAGCCAAAGGGCGCCAAGATTGCAGTTGAGCACTAAAGCAGCTAGTCGCCGCAGAAAAGCACAGGTTCAGGAAGAGATGACCCCCGTTAAAAACCATATTACCCGAAGTGGCGCGCAGCGTACCTTCATCTGATATTCGCCGCCTCCACGCAGTGGCACACTCCGATCAGCGAGTATTTCGGTCTGCTCTGCCTGACCGCGCAAGAAGAAACCGCCAGCCGTGCCAGCTTCAACGCAAACAGCATTAAAAGACAGCCGCTTTCGCCAACCTTCCGCAAGCCCGGAACCGAAATCGCTCCGGAACATAATGTCGGGATGACCAAGCACCACTTGATAGCCGCGAGCCTCTGCTTGACGGCGCAGATCCGCAGCTACGAGTACACCCGAAAAGGGTGGCAAATGCTTCAGAAAGCTCTGACGTTGCGTAGCGTAATCCATAAAACGGATCCCGTCATCCTCTGCCCGAAAAGCACACCATTTCCCATAAGCGCGAGTAGCCGAGGTATCGAGTGCTGTAAAATCAAGAACTTTCACAAACTGCGCAATGCAAAAGCGGGTACGATCGTCCGCTGCCAATTCGATCGCCCGATCAAGGTGTCTCCGCAGAGTAGCGATCTTTTCTTCTTGCCAGAGATCCACAAAATAATCGTAACTGTTCACGGGGCATAAACAACCCCAATAATGTTTGAACCATATCATTGTCGTTGTAGCAAAGGCCAGCACAAAAAATCGTTTTTCTGTTTTTGGTTGTCTTTAAGCCGCGAATACGGCATATTTATTTGATATGCAACAAATACCCGGACCAGAGACATTCCACTTGAAATGGGTGGGCGACACCTTTCATGTAATCCTCAAAATCGAGCAGGCGGTCAAGGGACGCGCCGTCTTTCGTTGCAACCTTGGCCGAGCGCGGGTGAAGCGCGCGGAGATCATTGCTTGCACTCAATCGGGCGACCCGGTTCTGGCCCGAGACTGGCACGATGTCCCTATGGTTGAAAGGTCGCCGGGCGAGTTTCACCTCTGCGCTCCGCTGCTGGAGGTCGGTATCTTCTCTGGTAAAGCCTGCTTCTTTGCCGAGGGTTCCTCGATCCCGCAGTGGCCCGAGGGCGAGAACTTGACCATCAAGGTGGAGCCTGCTCACACATGCTGCGCCAACTCCATGTACTCCGCTTTTGTGCGCCAGTTTGGTGAGGCGCTGGCCCATAACCCTGATAATGCGGAGGTTCGTGGATCAGTTGATGATCTTGACGGGCGAGGCTACACGGTAATCCCCCCTTCTGGCAAATTCCGCGATCTGATGCGACAACTGGATACAATCATGGGGGCCGAACGCTTTCGAATCTTGCAGTTGCTGCCAGTACACCCTGTGCCGACCACCTACGCGCGCATGGGGCGTTATGGTTCCGCTTTTGCCGCGCTTGATTTTTTCTCAGTTGACCCTGCGCTGGCTGAGTTTGACAAAACAGCCACACCGCTGGATCAGTTCCGTGAGCTGATCACTGCTATTCACAGCCGAGGGGGATACCTCTACATGGATTTGCCAGCCAACCACACGGGCTGGGCTGCTACGATGCAGATTCATCACCCTGAGTGGTATGACCGGACGAATGCCGGCGAATTTATTTCGCCCGGCGCCTGGGGTGTTGTCTGGGCCGATCTGGTTGAGCTGAATTACAAAGATCCTCAGCTCTGCGCCTATATGGCGGAGGTCTTTCTCTTCTGGTGCCGTCAGGGAGTGGATGGCTTTCGATGTGATGCTGGCTACATGATTGCACTGAAAACATGGAGTTTTATTATCGCCAGGGTGCGCGAAGAGTATCCGGACACCATTTTTCTGCTGGAGGGCCTGGGCGGCAAGGTGGCGGTCACCGAAGAGCTGCTCTCAACTTCCCATATGAACTGGGCTTACTCCGAACTCTTTCAGACCGTGGATCGCGGCGCAATGGAGTGGTATCTGCCACATGCGATTGAGTTGGCCGAACGCTGCGGTCCGCTGGTACACTTCGCGGAGACCCACGATAACGCGCGTCTGGCTGGGGTGGGCGGCGAGCTTTATGCCCGCAACCGCACCGCGCTCTCTGCAATGCTCTCGCATCAAGGGGCATTCGGGATCGCCAACGGTGTGGAGTGGTACGCCACAGAGAAGGTCGATGTGCATGGCGCATCGGCTTTGAACTGGGGCTCTGAGAGTAACCAGGTGGCGCACATCGCCCGTCTGAATCGAATTCTGGACACCCATCCGGCGTTTGGACACAATACCGCCCTGCGCATCGTCGCATGCAACAGCGGCCCGTTCTTCGCGGTTTGGCGCTCGATCAAAGGCAATGGTGACGGGGTGCTGATCCTGGTCAACCTGGATTGCAAAAACTCGCATCGTTTGCAGTGGGCCGGCGGCTATCTGAATAAAACGCACGCCTGGGATCTGATCAGCAGAGCGGAGATTGATCTGCATAATATCCCTGAGGTCGCCCTTGAGCCCGGCGCAGTGCTGGCCTTGACAGCCAAGAAAACCGATCTGGAGCTGTTGGACAATAGTGCTGCCGGATTGCGGGAACCGTCCGCTGTGACCCTGCGCCGGCGTAACGCAATGGCGATGCGGGTGGCAGTTGCCGTCAAAATCCGCCACACCAAAGTTTCGGAGTCGGAGCTGCACTTCCAGGATAACCCCGACCAATTGGGTTTACGGATGGTTGAATCGCCGGAGTGCTTCTGCGCTGTGAAGGAGGGTGGCTTGCCACATCAGGTTTGCTGGCAGTGGCCGCATGATATCAGAAGAGAGGTGATGGTTTGTGATGGTGATCATCTGCTGGTTCGTGCGCCATATCCATTTGATTTGACTCTGCGCGCTGGGGAGGTCACGCACGTCTCTGAGCGGGCGCTTCCCTTTGCCGATGGTAGTTGGGGCGCGTTTATTCCGGTGAACCCGTACGATGAATCACTGGATGGATTACGCGCGGAGAAGCGCCAGCTGGCTACCACTGTTTATCAAGAGAGTGGCACGCAGAGCCATACTTCAACGCTGCTGATCCTCCCCCCAGCACACCAGGCGCGCATAAACACAGTTTATACTGGCAATCAGGTGCGCTCAGAACGTTCGCTTTACGCTGTGCTCGCTAACGGAGCTGGTGCCATGGCGCAGGTGCACGCAGCCTGGGGCACATTGAACAGCCAATACGATGGCATGCTGATCACCAACAACCATCCGAGCGTACCGGTTGACCGCATGGTTTTCTGGAGCCGCTGCCGCAGTTGGCTGCGTTACCGCGGCTACTCACAGGCTATCAATGTTGACTGTCTGACGAGTTTTGAGGCTGACCCTGGTGGGCGTTTTGCGGAGTGGCGTTTTATGGTTCCGTGCGGTATGGGCAAACGTGTTGGCCTCACCTTTCGGCTGGAGATGGCTCGCGGTGTCAACCGCGTGGAGCTGATGCTGCAACGCCACGAGAACGGCGGTTACGGCTTGGATGCCAACGATGAGATCAGTGTTGTTCTGCGCCCGGATATCGAATGGCGCAGCTTTCATACGCAGACCAAAGCATTTCTTGGTGCGGAAGAGGCGTGGCCACGCTCCATCAAGGCTAACCAAAGCGGGTTCGACTTTCTCCCTAGCGATGGTGAATGCTACTCGCTGGAGGCCGCTGGAGGACGGTTCCACCATGAGCCTGAGTGGAGCTATATGGTCGCGCATCCGCTTGAAGCGGAACGCGGCTTGGAACCCAATGGCGACCTCTTCAGCCCTGGCTGGTTTGAGCTGACGCTGCTGGCTGGAGAGTCCAAGGTGGTTGTTGCCCACCGGCATGACTCCTGGAGCGAGGATCCAACTCCTGCGCACACGGCAGCGCCGAGCAACCTTGAAGGCGGCGATCCAATCGCGGCACTGCTCTCCAAAGCAATGGATATTTATGTGGTGCGGCGCGACGCGCAGCGGACAGTAATTGCCGGCTATCCCTGGTTTTTAGATTGGGGGCGCGATACTTTGATTGTTCTACGTGGCCTGATTGCCGATGGCCGTAGTGCGGAGTCACTCGCGATCCTGAAAGAGTTTGGGTGTTTTGAGCAGCAGGGCACCCTGCCCAACATGATTCGTGGTAAGGATGATGCCAACCGCGAAACCTCTGATGCGCCGCTTTGGTTCTGTGTGGCAGCCGGTGATCTGATGGATGTTCTCGGAGCCGAGGCCGTACTCAGCACCGATTGCGGTGGACGGCCTTTGCGCGAGGTCTTGGAGTCGATTGTTCGCAGCCTCACCCAAGGCACCGCCAATAAAATCGTGATGGATAAAGCCAGCGGGTTGATTTACAGCCCGCCGCATTACACTTGGATGGACACCAATCATCCGGCGGCCACTCCGCGCGAGGGCTATCCAGTGGAAATCCAGGCACTGTGGATCGCAGCTCTGAGGCTGGCAGCAAAGCACATCAATCCCGAGTGGAATATTGTTGCAGATAAGGCCGCGCGCTCACTGAAACGATATTTTATTCACAGTGAGGGGTGGCTGGTTGATTGTCTGCGAGCGAAAGCCGGGGTTCCCGCATCCAAGGCCATTCAGGAGGATGCCTTGCGCTCCAATCAGCTACTGGCAGTTACCCTGGGGGTGCTGAATGACCGGGAGCTGGAGATTGCTATTATCCGGTCGTGCGAAGCAATGTTGGTTCCAGGAGCCATCCGCTCGCTGCATAACCGGCGGGTGGAGACGGACATGTCGGTTTACCGCGATGGTGTGCTGCTAAATGATCCGCATTATCCCTATCAGGGCCAGTACCTTGGTGATGAAGATACGCGCCGCAAGCTGGCTTATCACAATGGCACAGCCTGGAGCTGGCCCTTTCCACACTATGCCGAGGCACTCTACAAAGTTTACGGGGATGAGGCGCGCGCGACTGGATTGAGCCTGCTGGGCTCAGCCGTGGAGTTTCTGAACCGCGGCTGCGTGGGTCACCTGCCGGAGATTGTGGATGGCGATGCGCCGCACGCCGCCCGCGGCTGCGGGGCACAGGCCTGGGGAGTCTCCGAGCTACTGCGGGTCTGGCGGCTGCTGGGGAGTCGCGAAAAAGATCATCCCCTCCCGGCACACGATCCTTGCGGATGTAATTTTAAAGGACAAGCGGCTGTTAGAACGAGGCGATGATCTGCCAGCGGAGGTAGTAGGCCACCTTGTCGGTAGTGTAATAATCACCGGGATCCAGCACTTCTGCCTGCACCCGCCCGATCACATTGCCGCGCTGATCGTCGCGCCCAAAGACATTCGTTAGAATCGGGAACTCATAGAAGATGCTCCCCAGCCAGCCATACAGATCACCGCTGCCGCCGCCCAGGCCATCCTTTTCATCCGCGTACATTGGGCCGACGGTTGCCCCCAGCTTGTGAGCTTTGGTGATATCGCAACCAGCCTCTAAATGCGGATAGATCAAATTGGTCCAATAACCGGCACCATCCTTGAAATTGTAGACATAAAGCTCACTGAACTGCGGCCAGCGAGCCCATACCGGATCCCATGCGGAATCGGCATGTCCCGCGCCGCGCTGCTTGTCGCCTGAGAGATAGTAAACTCCGCCTTTAACAAATGGACGTATAGTCCACTCCACTACTGGCGCGTACTTCAGCGCGGCAAAGCCCATATAGCCGCGTGTTGCTGTGCCGCCATCCTGCTCCCCAGCCTGCACCGCCCCCTCGTACTCCCCTGAGATGGTCTCAGTGTACTTAGGCATCAGCCGCAGACCCCAGGTATGGAATTTACGTCCAGGAAGTTTGGCGCCATTCAAATCCGCTTTGGTCTCCCGTTTGTAGATCCAGTAAATATCAAAGGGCAGCTCATCCAGCTCCTTGGATTTAAAGTAAAGCCCGCCGCCATACTCAGCAAGATTCCGGCTCCTCGGATTAATCGAGTTCAACTGACGATCGCTCTGGCCTTCCAGACCGCCGACGCTCAACTCATTGTCTGGGCGGTTGTAGATGGCCAGCAGATCCAAGGTGTTCTTTTTCTCTCTGTCAAAATTGATCGTCGCTTTAATAGCATCCATATAGATGGTGCGGGAACCATCAAAGGGGGTGCCATCCATAAGCACACGCCCTGCACCATACATCAGATCCTGACGTCCCAACCGCAGATCCAGCCAACCGCCCAAGAGATCATTGGCATCCAGATACAGATTGTCGACCACCACCTCATCTGGTGCCTTATATTTGCGTGAGTTATGCGGTCGAGCCACATCATACATCTCATTTGCCAAACGGGTGTACAACCGAAAATTTTCATGCTTTGCCTCACCCCAGAGACGCGACCGAAAACGGAAAAAATTTTGATCAGGTAGGATGACATTCCCCGCTGGAAGGTTATAAATCAACTCCTGTCGGAGACGGAAATCACCGCCCAGATCAAGCTCAAGGCCCTTGTTTTTTTGCTCCAGCGCCGCAGGCTCCCGCACGCCTGCCGAACACATCCACACAGCGATAATTGCCAATCCACATAATTTTTTCATCACTGAACAACTCCAGTTAAGTTTAACTCTGCCAACATAGCCGTGACCACCCCTCGCGACACAAATTCTGTTCTTTTTTTAACCCTTAAAAGTAAACCAAAATTGCTCGCCGGTGTCCAGATAGAACCATATTTATTTCAACCTGCTAAACTCGGGGCTGAACTTGGGGTCGGGGTCGCTATCGGTACCGGAAAATGAAAGGGAGCGACCACGATTCCGGCCCCGGCCCCGATGCAGCTGGCCTTCGAACTGCCGCATCGTTTTTTCGCGGCGCAGAAGTAATAGCCGCTCTATAAGCGACACAGAGCGCAGCCGCGCGGCGGACTTGCCTATCTCTCGATCATCTGCTCGTAGTCACCTAGCCGGTTTTCTCGTACAACAGGGCGCTACAAGTCTGCTGCTTCTGTCTTCCGGGGCGTATCTGTAATTGGTGCATGTTACCGGATAACCTTCAGAATCATTGTTGTCCACCGCATAGCGGAGGACATACTTATATTGCGAATAAAGTAAATCCGCCGTTACACGGTGGATTATTGCACCGATTCGCGTCTTCCGGGGTGTAACAAATTTGCTGTGACCTTCAGATCCGAATCTGTTACCATTTGGTATTAAAGGAAGGCTGAAAGAACGCGGAAAACCCCATGAAAACACTTCTGACAACCCTGATCGCTATCTTGTACGCTGCCTTCGCAATCGCTGAAGCAGCAACCAAACCAATGTTTTTATTTAAAGCTAAAAAGATCGGAAACTTCCGCTCCGAAGCCTGCGGCGTGGCGGACTTCAATGGCAATGGGAGGTTGGATATTGTGGCTGGTCCCTATATCTATTACGCGCCCGACTGGAAATCATTCCAATTCCGTCCCATAGGTGAACGTAAAGTGGATGAACAAGGCAAAGGTTACTATGACGATTTCTTCAACCTGGTGCTTGATATCAATAAAAAT
This sequence comes from Kiritimatiellia bacterium, assembly GCA_041673345.1. Taxonomy (GTDB): domain Bacteria; phylum Verrucomicrobiota; class Kiritimatiellia; order RFP12; family UBA1067; genus M55B167. The sequence continues at coordinate 16,311 of JBAYXX010000032.1, forward strand.
GGCAAACCAGACCTCCTGACTGGGTGCTGGTTCAGCGAGAAGAGTCAGTGGTATGAGAACCCCGGTGCTGAGCAAAAAATGTGGACCAGGCACCTGATTGAAAAGCTCGGCAACCACGAAACCGGCAAACTCGAGGATGTCGATGGTGACGGCAAGGCCCTTGAGTACGTGCCGCACACCCATATCACCTGCTGGTACGAGATCGGCCAAACCCCGGAGGGCCTGCCAACCATGATCCGCCACACTGTCTCGGAAAAACGTAACGTTCTCGGTGTTGGAGTTGGTGATATCAATGGCGATGGCCGCCCGGATATTATCCGCCCGGATGTCTGGTTCGAAGCGCCGGAGGATATCCGCAAAGGGGAGTGGAAAGCCCATCCGATTGAGCTGGCGAAAATTAACGGTATGATTGAGCATACCTCCAACATCATCGTCTTTGATGTCAACCAGGATGGCCTGAACGACCTGATCTGCTCGGTTGCCCACAAGCACGGTATCTTCTGGTATGAGCAGGTGCGCGGCAGTGACGGAGCCATCAGCTGGAAACAGCATTTGATCGACGACTCCTGGTCGCAGGCCCACTACCTGGCAACCGCTGATCTCAATAATGACGGCAACGTGGAGATCATTACAGGTAAACGTTTCATGGCGCACAACGGCAATGATCCCGATAGCGGCGGAACGCTCTGCATCTACTGCTACAGCTTCACCCCTGGCGCCAACCCGGCATTCACCCGCCATCCAATCAGTGTCGGCGAGGGCATCGGAGCGGGCGTGAACATCGAGGTCGTCGATATTGACGGCGACGGCGATCTGGATCTGGTGACCACCGGAAAATTCGGCGGCCCCATCCTGCTGGAAAATCAGTTGAAATAAGTGAAGGTTTTGACGCTTCGCGTCTGAAGTCAGTTACGGTCATCCATTATAGTCGGAGGTCAAACCTAAAAATTAAAGATAAGACTTCTGCGTTACTTTCGACGCTCATTGTCCAGCCTTTCTGAGATGGTTTCAACAGCTCTATTCAGATGGTTTCAACAGCTCTATTCAAAGCCTCATCATCAGCTAAAACCTTGAACAACTTCCGTGCCTGGCTGCCGACGGCGGCACCGCTTGTTAAATTCAGCACTCCGGCAACCGCTCGTTGATTCATTCCGGTAAACTTGCATAACATCTGCGCGGCCACCGGACGAATCATACACCCCAGCTGCCGACAGCTGAGATACTCCCGGTCAACACAAAACTCCCTGCAGACTGTATTCAAAACAATCTCAGGCGCAAAGCATCCATCTGTTCTGTTCTCTGAAGGCGACATCCTGCAGATTCCGGCTATCCTCAACAAGCGATTTATACAACCGCCTTACCCGGCCCATGCACCGGGGTCAGCCCTTGAATTAGTTGGGCCCATGCACCGGGGTCAGCCCTTGAATTAGTTGTTTCGTAACTGATCTATTACTCTCATCTCCTCTAAAATTTTTTTGCACTGCTCTACCTGAGAGCTCAGTTCTCTGTTTTCTTCAATCAGATTTCGGCTGCGCCTAATCTGTTTGCTGATAGTGGAACCGCTGCTGAGATTCAACAGATTGGCGATTTGTCGCTGAGTCAGACCGGAGTACTTCAATAACAGTCCAGCGGCAATCCCTCTTAAGGGACAGTTTCGCCTCTGCCTCAAAAAACCTCTCTTTTCAATTGCAAACACCTCCGCTACCACTGAAAGAACTGATTCAGGATCAACAGGCTCTAGAATCCGGCGGAAGGTCACATCCTCCTGGCTGGTATAGCTCTCAGATATCTCGCGGTACAGATCGTCAACATGTGAAACAAAATCTCTACCACCTATACAGCGGGGTGATCTCCGGTATGCCTCCAGAAACTCTCTGTCTGTTACAGCCAGCCCACTCTCGACATATTGCATGTACAGCGCAGGCCACTCTTTATCATTCCCGCCCATCATAGATGAAACCGGTGAATACTCAACAAAATCTCGCCGTCTGGATACATCGATAAATCCTGGGTAACTACTCCAACGGTACTTACGCAGAAAACTGACCTTCTCCTCAGTTGTCTGTAACTTAAATAAGGCAACCTTGACCGGATTCAGATGTACGTAACGGCTCAGTGCCAAAAGATAGTTGTCGCCATCAACCAATTTCGCTTTGAATCTTCCGTCAAAGAGATGTCCATGCCGTTTATGCCGTAGATTGTAGTAAACAGTATATGCGGTAGAAAGCGAGTGCATGAATTTCGAAAGATTTCCCTTCGGTGTCTCGATAACCAAATGTGTATGGTTCCTCATGCAGACAAACATATACAAACGGATGTTATACTGCTCGACACGCTCGGAGAGGCGTAGAATATAACGCTCATAATCCGCTTCATCTTTGAAAAGGCGGCTGTGTGCATCACCCAGCATCCTGCAGGTCACATGATATATGGCACCCGGATATTCCACTCTGACATGTCTAGCCATGGAGAAATTAAAGCAGAAGCTCGCTGACAACGCAAGCTAAACAACTAATTCAAGGGCTGACCCTTTTTGTGTGTTTTTGGGGTTTTAAGGGAATATTAATCATGATATTATATTGTCATGCTTTGATCTAAAGTAGCTGGCCGCCGCAATCAAAAAAAGTTTGTGTGATGTGCGGGAGGTCGTCGCGCTCACTGAAAATTTAGTGGTTATGAGCCCCCTGCCTGCAAGTTCTGTCCGGTTGGCGAATAGGGGCGTATTTATCGAGTTGACCCAACTCATGATATGTCCTATTATTTTTTATTTCCGGTCTGGCCCCAACAAAAGAGTCATCAATCAGAAAACTGCAATGCACCCAATCAAACACATGCGAACGCTGGTAACCTTTATCTTTCTTCTAACAATGCGATTAGGTGCGGCAGCGCCCGAGGTCAGCGTTGCTAAGGCTGTAGCCATCACCCCAAACGGGACTGCGCCTGCCTTTTTCGCCCACTACGGAATCGCGTGCCAGGCATTTGCCGCAAGCCGTGAGAACCCGTTGGAAAACTCAGCCGTCCCGCCAATCGCTGAAGCCCTCGCCAATGCCCAGATGCTCTTCTTTGCCAGAAGCACGTATGGCACTGAGCAGCTCTTCGCAAACGAGCAATGCCGAACAGCACTGACGGATTTTCTAGCACGTGGTGGCCTATTGTTCTTTCGGTACCAGGGACTCCCGGAAGGGAGTCACGTGACGCGCTTCTTCGAGCAAGTCGGAGCGATGCATCCAGGCCAAGCCGAAGGGGCCTACTACACATCCAAACTACATGACAACGTAGATCTGTTTACCATCCCGAACCCTCTCGAATCCGAACCGCAGGGCTACGGCTGGTGGACGCATTTCGGAACAAACGCCCATGTGCTCGCATCACCCATGGGTGTTGAGAATGGGGCCGCTATGCTCGAATACAGGGTAGAAGGCAATGGACGCATCATTCTGAGCCGCTTGTTTAAGCTGTATGCAGACCAGACCAAGGCCATGGAAAACCTGCTCGTATCAGTTTTTGGCAAACACATTATTGAGCGTGGCGTCGGCGGGATCACGCCATTGTATGAACCTTATGAGCGGGAGCAAACGGTCAACCCCTTGCACTTTTCCGAACTGGGCGGCAAACCGTGGCACGAACCACGCTGCGCCATGCGGACGCCGTTAATACTGAAGGAACCTGTGGGGTTGGAGCGCAAAGAGCATTGCGTCACGCTCCCGTTGCCCCAAGGCGCGGAACCTCGGTCCATCCGAGCAACCACTGTAGCCGGATTCGATGTGCCATTCCAGGTGACGGGAAGCAACCTCATCCTGCAAGTCGAATTGTATCCCCACATGTCGGAGGGATACTTCATCTACTGGAACTCCATTGGAGCCGCGCAGAAAGCACTGCCCGCCAGCGAAACAGCTTCTTCCATCGCAACCATTCGCGCAACCGACACAGCCTTCGCGTTAGCAAATGATAATCTCAAGATTAGTCTTGACCGCAAACGTGGCGCGTTTACACAATTCTCCATCCAAGGCGGCAGTGGTAATAACCAGATCGCCGTTTATGGGCGCAGAATGGGAACCCATCCGAGCAACTATATTTACGATTCTGGTGACTCCGTACTGGAAAGTGCTCGAATCATCGAACCCGGACCATTACGCGTAAGTGTCGAGTACGCGTACACGAATGCGGGCCGCATTGTCTACCGGCTGGAAGCAGGAAGCCATCTGATCACTGAGGAGATCGAATGGAACGGCGCTGCTCTGCGCAAGCGCATGCACTGGGCACCGTACGGCGATACGCAACAAGACCATTTTTACTACCGAACGGCAGATGGCATCAAGGCATTTCGTTGCGTCGACGGCCCGCTGGCCAGCCCCGGAAAGGCAATGATCGAAGGATGGTACGCCATCGCGGACGAACGTGGCGAAAGCGTCGGCGAGTTCTTCGATCCCAATATGCACAGCGGGCTTCAGCTCTACGGACACACGTACGGACTCAACGTTTGCGGGTTCAACCGTGCGCCAAAAAGACAGACGTGCAAAAAAGCGTTCACCGCCGTCCGCGGATCGTGGGAAGATGTACGCCGAGCGTACGTGGGCTGGCGGAATCCGCCGACAATCACCTTGGGTGAACGGCAAGAACGTATTCACGTTACGCCCACTGTACCGAAATTGGGCGAGGATAGTCTGCGCATGTACTACATTTTTCCCATGCGCATCATGGACAGAATCCCGGAGAACTTTGTCGCGGAAGCCATGGAAATGGGTGCCAACTATTTGGCCCTGACCGCCTACATCCCACACTGGAAGACGCAGCTTTATCCGAACACAACGGATATTATTGGCCCCATAACCCGAATCGCACACGAACAGGGGCTGGGCGTGTATGTCAATCTCGTTCACGATGCCAAATTTGTGGCGAAGATCACGCCGGAGGACGACACGGCCGCCTGCATGCTCACACATCGGGACTTATACCTTGAAACGTATCGTGAAATAGCCCGTGAAGACGTAGACGGAATCAGTCTCTCTGACGAGGGCTATCTTGCCGTCTCAGAAGAGGCGATGCGCAAGGAGTTCGAGAAACGAACCCAGTTCACTTATGACGATGCGCTCAGCGGTATGAGAGGACGGGAATTCGACATTTCCAACCCGGCAACAGCGGAATTGGCTCTGATCCGGATGGAACTGTATAACGAACACAAACGGGCCATGACCGAGGCCATCCGCGAGATCAAACCTGATATCATCGTTTCCCGCCTTTTCTCACCTAACAACCACAGCGGCATCGGCTCCTTCGACGATCTCGAAACAGACGGTGAGTACTTCTCCTGCGCTTCGACAGATCTGTATTCAACTGATGTCTCGGCAACGTTGTTCATGACCCAATGGACGCGCGCCATGGGCGGCAACAGCCGAAGCCATGCCCCCATCAACTTCACCGGTTGCATCTGGGAGAAACAACGTCTGTGGGACAACCAACTGCAACACCTTTTTGCAGGATCATGCAACTTCCTCCACTTTGATGGTGGCTTCAACGTTGCCGTACCGCGTAGCACAATCGAGGTCAAGCGCTTCTACAACTGGATCGACTTCACCGGGCTGGGAGACCTGATCGCGCATGCGGAACCAGCCAAACATCTGGCCATTTTGTGGGCCCGGGAAGCATTCAAAGCCTCAGTCCGCCATGGCGAGCGATCCACCGGCACGATAGCCCCGGTATTCTACGAGCGGCCGATCGAGGAGCTCATCCGGCTGCCCAATTCGCAGGCAGATATTCTATTCGGGAGCTTCTTCCGCCAACCCGATGTCGTCAACCAATACCCCGTCGTCCTGATTCCAAGCGGCTGGACGCTCAGCGACGGAATGCTCGAAGCAATGGAGCGGTACGCACGGCAGGGAGGCGACATCATCATCTGCGGCCTTTCCCTGACGCAACCTGGTGTCGCGGCCCTGGCCGGCGTCACAGCGGGAGAAACGTTGACGCACAAACGCACGCAAATCACGGGAACCGCAAACGTGCCGCCGAACATCGATCAAACGCTTGCTCTCGATTCAATTGCGCTTGAACCTGGGGAGAAAGCATCCGTTCTGCTGGTTGACAAGTACAGTGGTGCATCCCTGGCTACAATGGTGTCATGCGGCGAGGGGCGAATCATCGCCCTGGCAGCCGCCTATGGTTACGCACCCTTGATTCCTGAACTGTGCAACAGCCTGGGGCGCCCCGTTCCCTTCCGACTGACAGGCGACAATGTATCCCAGTTGTATGGCAACATGATCGAAGGTGACGGATACCGTGTGCTCGCCCTATGCAACATGAGTTCAATAACACCGGCCGAATGCGTTGTCCAACTTTACCCTGCTCCGCCTGCCAACGCACAGATTATCGAAATGACAACCGGTAAAGTGTATTCCTGGACACCTGATTTCAAAGTGTCGGTCGCACCGGGAGCGTTAGCCTTTCTCTACATTGCCGGCCGTGAGGAACGCATCATCCCTATAACGACTGATAGACCGACCCCGATGGATAAACAACGCCCCATGGAGTTTCTGCGCCAGCTACCTACCGCCCAAACAACCGCTTCAGTCGACCGCGATCCTGACAAGATTTATGTGGGCGTCTTCCGCGGAGAAGGCAAAGAAAGAGAGCGATCCTTTGAAAAGGGCTCCCGGATGATCATCGAGTCACTGACTGGAAAGCCGGACCTGAATATCCTCGTTCTTAACGACCTCACCGACGCTTCGCTGTCGGACTGCGATGTTGTCATCGTTCCGAATATTGGTCACCCTAAGATTCCGCTCAATCTCAACGACAACTGGATCCCGAGCCTGCGCCGTTTTGCGGAGAAAGGTGGCGGCGTCCTGCTGTGCCATCATGCCATCGGCTGGACCAGCCTAGGCGGGAATGTCTTCCCAGAGGTTGGCTCGATCCGCAGTCATGTAACCATTCAGGAAATGCGTACCATCGCCGACCATCCGGTGATTACCGGGCAAACGATCCGGACCCGATTCAAGCGTTTTGTGGAAGACCCCGCCTTTGCCGACGAATATTCTGCCAGCTTCATGGCGCCCGAAACGCTTTTTCAGGCCTCGTTCGTGGATTACATGAGCATTGCCCCCAACGACGGTGCCGAGGTGCTGGCACGCAGCATCTACAACGGAACGATGAAACAGGGCGAAGATCCAGTCCTGGTAGCCGGAACCTTCGGAAAGGGACGCGTACTGCTCAGTGGGCTCGCTATTGGCTTCCGGATTTCCAAGAATGCTGCGGGCGAATGGGTGGAAGAAGACTTCATCACAACCGGAGAGAAAAAGATTCTGGTCAACGCGGCATACTGGCTTCAGAGAGTCAAAGCCCAGCAATAACAAGCCTCCCATCAACGGATTGAAATGAGCGTCCCGATCGGGGTAAGGTTTTTCTGCTTGCCAAACGCGAGATAATCTGCCGGCGCATATTGGCTGTTATACGATGCGCGCATCCAGGCTTCGCTACGGGCAATGTCCGAAATCCGGATCTCGTCGAGATGGCCCAGAAAGGGCACGGTGCTACTTCCACTGCCGCCAATCTGCCATGGACGGGTATAGTAATCGCGCGCTCCGGAAACGGCCTCCGTATAAACCACGGAACCGTTACTGAAACAGCGGAATTGACTCCCGTCATAAGTAATTGCCAAAGACGCCCAGAAAGCCGGATCCGTGTCGGCCTTGGTATACGAAAGCGCAGTGCCGTTCACGCGGAACGAGTACCAATGCCGCCCCTCTACATGGCGGGCCAGTTTGTTGCCCGAATAATACTGGCCCAGTACGTCTCCTTGAACAAGGATGTTGGGCTGCATCCAGGCCTCAATTGTAATGTTGGTGGGAATGCTCAGCACGTTGTTGTCAACTGTGATAATATCGCTCGTTGTACCGTCCAGCAGCAGAGCTCGACCGAGCGGCCCAACGAACACCTCGTCGCCCGTTAAGCTGTGCGCAGCGCTGTCGACATTGTTCAGGGTGGAGTCATACCGCACACCGCTACCTGTCTCGTTAAGATGCTGCACCATCTTGAAATGCTCGTCCCACACGCCACCCGCATTCTGCTGTGCGGCAGCGGAGGGATTGCCGTAAACCAACCGCAGTTCCGTATCGGCATCTGCGGCTAGAAGCGGGATCCGCACCCACGCATCGAATCGAGGCGTCGCACCGGCGGCATAATACTCTATTTCGTGATCCAGCCGGGTCTCCGAACCGGACAGCGTAAAGTAGATGTCGCTGCCGTCCGGAAGTGCTTGGGTAAACACTGCGTTCGCGGCATTCGTAATCTGAACAAAGAGCGGAAAATTCGTCAAAACCGAATCGGCAAGGTTGCTCGAGACCATGACCGTCTGGTAATGGTGCCAGCGGTCAGACGAGAACCGGCCATGTTCCAGCCCGATGGTCGTATGCAGGTCTGGCGTATATTGGTTGTCGTAGGATGCTCGGATCCAAGCCGCGCTACGCGACGTGCTCGAAATGCGGACTTCATCAATCATTCCCTTAAAAAACTGCCCGTTCAGAACAGCTCCGATCTGCCAGTAGTAAGCATCCGAATACAGGCCACCGGTTGCGGAGACTGTATTCATCAACCGACCTTTCACATAATAGCGCACCTGGGCTCCGTCATAGACGAGGGCCACATGAATCCAGGGATCGTTGTAGGTAGATGGCTGATGCCCCCGCACACCCTCATTGACGGTTCTAACGGTCAAATAGAGACGATTCTCTGTACTGTCATCGTAAATGCTGGCTGCATAAGATCCAACCACGCCGCCCCGCCCGTCCGCCGCAGGCTTGTCCTCAAACCAGGCTTCCCAGGTAACATTGGTCAGGCCTTGCACAATGGGATGATTAAAGGTCAGACATTCGTCCGTACCTCCAAAATCATGAGCCCGACCGATCAAGCCGTAGACCGATTCGTCCCCGTCGAAATTGACAACTGCGGTGCTGTGATAACCGTTCGTTGTAGAATCATAGCGGGTTCCCGTTCCATCCTCCTCCAGGTGCTGAACCATCTTGAAGTGTTCGTCCCACACGCCGCCGGCATTAGCCACGCTCGTGGCATTGCTGTTGCCGTAGTACATGCGGAGCACCGTACTGCTCCCATTACTGAGGACGGGGATACGCACCCATGCCGTGAGTCGCGGAGTCGGTGCGTTTGTATAGAATTCAATTTCAAAATCAAGCAGTTCAGTTCCGTTCTCCGCCGTGAAGAGAATGTCGTTACCATTTGCCTGTGCATGTGAGAAGACGGCGTCATTGGCATTCGTAATCTGAACGAGCAGCGGAAAATTCGTTAACGTCGAAGACGCAAGGTCGCCCGCGATGGCGATTTTGCGTCGATAATCCCAGGCACTGTCGTACCAACTCGCTCCGTACGCCTGGAATTCGTTTCCCATCAGCAAGACCAAAATCAGTCTGAAGCCAATACTCCGGATTGGGAATCGACAAACTCGCTCATGTATGTTTCTGTGTAATGTCTTCATGCTCATTCTCCTGTCTGTTAAACTGTAAACTGACGCTCTTGGCAGATGATTCCGAATAATGTGTTGTCGACCACTCCAAGGGTAACCTCGCGTTGCACGGCGACTGCTTCGAAGGATGGTTTGCGAAGTTACAGCCCTGTATCTGTTTTCGTAACCGTTCACGAATAATGTCTAATTTTATCATAGTCGTTGTAGCAAAGTCCAGCGTGAAAAATTTTATTTTTTTACGGCTCCCATCACTCTCCGCCATGTAAAGGGTGAACAACAAAAGGGTATTGGTCATACACTTGTTTGTTGTTCAGGCTTTAGCCTGCCCCTTAAAGGTTATTGAGACGGTACAAAATACGTTGCTGTCTGCTAGGTCAACGCCAGCAACTCCTCCTCCTTCTTACGTCGTACGCTGTCGGGAGTCCAGAGGTTTAACAGAGTTCTACGACGATAGTTCTGCGGTGTAACCAGGCAGTTAAGTTCGCTTCTGATTCTTTGAAGATAAGCTTCATCATCAGCTATGTTTTCAAAACGAACCTTAATGCTTTCAAGAGAGTCTAACTCACAGCCAAGCCAGCGTCGATTTTTAAGCTCAGAAACAACATAGGTTGTGCCGGAGCCGCCGAATGGATCAAAGACTAGGTCGCCTTCTTTGGATGCCATCTCGATAACTCGATCAAGAAGTTTAACTGAGAGTTCATTGGCACCTACCCTCTTTTTGTATTTAGCATGACGAACAGGAGGGATGTCCAACCATACATCGGTTAAGTTTATCCCTTTAGGGTTCATCTTGTGCTTGTAGCCACCATAATCCTTCAGATCTCCACAGCAATGAGGGCAGATAGGCATCTGCAGTCGGTCCGGTTTGAATGTGGTCGGTTTTTCACCCTTGCAATAATAAAGCAAAGAGTAATGCGAGGGATAAAGACGGCCTTGTATTGGCAAGGAAAACTTAATGTCACATGATATCCAGTGCCGGAATGTCAGCCTGTTATTAAGATAACTGGCCATATATGAGTTCCATTTCGGTAGGTTCCAGACAAATAGGCTGCCACCTGGTTTTAATAGGCGGACGCATTCATCAGTCCATTTCTCACACCAGCTAATGTATTCTTGTGTCTTCAGGTTGTCATTCATTCCCGATGGGTAAAGCTTGCTCAAATTGAACGGTGGGTCTGCAAAAATCAGGTCGACGGAGTTCGGGGGCAAGTTTGGCATGAGTTTTAGGCAGTCACCTTGATACAGCCGCCCAAGTTTCGTTGTTAATCCAATGGGGGGGCTTTCAGGTACCGTTGTTTGTTGGTTGCCAGGAATACACCTAGCAACAGCTTCCACGTTCTCACTCAGGCGTTGAATCACCGTGTGGTCCAGTATGCCCATAGCCAGACGAACTTCTAGCTCGGAAATATTTAGCTTGGAAACGAACTGGGACATCTCTTTTTGGTCCGGAAGAATGCGATTTTCAATGTGATAGCGCAACTCTTTTGCAGGAGTTTGCAATCTTTTAGATAACCATCGCAATTCTATTTCATCCGGCATCTCTGACATTAGTAATTGCAGAGCTCTGTTTTTCTCTTTATCCATCATCTATTTCCTCTTGTTTGTTACTATCCCATTTATACATAAGAAATGCAAGAATGCAACAACAAATGATGACTATAGTCCGTAGACTGTGAGTCACAAACTGAAGTATTGTTTAAACAGAAGGAGAAACACAATGTTAAATGAATGTAATGCGTTTGGCACAATTCTACGCAATCATCGAACAAAAGTCGGTTTATCTCAAGAAAAACTTGCCTTGCTAAGTAATCTGGACCGTTCTTTTGTTTCTCTCCTTGAGCGGGGGATGCGTCAGCCGACTCTGAAAACCATGTTGCTGCTAGTCGATGCTTTAGATGTGTCATTTGAAAGTTTTGCTGCAGATATTGAAAGAGCCCTTCATGAAAATAGTTGATAAACAGGTTTTATTGGATAGTACAAGCGGCGAGCTCGGAACATTTATCCAAACTTTTGTTAGTGAAATCGAAGCAGCCATTAAGGTGGTCGTATGGCCCTCTGGTTCAGACATATTTACAATTTACCCAGAGAAAAAAGCGAATGGGGTAACGCCGATTAAGGATGGTTGTATGCAATATTTGGAAAGCGTCGGGTGGGTTTTGGAAAGGCGCCTTGCTATTGTTAATGGCATGCGGCCCGGGTCAATTGATGCGGTCAAGGAGTTTGATAATGGCAAACGTTTTGCTATGGAATGGGAAACTGGTAATATTGCATCGAGTCACCGGGCTTTGAATAAAATGGCTTTAGCAATATTACAAGGGCAACTGATGGGCGGTATACTTGTTTTGCCTTCAAGGGCTATGTATAAGTATCTTACGGATCACGTGGGCAATTATAGAGAAATTAAACCGTATATTCCGCTCTGGCAATCAATTCCAATTGAAGAAGGTTATTTGGCCATTATAGTGATTGAGCATGATGCAGAGTCAATGGAGGTTCCTCCAATCGTTAAAGGGACTGATGGGCGCACGCTAAGATAGCCTACACTTTTTGAAGCATAACAATATATTCTTTCCGCATGGTGTTGGACATTCCATGGATTGAGCGTTCAAATTGTTTAACAAGCTTCAGCCCATGATCAGCTCCCAGTTCGGCGGTCAGTTCATGCAATCCCTGAACTTGTTCTTTTGATGTCTTGAAAATTGTGCTCAACTGACTTGAGTTGGTGCCACTAATAATTGTGCATAAGCACCTGGGTTTCAACACACGGGCACACTCCTTCAGTGCCTGTCCTAGATCAGCCCTGTAGCACTCATATTTATCTAATAACAGACGCCCTCCTCTAAGTCTGATCATACGATCCCGAAGATCAGAGAGATCCACATCAAAGAATTTCAGATGAAAAGAATCATTTTCGATGTAGTCAATCGCAAAGCTGTAGGGGGGTGAAAAAAGCACACCATTGATGGAGCTGGATTCAACCTCTAGTTCTCTGGCATCCCCTACTGAGACATCAGCGTTTCCTAAGGTTATTCTTGTTTTAGAGATAGCATCCTGAGCTTTTTTGCAAACGAAATAATAGCGTTGCAGTATCCCTTTGAAAAGCTCTTTTGCACTTTTCTGTTTACTGCGTTCGGCATACCCCACACTGTCAAGGTACGCAAGCAGCAGCAGGTTGTGAGTCAGTTTTATTTCATCGGTATCAGAGCAGGGTGCAGTGCTTTTTGAGGTTAGGTATTTGGATTCCTCTTCTCTGAATGAGTCGTAGGAATTGAATTTCTTTGCCTTTGTGTTTCTAGTTATAGGGCTATTACTTTTCCTGAAGAAGTAGTCGAATACCTTGTCTGAGTTAGCCATTGCCTTTTCAACTCGATCCAGAGGCATGGAAAGAGCATCAACCTTTGTCCGTGCCATAAAACCGCAGAATGGACTTGCATCAACTCCTGCGGTGAAAGCAATTTGTATTCATAATAAGCCAACTGAAGCTCATAAATCTCTTTTAAATCGGGTACCAACTCATACCCATCTGGAAAAAGTGACGCAGGAAAGTTGTCATTCAGACTGTTGTTTTTACACATAAAACTCCAAGTTAAGCAAAGTAGAGTTTGCCATCCCTGACGCTGGCGCTGATCTTGGCGCCAGGGGCGTACTCGCCAGCCACAATCTTGCGGGCCAGCGGCGTTTCCACCTCGCGCTGGATGGCCCGTTTCACAGGGCGCGCGCCATAGACTGGATCATAGCCCAGCTCTGCCAACAGTGCGATGCCCTCGTCGCTGATCTCCAGCTCTAGCTCCTGCTCTTTGAGCCGCTCCCGCAGATCTTCCAACTGTAACACCACAATCTGCGCAATCTCCTCACGATTCAGCATATTGAAGAGCACGACCTCATCCAATCGATTCAAAAATTCCGGACGGAAGTGCTCCTTCAGACGCTCCATAATCTGGCTGCGCACCTTCTCCGAGATCTCCATTGAGTCTCCCTCGAACTCCCGCTCAGCCAGTAACTCAGAGCCGATGTTACCGGTCATGATAATCACCGCGTTCCTAAAGCTGACTGTGCGCCCGCGGTTATCGGTCAACCGTCCGTCATCCAGCAGCTGCAGCAGAATATTAAAGACATCATGATGCGCTTTCTCAATCTCATCCAGCAGGATCACGCTGTAGGGCTTGCGCCGCACAGCTTCGGTCAGCTGCCCGCCCTCCTCATACCCCACATATCCCGGAGGTGCACCCACCAACCGCGAGACGGTGTGCTTCTCCATGTACTCTGACATGTCAATACGTACCATGGCGTGCTCAGAGTCGAACAGCTCCATTGCCAGCGCCTTGGCCAGCTCAGTCTTGCCCACGCCGGTAGGCCCCAGAAATAAAAAAGCACCGACTGGACGCTGCCGATTCTTGATCCCTGCCCGCGAACGCAGCACAGCATCGGCCACCACGTCCACAGCCTCATTCTGTCCGACCACCCGCTGATGCAGCACATCGGCCAGGTGCAGCAGTTTACTGCGTTCGCCCTCCAACAGCTTGGTCACGGGTATACCTGACCAGCGCGAAACCGCTGTGGCGATCTCCTCAGGGGTCACCTCCTCGCGCAGCATTGCACTCTGCTCGTTCTCATGCATTCGTTGCTGTGCTTGCTCCAGCTGCCGCTCCAGCTCAGGGATCTTGCCATATTTCAGCTCTGCGGCCCGGTTGTGGTCCGCCGCGCGCTCAGCTTGATCATAAGCAATCTTTGCTGCATTCAATTCCTCACGCACCTTGCTGGTTTGTACCAGAGCATCCTTCTCGCCCTGCCAACGCGAAACCATCTCATCCGCCACACTCTTGGACTCTGCCAGCTCTTTTTTAAGTTCTTTAAGCCGCTCCTTAGATGCTGGATCCTTTTCTTTTTTTAGGGCTGCCTCCTCAATCTCCAAGCGCATGACCTTGCGTGTGATCTGGTCCAGCTCGGCCGGCATGGAGTCCATCTCTGTACGGATCGAGGCGCAGGCCTCATCCAGCAGATCGATCGCCTTATCTGGCAGAAAGCGATCCTGCACATAACGATCCGAGAGAATAGCGGCTGAGACCAGCGCTGCATCCAGAATTCGAACATTGTGATGACTCTCAAAGCTCTCTTTCAAACCACGCAGGATCGAGATGGTGTCCTCCAACCCCGACGGCTCCACTTTGATTGGCTGGAAGCGCCGCTCCAGTGCCGCGTCTTTTTCCATATAGCGCCGGTACTCATCCAGGGTGGTAGCTCCAATACAGTGCAGCTCACCGCGGGCCAACATGGGTTTGAGCATATTACCGGCATCTGAGGAGCCCTCGGTTTTACCTGCCCCCACAATGGTGTGAATCTCATCAATAAACAGCAGGATGCGTCCCTCGGCGGCTTTGATCTCATTCAGGACTGCTTTTAGTCGCTCCTCAAACTCGCCGCGGTACTTAGCCCCAGCCATGAGCGCGGTCATATCGAGCGCGAAAATAGTACAGCCTTTCAGCCCCTCCGGCACATCACCGCGCACAATCCGCTGCGCCAGCCCCTCCACAATCGCGGTTTTGCCAACTCCTGGCTCACCAATCAGGACTGGGTTATTCTTGGTTTTGCGCGAAAGAATGCGCACCACATCGCGAATCTCGGTGTCGCGCCCGATCACTGGATCAAGCTTGCCGGCCCGGGCCAGCTCCACCAGGTCGCTGCCATATTTGGTGAGCGCCTCATACTGGCCCTCGGGATTGTCGCTGGTCACGCGCTGGTTGCCGCGCACCTCTTTAAGCGCCTCTAAAAAATTCTTGGTCTCCACCCCGGCCTCATGCAGCAGCTTGCCGACTCCGCTCTTTTTGCTAGTTGCTGTCATGGCCAGCAGCAGATGTTCCACTGACAAAAATTCATCCCCCAGCCGCTTCGCATAATCCGCAGCACTCACCAGGAGCGCGTTGAACTCCTGGGTCACATAAATCTTGCCTACCTCCACATCGCCGCGCACCGAGGGACGCTGCGCCAGTGTTGCCTCAACCTTAGCGAGCAAAGCAGGCACCGAAACACCCATGCGCTGCATTAGAGAGCCCACCAGCCCCTCCGGTGTCTGCAGCAAGGCTGCCAGCAAATGCTCGGCATCCACCTGCTGGTGCGACATCCGGATTGCCAGCTCTTGTGCCTTCTTCAGCGCCTCCTGAGCTTTCTGCGTCCAATTGTTTAAATCTGTCATAATTTGCCCCTTTCGCTATTGGTTAATAGCATACAACATGTTGCGCAAAATTGGTAGTGGAAATTTATTTGGTAAAGAAGTGTGCGAGTGCGAGAGTGCGCTAGGTTGTTTTTAGGGTAGAAAAATAGAGGGGTAGAAAAATAAGGTAGCGTGATAATTTTTTTTGCCCACTAATCTCCACGAAAGGATTGTTTGCGGCTATGCTGCGCTTGGCTGCTTGTGGTTTTAAAAAAATAAAGTGCAAATATGGAATGAACGCTTTCTGGAAAAATGGCAACAATACTAAGTTTTTCACGTCTATGTCCAGTGGTCTGGAGCAACGTAGGTCCGATTTCCAATCGGACATGTCCGGTTGGAAACCGGACCTACAGGCGTTCGGCTTCGCATTTGGTCGACGGTGATGTGCGAAGATGCTGGTGGACGATTTTTAAGAGCGTGGTTTTCAATCGTAATCCGCTATCGTCGCACAGCATCGTCAACCAGTGTCGCTGGTAGAGCGACTACTACACGTATGACAAGTTCTGCACACGGCTTACAATCCATCCTTCAATAATTGCGAATTGCTTTCGCATATTGAACAGCCTCTTTGGGTTACAACTAAAAGCTGCTTTAGCCGCGTTCCTGCGCCAGCAGGTACTCCGCCAGCGGGCGTTCAAAGGCCATCAGAGCCTGGCAGTGCAGGCAGTGGGCCCGCGAAGCGGGATCAGGCAGTTGCGCGGGTTGCTTGCAGACAAAACAGATAACATCCGTTCCTGGCACGGCTGGCAGGATTTGCGGCGACTCCGGCGCATGGGCATACCAATTGTTGTGGTGTGGCTCTGAGCTGTTAAGGGTTTCATACGCGTCTTTGATCTGCGTGAATTTTTCAGCTGTCAGCTGGCGTATGTCAGGGTCCAGCGCCGCATGTTTATCTGGGTGGTATTTGAGCGAGAGCGCGCGAAAGGCCTGCTTGATCTGCTCTGCATCGGCATCATAGGCCACACCCAGGGTGGCGCAGGCTGCCCGATGGTTATTGCCGGCACCCATGGCGGCGCCGCGGTGATAGACCAGCGCGGCCTGCATGGCATGCTCTTGTGTCAACCCAGTGACAATTATAAAATCGTTGATCATGGCCAGCGCGGGAGGGGTTGGCAGGCCGTCGCAGACCGCCATGCGCCAGAGCCAAGTGGTTGCCAGGTAAGCTAGTTCAGGGTAAGCTCTGGTTGCTTGCCCGAGCTTTCTGAGACATTGCGGGATCTGCGCTGACTGATCAATCAGATAGGGAAGGTCGTAAACTGTCAGCGGCTTACCGAGAGCGGCGTTTGCCTGCTCCAGAATGATCTTCAGAGTAAGATTTTCGATGGTAGAATATTTCTGGTTGGCCAGAGCCAGACGGTAGAGAGCACCGGCTGCCAGGGCCAGCACCCGTTCACGTTGTTTTTTTGGAGGTTGCCCTTTGCGGTCAACCAAGAAATGACCTGCGGCCGCTCCTACCAGAGCACCCGTTGGACCAAACATGGAGCCAAGGCTACCGCCTATCGCTTTTCCCCGCCAGTTCATAATAATGCTGCTGCCGCAATCGCTCCCACACCTAAGGTTTGCCTAAATGTGTTTATGGTATCAAAGACAGCGTGAATCTTCAAGTGTTGCCAACATTTTTTACCTCTCACAGAGTCGCGGAGAAAACAAAGCCATTGATAACATTCAGGAATTTATGTATAAGTGTGTTCATGCGTTGCGTCTCTTTTGACATTGCTATAAAACCATTAGTGTCAATGGGTTTCAACGCGCTCTAAAGGATGTTTCAAATAGGATAGCGAGTATGAGCAAGAGAGTTTTGGTGACTGGCGGTTCGGGGTTTCTCGGGATTAACGTGATACGGCATTTGCTGCACAGCGGGGTGACAGATATCAGGTCGCTGGATCTGGTGGAGTTTGACTATCCAGAGCAGGACAAAGTTACTGCCGTGCAAGGGGATATCCGGGATGCCGCAACCGTGAAGAAATTAATGGAGGGTGTCCAGTGGGTGATACACACCGCCGCGGCACTGCCGCTTTACTCTGAAGAAGACATCATGACAACCGATGTGGAGGGCACTCGTAATCTGCTGAGTGCCGCGCTGGAGGCCAAGGTCGAACGCTTTATCATGATCTCGTCGACTGCGGTCTACGGCATCCCTGATCATCATCCGCTGTATGAGCACGACCCTTTGATTGGGGTCGGACCTTACGGCAAAGCCAAAATACTGGCTGAAGAGGTCTGCCTGGAGTTTCGCTCCGCAGGCATGTGTGTGCCGATTATCCGCCCCAAATCTTTTATCGGCCCCGAGCGTTTGGGGGTTTTCGCGCTCTTTTATGACTGGGCTTATACTGGGCATGGTTTCCCCATGATCGGCAATGGCAAAAACCGCTATCAATTGCTGGATGTAGAGGATCTGTGCGATGCCATCTGGCTGACGCTCACCCTTGACCCAAAGATAGTTGACGATACCTTCAATATTGGCGCTAAGGAGTTTGCCACCATGCGCGAGGATTATCAGGCGGTGCTGGATGAGGCCGGGCACGGAAAAAAGATCAAGGGGTTTCCTGCCAAGCCAATGATCTGGACGCTGCGCTTACTTGAGTTGCTACATCTCTCACCCCTGTATAAGTGGGTTTATGAGACCGCCTGCGAAGACTCTTTTGTAAGCATTGAAAAGGCCGAGAAAGTTTTGGGGTACCAGCCGAAGTTCTCTAATCAAGCGGCACTCATACGAAACTACCGCTGGTATATAGCTAATCTGAACAAGTTTAAAGGCGCGTCAGGTGTTTCACACCGTGTGCCGTGGAAACAGGGCATTCTGCGTTTTGCAAAGGTGTTCTTTTAAGGAATAATTTATGTCACGTACTGAACTGCCCAAAAAATTGGAAGCCGAGATCCGGCAGCGGGTTTTTGATGAAAAAGAGTTTTTAAAAATCACGCAGGTCTCCCGCCGCGGCGGCGGGACCTTCAAGGTCAGCTTGCGCCCAGTGGTGGTCAAAGGCGAGCGCCATTTTCAGGGTGAAATGACTGAAGATGGACGCACGCAAGTTAAAAACTTTTCGCTGCAAGCTGCTGAGAGCGGGTTGTCCGAGATGTTGAGTCAGAGCGGCGCGCGCGACCTGCATTTGATCACCGCCTCGGGCGATCTGCATGTTCGAGTGACCAAAAAAGGCAAGGTTCTCGAGTCGCGCAGCGCCGAAATGGCGCGCGTGATTGATGCGCAGCCAGCGCATGACCGCGTCAAGCAGCAGCCCCTGACCAGCTTTGATTCCACGGCTCTGCTAAAGGTGCTGGGCATAGCAAGTGCGGATGGAAAGATCAAAACCTCCAAGCGGGGGAAATATGATCAGGTGAATGAATTTCTGCGGGTGCTGGAGAGTGTTACCGCAAACAAGCCTGAGAAAACACTCAACATTGTGGATTGCGGGTGTGGCAAGGCCTACCTGACCTTTGCCGCCTACTTTTACATGACGCGGGTGCATGGTCTCGAGACGCAGGTCTGTGGAATCGACCGCAGGGCCGATGTGATTGCAAGCGCCCGCCGCACCGCAGTTGATCTGGATGTAAGCAACCATGTAAAGTTTATTCAGGGCGAGCTGGAGAGTAGTGAGCCAGAGTTTGACGCAGATCTGATGATGAGTCTGCACGCCTGCGATACCGCCACAGACGAGGCGTTGGCGCGGGGCATGGAGTGGAAGTGCCGCTATCTGCTCTGCGCACCCTGCTGTCAGCATGAACTGCATAAGGGCCTGAAGGCTGCGAATGAGATGCGGGCAGTCCTGCGCCACGGAATCTTACGTGAGCGGCTGGCCGACCTTCTGACCGATACCTTGCGCGCGCAGATATTGCGGATTCTTGGTTTCAGGGTCAATATTATTGAGTTTGTCTCTTCTGAAGCCACCTCACGCAATATCATGCTCAAAGCCGAGTTCTGCGTCAAACCAGGGCAGAGTGGAGCGATCAGCGATTATCTGGAGCTGCGCGACTACTGGAAGGTTTCACCTTGGCTGGAGACCAGAATGTCGGCATTGATCGATAAGTATCTGAAGCACTACTAAAGTTTGTAACTTCTTAATAACCGACCAGAGAACAAAGAGCACGCTTCCGGCTTCGAGCTTCGCTTTTACGCCGTGACAGGGAAGCATGAACAACAAACGGCTGCTACGTAAGGTTTGTTGTACAGCCTTTAGGCTGTTTCAAAGCGGATTATTGAGAGAGGTTTTTATGCGTCTACCTTGCATTTTTTTACGGTTTGGTTTGGCCATGGCCTGCACTTTGTTCTTTTGGCAGTCGGCGAGCTTAGGGCAATCTGCTGCTCTTACGCTGCACGTCGCGCCGAATGGCAACGACACCTGGAGCGGTTTCCCGGCGGAACCATCTGTCGACAATACGGATGGTCCCTTGGCCACGCTGGAGCGTGCCCGGTTGCGGGTGCGGGAACTGGGCGCGGGTCAGCAGCGGGGGTCAGTCACTGTTCTGCTGCGAAAGGGTGTTTACCAGCAGCATCAGCCGCTGCGCTTTACGCCAGAGGACTCGGGAACAGCCGCTGCGCCTGTCGCCTATGCGGCCTATCCCGGCGAACAGCCGGTGATTAGTGGAGGCCTGTTGATCTCAGGTTGGGTTGAGGAAGGGCCGCTTTGGCGCGCACCGGCTCCACGCACTCTAGACGGACAGACTATGCGTTTCAGCCAGCTTTATATAAATGGAGAGCGGCGCACCCGCGCGCGCATCCCGAACCGCGGATCGTTCTTTAGGAGCGATGGCCCGGTCGCTCAAAATAAAACGCGGGCCTTTTATTATCATGAGGGTGACCTGCGTACCTGGCCTGGCGCGCAAGATGCTCTGATCGTGGTTTACCACTCTTGGGAAACCTCAATCCATCGGATCCGTAATATTGACGAGGAGTCCCGCAGTGTGCTGCTGCACGAGGCAGCACCGTGGCCGTTTGGGCGCTGGGAACGGCAGCAACGGTATTATGTGGAGAACCTGCGTGAGGCACTTGATGAACCCGGCGAGTGGTTCCTTGACCCCGACCGCAATGTGTTCTTGTATTATCCCTTACCAGGAGAGACACCCACTAACGTGAATGTGGTTGCTCCTGTGCTGCCAGCCACGATGCTCTATTTCGATGGGGATCTGGCAAACAAAAAATATGTTGAATATCTTTGTTTTCAGGGATTGACCTTCCGGCACACGGATGCCAATTTAAAGGAGCTGCGCAATCCCGGACAAGGAGAGATCTATCAGCCAGGTTTGATTCAGGCTGAGGGGTTGCGCCATGCTAGGTTTATTGGTTGCGAGATCGCCAATACTGGCGGCCATGCCATCTGGCTGGCGGCTGGCTGCTCTAACAACCTGCTCCAATGCTGCCACCTCCACGACCTTGGCGGCGGCGGTGTCTATATCGGCGGTGGCTGGGGGGTTCATGAACAGCACCCTGCCAGTCATAACACGGTGGATAATTGCCTGATCCGGGATGGCTCTTACATGTTCCGCGGTGCCCACGGGGTTTGGATCGGCAAAAGCTCCCACAACCGCGTCACCCACAACGAGATATCAAATTTCGATTACACTGGCATCTCTTGCGGCTGGTCCTGGAGGTTCGCGCCCAGCAGCGCCAACCACAATACTCTCGATCACAACTACATTCATCATTTTGGCAATGGAGAGGGGCTGAGCGACATGGGCGGCATCTATACCCTCGGTGTTTCTCCGGGAACTACGATCCGCAACAACCATATTCACGATGTCTATAACTATGCGCATGTCTCGCACGGTTCGGGGATTTATCCGGATGAAGGCAGCACTGATATTTTGATCGAGGGCAATCTGGTCTACCGGCTTCGAAACAGCCCTTTGTTCATGCACTATGGCAAGGAATGTACTGTGCGTAACAACATCTTAGCACTTGGCGGCAAGGGGCAGCTCCGTCGTTCGCGCGAGGACAAGCGCTGTCACTATATCGCTGTTGGTAACATAATCTACGGCGGGACGAATCCACACATGCTGGATGGTCCCTGGAAGAACCACGATTGGCAGTTGGGCGTTAATCTCTACTGGAGCGTGGATGGTCGCCCAGATTTTGCGGGCATGGATTTCGCCACATGGCAGCCCTTTGGCAAGGATGTCGGCTCCAAGGTGGCTGACCCGTTGTTTGTTGATCCAGAGAACAATGATTTTCGTTTGCGGCCCGAGTCTCCGGCCTTGGCCATGGGCTTCCGCCCTATTGATCCTGCTCAGTCCGGACTATATGGCGACCCCTCGTGGACGGGCCTGCCGCGACGATTTGCCAACCGCGAGTGCCGTGAATATGACCGGCCGGTTGATCCTCCACTGCGGGTTTATTTCGACTTTGAGGCAGATCCGGTTGGAAGTGCGCCGATCCAAGGCGCGATTGTTTCCGGCGAAAACGGTGCTTCGGTTCTGGTGGCAAATGACCATGCAGCGGGTGGCAGCCAGAGCCTCAAGTTCACAGATGCGCCCGACCAGCCGCACGCCTGGACTCCGCACCTCTACTATCAGACGACCTATACCCAGGGGGTGGTGCGGCTAATCTGGGAGATGCGCAACTCGCCCGAGAGCTCGGCAGCGTTCAGCGTGGATTTGAGGCAGTACGATACGGGCGCACCCTATCGTACCGGCCCCTCGGTCGCGGTTGCGGCGGACGGCACGCTCCGCGCCAGTGGCCAGGAGATCGGCAGGCTGCCGGTTGGCGAATGGGCGCGTATATCCATAGAGCTGGTTTTGGGGCCGGGGGCTCCTGATCGCTATCAACTCACATTCACTGTGCCGGATCAAGCGCCAATTGTGCGGGATCTGCCGTATGTTGACAGCACTTTCCATCGCATCGATTGGCTGGGCTTCAGTAGCCTCAGCACCCAGGCGGCGATCTTTCATATTGACAACCTTATGCTCGGCACGGAAGCGGAGCTGCGTCAGCAGTTCTAATTTTGACTTAACTTTGATCCACGGCATACCTGATTGTACTCTGGCTGTTATTGATTCGCATGGATACATGCGGGAAATGTCATGCGGTTGACTTTCGCATCTCTGCGGACTGCCA
>JBAYXX010000033.1:0-37471 GCA_041673345.1 Kiritimatiellia bacterium
GCGATACGCCAAACGCAAGAGCCGATAGCCCGTCTGAAGGCCGCGCCTCACGCCATCACTTCTCCGCCAAAAGCAGAGGGGCGGTCGAAGACTGCGCACTGGGCGCATTTAGAAGCAGGCTGGACAACCGACGGTACCCCAGTTGGCAGCCCGCAGAGATGCGAAAGTCAACCGCATGACTTTTCCCGCATGTATCCATGCGAATCAATAACAGCCAGAGTAAAATCAGGTATGCCGTGGATCAAAGTTAAGTCAAAATTAGAACTGCTGATTAAAGAATGGAGGAGCTCCAGGAGTTGACGGAATGAAAACCGCGGCTATTAAGGGGTTTCTGTGGCGATGCGGAGATTCCGTAAAAGGTGTAATGCTCAACGGAACGTTTACTCAGAAACAGGGGCTTCTGCTCCTTGGATGAATCCGGTTAGTCAGCCGACTTGTCCCGGCGTAGTTGCGAAGCACGCAGACGGAACCGCCGTATACGCGATCCGTACGTACGGTGGTGTGGGAGGGCCCCTCAGTGATGGGGGGTTCTATCCCAATCACAGCAGTTTGTTATATTCTTCGTGAGTGCCTATCCAGAACCAAACAATCCCCTCAGAAGATTCAATGCCTATTGAACGATAACGAATGCCAACTCTTACTGACCAGAAACGGCTGACTTTTTTGAGATGAAGCGAAGGATGACGAGGATTTTCTTTGAGAAATTTAAAATTGTCATCTGCCAAATCTTGAATTTGCTGGGGAAGCTGATAATAGCTCTTCCAGAAATTCCTGTTGGCAAAATGCTTCACAGTTCAACACACCGCTTGTTTGCAAGATCTTCTAATGCACGATCAGCAAGCTGATTCAGCTTGCCACTGAGGGCATCCTCTTCAAATTGTTCATCCCATGCATTTGCATCAAATTTCTCAAACCAGCTTCTGAACCTAGCCAAATCTGATCGAGGAAGGTGTGATACTGCTTTTTCTATGTCCTTTACCGTTGTCATAATTAAAATTTATCATTTGATTTGCCAATATGCAAGTCTGATATAATTTCATTTATTTGTGAACGTGCAGGTCACAGGACCGCGGGGGCTAGCGAAGCACCCAGTGGGTACTGCGCACCTTTCTTGTTCGGGACCTATCTGTTTTTCCAGTAATTCGGATCTCTACTCTGATGCATGACAGCTATAATCGTGATTTGACGGGGCGCAACTCGATAAATCACATTGAAAGGAAATGTTTTGGTAATACATCGTCTCACGTCATCGTGAATAATAGGGTAAAGAGTGGTATTGATCTGAATGAGACTCAATGAATGCTGTATCTCCGACAAAAATCTCTTTCCTAGATCCAGTTGTTGGGTTTCATAAAAAACAGCAGCTTCCATCATCTCCGCATCTGCCTCAGGATGGAATTTTACTGGAGTCATGATAGTCTCGCATACGCTTTCTTAAAGACTGTGTCTGCATCAAGAAGAGTAACAGATCCTTCGTCGATTTCCTTGCATCGTCTTTCGATCTCTGCTTTCCAAGCTGGCGACAGTTCTAAATTTGTGTCAATGTCAAGACTCTCAAGAATCCGTTGCGCTACAAAAGCACGAATTGGATTAGGCATATCAAGTGCTTCTGAGACAAGTTTTTCTGCTGTCATTTTCATAGTTCGATTATACTGTTTTTATTCGGTGTAAGTCAATTGATTGAATTCGAACATCCGGATTCATTTGACCTTCATTTCCCCTCACTCTATGATGAATATGCACCAGGCGCGGGTTCAGAACTCGCATGTGAGGCTCTGCTCGGCTTTAGAACATTCGCCTGCCCTCATTGATGAGCGTTACGGTCGGTGTCTTTTTGCCGTTACCTTTATGTAGTAAGTTCCATATGTTGTCCGGGCCTCGTGATGCAAGCACGCTGAGAACTATCCTGCAATCATGTCCAACCATCCATAAGCCCAAAGCGTCCTGACTTTCAACTGCGAAACCAGATTGATGTGCCAGATTAACAAACGCTCTTGCTCCACCTGATTGTCTGATCAGGCGTTTCACTAAGCCAACGCTGCCTTTCCTTTGCCTCTTTCTCTTCCCTGCGCATTTGCTGCTCTCGCGAAATAGAACTGAGCTCTGAGATATGTCTCTTCTCATCAATACTCGTCAATGCTCGTGCAAGGCTTTCTTCGTTTCGCTCTTTCTCCCGAAGGAGCTTCCCAAGCGCACGTTCATGGGGAAGAGCGAAGACGAGCACGCGTGACACCACAAAACCAAGAAATCCCCCGACGAGTGTCGCGAAGAGCGCAGCTTCTTGGTAGACAAAGAAAAGCGTGATGCCACAAAGGAGGGCTCCACCGAGAACAAGGAAGATCGTCCTCCGCTTACGTTTGCGCCGGCCTTCATGGGTCTCAGCATGCAGGGCCTTGATGCCATCTCGTATGGACTGAATGTCTGTTACTCTTGTAAGAAACATTCATAGCCAACATATCATTTTCAACTATGTAAGGATCAAAACAATAGTAATCTATTTTTTTTAACGATTTACGCAAATATTCAAGGTTGTCATGCTTAGCTACAATACAGTTCAATGCCCTGGTTTCTTTTGAAAAAAGAATAATATAGGGAAGGGTGCACAAGCAAGTGTTTGAGTGTTTTCCGGTGCATTGCGGCGTGTGCCGGAGGCCATTTGCCCAGTTTTGAATACACCAGTGCGTGCGCCTGGGAGTACAGCCGTTTTTTGTGTGTTTGCTATCATGCTACTAACCTTTTGAAGGGCGGGGACTGGCCCCGACGAAAAACTTTGATGGTAACGAGTCTGGCATGGCACTTCGGGCAGAGGTCACCTTCGAAGTCGGGGAACATGCGGTTACGTAGTTCATGGGTGTCGGGTGGCTCGACCTCCGGATTGTAGGGCGGCTGTCTGAGTAGTTTGCGCGCTTGATTGAGTTTTGATCGGCAGGCGCTGTGGTAAAGACCGTAGGTTCGCACACTGTGGGTGCCGCGTTCAGGCACATGGCTGAGAACCCGGAGCACGAATTCAGAGGCTGGCAGAGTGAAAAAGTTTTGAGTGTGTTTCTCAGGGTGCGCATAGGCGATGCTCACTTGCTCTCCGTCGTAGGAGAGTATGCGCCGCTCCGAAAGCGGTCCGCGGCGGATGTAGCGCCCCGCATATTTGAGTACCGCTCCGGCGTGCGGGTAGGCCTTTTCAACATGTATGTGCCAGTGCTCGCGCCCCAGGCGGTCAAGCAGATTGAGTGTCTCCCGCAGCGTCATTGAAGGAGGCGGAAAAAGCGCCGGATCAGAGGCCCTGCGCCCCTTTCCTGTCAGCCCCGCGCGCAGGTAAGCCAGAAATTTGCCGCGAAACTTGGCTGTCAACACCGCGCCGGGCAGCAGGTACGAAGGATCGCCGGCTGACCACTCTCCCGAGGCTGTCAGACCGCCGGCGGTGATAATAAAATGCAGGTGAAGATGCTCCTGAAGCTCATCGCCCCAGCTCTGAAACACCCCGATTGCCCCGAGCAAACCTCCGAAACGCCGCTTGTCGCCGAGCAGCTCACGCAGCGTATGCCAAGCCGCGCGGAAGTACTGAGTTGTAAACGCCTTGCGGTTCCATCGCCATAATTCGCGAAGAATGGCCGGTGAGGTGAACACCACCTGGTGGTGTGGACAGCGAAGCTCTTTGGCTGACTGACGTTCAAGCCACAGCTCTGTTTCGGTCGCGCCACAGAGCGGGCAGGCGCGATGTCGGCAGGAGTTGTTTAGCAGAATGCGGTAGTGGCCGTTCGGACAGGCATCGATATGGTAACCCTGCGCGGAGGTGCGGCAGGTGCGAATGTTCCACGCCGCCCAGCGGCTGCGCCAGTCCAGTCGGCGCGCCGCGTCGAGCACCGGGTAGTGATCGTTGAAGATCCTCTGTACAATGCCTGGTTTTATCCCTCATACGTCCTGGCGAAGTTCTCCTTTGCACTCTTTGAGCAGTTCTTCGGCCTTCGCCTCACCGAACTGCGCCACCATCTGCGGCCAAAGCTCCGAGTGTCGTATTTCATTCTGGAAATTGCGCGTTAATAACTCCCGCGCACGCTCCAGAAATTCGGGTCCGCTACGCTTCCGATCAGCCCTTAAACGTTTGCTCTTGCCCATTACGATGCGACCTTTTCCAAATGATTTTAATCATTTTATGTCCAACCGAATAGGTCACTTTCCGAGTTTACGAGGTAAAGTGCACCTAGATTGTTAGCTCAGTTTTTTTATTATGCTTTTTGCCACAAGTTCATTGATTTCTTTATGACGCGGTATTGGCTGACACATTTTGGTTTCAAGATTCTGATACCAATCATGATTTCCGCCATGACGGACAAACACACATCCTTTTCGGTTGAGCTTCTTTAATAGGTCAACCCGCTTCATGCAATTTCAAGCTTCCCAACTCGATGTACACATGGAATTGCGTCTGAGGAAAGGTCTTTGTAGATATCAAGCAAATTATCCTTGAGTTCTTCAAGAGATACGCCTTGAGTTAAATAATCTGGATACTCTTCCCAGTAACCAATCCACATATTTTCGTTCTTAAAATAGATATACTTCTTTGTTTCCATAATTATCTCCAGTAATCGCTATTTTACCGAACTGTGTTGCCTAACGCAAGTTGAAGAATTACTATTCATTTTCTTAAGATAACGTCGGGCGTCTCGAACGCGCATCAGCGCGTTCCGAGGATGCTCTGGTTAGCCTTTCGTTCCTTTGGCTTTTCCATGCAATTTTCTAAATCTTTTGAAGAGTGCGTTAAGGTTCACGCCTACTGAAAATAGTGCAGCCGCCATGTCAGTTCGATATGCTTTTCGATCAAAATGACCACCATATCTAGATACTATGCGTTCTACGCCTGCGATGAAACCGTCAAAACGGTTGAGATACTGGTCATCTTGAAAACAGAACAATATAAGTTCTTTACTACGTTGCAAGTCGTCAGCATTCTGGAAACCATGCGTGATCGTGAAAATTCTTAAAATTTCCGAATTGAATCTCTTTTCTTTAAGGCGAATGACACTAATCATAGTATTTGCCACTTCTTTAAAATCGGGAACATGGAGTCGACCATTTTTGTATTCGATGGTTGAGTAGATCGAGTCAATTTTAGTACGGGTTTCGCTCTCACATTCTTGGGCAATGTGATCAAACTTCGCTTTGAGCAAAGTGATTATGTCTGAGTCGTTTTGCATGATTATTTCAATCAACGTTCTTTTTCATATACGGTTTAAGAATGGTTTATATTTCAGGATGTTTTTCTGCCCGATCATATGGCGTCCATCCATTCTCATCTTTAGCTTGTACATCGGCACCAAGGTTGATCAAAAGACGTACTGCATTTGTGTGGCCAAATTGTGCTGCACGGTGTAAAGCCGTCCGTAAATGTTTGTCTCTGCCGTCAATATCTGCACCATTCATCACAAGTGCCTTTATAGCGGCAATGTTGGCATGACTAGGTGTTAATGATAGTAGCACAAAGTCTTCATCGTTTTTTCATCTGTGAACGTATCAGTGAGACTCCGAGTTTACGAGGTAGTCTCCACTGAGTTGTTCTGATGGTTATATTTTAGGGATATTCAAGTCTTTACAAATCTTCTGCGCCAGAATGTCTTTGGTTTCCCCATGACGCGGCACGGAAGATCTTGTGCCAAGGGTTAGATTACCCCACCATGAATGTCGTCCTCCTTCTCGAACTAAGGAACAGCCATGTTTTCTCAAATGCTTTATCAGTGCATTTCGTTTCATAGAGAAACAAGCTCTTCCCTGTAGCCAGAAGATGCGGCGGATAAGGCATCCTGTCTGTTAAAAGCAATAGCTTCTGACAATGTTACTTTGAGGGATTCAAGCAAAGACTCATGTGTTCGTTCCTGACAATTCACGCCCGGTATTTCTGCAATCCAACCAACCCACCAGTCACCGTCTTGTTTTGTCACTGCCGTATATTTATTTTTCATACTACCTCCATATTTGGTGATAATGTTATCACCCATTTGAAGTGTTGTCTATTGCTATTATTTCAGAACGTTGAGGTGAGCATCTTCCTTGAGCGAGGAACGAGCGATTAGGACGTATGCTCCACCTTTTGGTTGTGTGCCGGGCGTGCCCGGTTGCTTGTTGGTGCGTTGCGAGAGCATACCAAACTTGAAACCTATGTCAACTGTGACTTTGGTTATGGTAGACGAGATTTTGATGTGAATCAAGCAGTTAGTCCAACCCCGACTTGACAACAGTTAGGGAAGCGTAAGACAGAGATTCGTCCAGTAATGGCGGGTTGAAGGAAGTCTGGAGTGAATATGGGGTTCGATCGAACAGAGTAGACGAGAATGGAACTGACCGCTCGTCGGCGGATATAGGCGGGAACCAGAGGGACGAGGATGCAACACAATCGTAAGTCCTGTAGTTATCATTAGGCGGTTCACGTAGATCCGACGTTGACGGAATGAAAACCGCGGCTCTTAAGGGGTTTCTGTGCCGATGCGGAGATTCCGTAAAAGGTGCCATGCTCAACGGAACGTATAAACCCTACCCTGTGCGCCGTGTAGAAACTCCTCTGAAGGGACCCAGGTGCCTGTTGCCAATGTGTATGCCATGCGATAGGCCTGCTCTTCAGAGAAGCGACTCTCACGAACCTTCAGATCCATGGTTGGAAAATCTTGTGCTAGAAAGGGCGAAACTTCCCGGTTAAGTCCATGGTGTGTCAGCGTACAGCGTCCCATGGCAACATCGCCCCACTCATACTCTTGGTCATCAATCATAATCCGAATCGGCGGTTTTTCGCCGGCTTTAGGTATGGCGCCGCCTGGACAGGTTTGCACACATTTCATACAGCGGTTGCAAATGGTCCCTGGTTTCATGAGTGGATCGGGCTCCAGCTCTGCATCGGTCAAGATTGTTCCGATACGCACACGGGGCCCCCACTTCTCAGTTAGGAAAACCTTGGACCAACCGATCTCGCCCACTCCGGCAGCCACTGCCGCAATACGAACATTGATATTTATATCACGACTCGGCCGTCCAGGCAATACCGGAGCATGCATTCCACCGCGCTCGGGCACTGCCGGATAGAGCGGAACCGCCTCCCACCCATGATCCTCCATGTAGCAGGCGAGCTCATAGGTTATGCGGGGGCGAAAGAGATTATTCAAGCGGTTGTAAGAGTAGTAGGTGTAGTTTGGCCAATGCGTGCCCTCTGTAATACCGCGATAGGTTCCGCGCGGAAACGGAGCAATCACTGAGATCACCGATTTACACTCCGGAAAAATATTGGCAGGGTGCATCTGCCGCGGCGCGCCTTTGAATCGTCCGATATCTGCCACCCCCACTAGGCATGGACGGCCAAGCGAGCCTGCAAAATCTTTAATCATCTGCGATGTTAATCTCATGCGATCTCCTATTTCGAAAATATCTGACCAGTTGCATGCACAGAGACAACACCGGTTCCCACAGCCGAGCTTTCACCCATATCAACCGGTTTCAGCCCACCAGCTTCATCACGCACCAACGGACGTTTAAAGGCATCCAGCTGCCAGGGCGCGCGTTTTCGGAATGTGGCTTCAAACTTATTGCCCAGCTTGCCGCTCTTTTCAAGTTGCACCAAACATTCACGTCCGCAGGCCGCCGCAATCCGGTCGGGCTCACTGCCGCGCCCACTCGCCAGGAAAGCTCCGTTGGGGCAATCCTTACACAGCCCTGTATCAACCTCAGCAATCTCCATAACAGCACCCGCCACCTCAAGCGTGTTTTTTTTATCCAGATGAATTGCGCCAAAGGGACATGCCGCAGCGCAGCTGCCGCAATCATTGCAAAGGCTTTTTTCTCTGACCTCATCGCCCTCCAGCTCCGCATCAGTCAGGATAAAGGCAAAGCGCTGGCGGGTGCCGTATTGAGGGGTAAGGATAAACCCACCCAACCCCACCTCACCTAAGCCCGATGCCATCACGGCAATGCGCGGATCAATAATCACATTTGGTGCGGGCTTGCCTGCTGCAACCGGCAGACCTTTAGGCATGCCAGCTGTGTTATATGCAAAGAGCGGTACAGCCTCAAAGCCCTGCTCTTCAACCCACAAAGAGAGATCGTACGATGTCTGCGAAAGAAAATTATCTTCAACCCACGTATACCCAAAACACTGGTAGGTGCTGGCAAAATTGGTTCCCTCCTCAACACCTCGCAAAGAACCGCGACATATACGGCGAGCCAGTACAATCACGGATTTACACTCAGGAAAAATCGCAGCCGGACTCTGCTCTAGCGGCAGATGACTAAATCTCGCCACAGGTGCAATGCCCACTAGATCAGCTCCGCATGCGCGGGCTTTAACTTTCAACTGTTCTGTATCCATATCTTTTCCTCTTTGGTTCCTTTAAAACATTAGTCGCTTATTGCAGACGGAAAAACGGCATGGGTTATTGTGGGTTTTCAGCACTTGATGAAACGTTTTCATTCAATGCATATTCCGCTAGCTTTATCCGTGCACTGCTGGCTTGCGCATGATTGCCGATCCGATTCGTCAAAACAATCACATATCTCTGCGATACATGATCAATCCAGAGTGAACTGCCAGCCCACCCTGTATGTGACATAGTCGAACTCGACAGCGGGCGAGGATTAAATTTAGTGCCGACTCTCCACCCAAAAGCGACCGGTGATTTTTTGTCAGGAAGGAATCCCAGCAAATGGACGGCCTTTGAAGAAAGAATTTGTTTCCCCTTATATACACCGTTGCCAAGAATCATCCTGCAAAAAACGGAAAGATCTTCAGCTGTAGAAAAAAGCCCCGCATTACCCAGTGGATGTTGCGCTTGCCTTGCCGCCATATCACTGGCAACTCCTAACGTATGCGTTATACCTTGACGGACCACCCTTTCAGGTTCTGGATTTTGCAGAGGTCCCCATCCCGTATCATCCATTCCAAGCGGCATAAACACGTTTTTATGACAAAGCTCAGCCAGGTCTTCTTTTGCAACGTGTTCAGCAATTAACCCCAGAAGAATGAAATTGCCACAGGAGTACTCATAGGTTTCTCCGGCAGAGAGCACCGGGCTGAACCGCATGATGCGCTCTGTCACCTCTCCTGCCACAGCATACGGCTTACCGTTACTGAAACCGGAAATGTGACGGGCCAGATCACGCACCGACACAGCACCTTTCAGTTCACCGGCATATTGCGGCAGGTAATTAGTAAAAACAGAATCAGGATCAATAAGTCCTTTATCCATGCAGACGGCAAGGGCGGTCGCAGTACCGACAGCTTTAGTCACGCTTGCTAAATCGAATACCGCATCCACAGGCATCGGCATATCTCTGCTCTTATCCATCCATCCCCATGCCTGCATAAACAAAACGGTATCCGGCGTTCCAATCATCACAACCGCCCCGGTCCAAAGTTCATTAGATATGCTGGACGCATTAAACTCTTCGGCGCTCAAAGGTGCGGCCAAGACTGCCGCTGGAAAATACATCCAAGACATACATACTAAAATTAACATGATGCTGTTTCGTTTCATTTTAGCCTTTATTTTTTAATGCTGAACAAATGCGATGTTCCGTTATCGACTGATCCCGATGGTCAATGCAGCAATGCATTCTCAGGTGGTACCTGCCACTGCGCTACGCCTGTATCACGGTAGTGTTTAATAGGCATCTCCCAGCCGATCTGACGCAAGTGCATGTTGAAGGCAGTTCTGGGATTCCAACCCGTCCCTCCATATCCCCAGGTCGCATGTGCACCATAGTAGAGCATACGATACATGTCGTTGCCATGCATATAATTCCAGGTGGTGCACAACATGCCTGCCATACCTTTCTCGAGTACAAGGGAGGACTGACTCTTAGTGCCTTCCGAATTTTTCCAAGGACATGCCAGCACAGGAAATCCTTTCTCATGAAAATACTGCATAGTGGGCCACTGTATCGCATCTTTCGCCGGCACAGTATAATACTGCCAATCACAGATAACAATGTCACGCGGTAGCGCATCCAGCAGAGCCTCAGTTCCAATCTTCTCTGACCCCATCGCCACATAGCCCTTCCATCGAGGATCTCCTTTTACAACCAACATATCGTGCCACATCATAATTTTAGCACCACGCTCGCCAAACAGCTTGTGAAAATGCAGCAAATGATCTTTAAGCAATGCCGCATAGTCAGCCTTGCGGCAAGTCAGGCAGGTACTCATTGAATAGGCCTCATCACAGCCAATATGAAAATAGGGTGGAGATTCAAACGCTTCGTACAGCTCCATTGTCATCTCTGTCAGATAACGGCGGGTTGCAGGGTTGCTCAAACACCATGTCCAGCCATCTGGCTCAAACAGCGGTTGCATCTCAGGATGAAAATCTAAGACTGGGTGCTTGCCAGAGACGTTCCGTGATGCAGGTGCATGACCAAACAGGTTGAACTGTGGAATCAACGTTAATCCCTGGCTGCGGGCCAGACGAACCAAGCGGTGAATGGTTTTTGTCTTTATTTTTTTCTCAGCCCAGGAAAACTCAGGGTGCGATTTATAATCAAAGATTGCCCAGAGTTCCAGCACCACAAAATTGAACTTGTAATAAGCTGCCATCCGGATGCACTTCTCCATGAAAACTTCGTCATTCTCAGGGAACCAGCAGATATGCATGCCCCTGAAGCCCATTGCTGGTGCATCTTCAACCGAGATCTCCGGTAGAAAATAGTAGCGTAGCTTTTCAAGTCCGCGCTCTGGCTCAGCCAACTGACGCAATGTCTTAAGCGCATTCAAAACACCGTTCACATCTGAGGCCTCAATGGAGAGTCCACTCTGCTTAGAACAATTAAATTGATAACCGTCTTTTGAGATATTAATTGACGTATCACGCTTTACAGTCAAATTGGGCTTCACCCCAAAATAACTCTTGTAAAGCTCCCTTATCTGTTTATCAAGCGTCCCGAGTTCATCTTTCAGCGTTACCTTCACTGCCAGCCGCTTATCCATCACGACCACAGGCCCATCGGTTATTAAAACGTTCTGAGGATAAGGAATCATGCGCGCTTTAATAATCTGCGCCTCATCCTTGTCCATTGGTTGACCCTCAGCCATTGATGTACAAACCGACACCGCCACCATTAAACATATCCATCCTGCTCTGACACTCATTTATCTCCTTTGTTTCTAGTTTTTACAAACTGTTCTTTCAAAAATTTCGCCTATCGGGCTGTATTCAACTTTAGAACTTTAGAACTTTAGAACTTTAGAACTTCCTGCTCTCTACCCAAACTTTATGCGCGGCACCAGCCGCATGAGCACCACTGTGGCTGCCACTGTCACAAATCCCAGCACTGAGGCATAAATCCACTTGCCATAAAGCATATAACCCAGCGTAAACAGGAGTCCCCAAACTGCCGCGCATCCCAGCATCATGCAAAGGATACCCAGAGGCAGACCGGAGTTCCTTGCATCATCACCCAGCGGTTCACCTAGCTCAGCAGCATAAGCCTCGACCTTGCGCCAGCCCGGACCGCCAGCCCGAATTTTACGGCAGAAGGCAACCAGCACTGACATCTCCTCCGGCGGTGTCAGCCAGGTAACCAACAACCAACCTACTGTAGTACAGCTGATTCCGATCACCAACTTCCAACCGCTGAAAGCCATTATTTTCAGCAACCCAACATCTGCCAGCATCGACTCAATACCCAGCGGCTCAGCCACAAATTTAAATAAAACTGCAACTGCAAAAGAGATCACCATGGCCGCAATCTCGCTGTAGGCATTGATCCGCCACCAGAACCAGCGCAGGATATAGATCAGCCCTGTGCCTGCACCCACCTGCAGCAACACATCAAAAGCGCCTTTGGCCCCTTGTAGCAGCAGGGCCATGCCACTACCAGCAAGCAGCAGGAACACAGTCGCAAAGCGCGCCATGCGCACCTGCTGACGCGGTGTGGCCTTTGGTTTTAAAAACCGCAGGTAGACATCGCTGACAACGTAAGAAGCACCCCAGTTCAGATGCGTGGCAACCGTCGACATGTGTGCGGCAATCAAAGAGGCCACCACCAAGCCCAGTAACCCAGCTGGCAATCTGGCAATCATCCCTGGATAGGCAATGTCATCACGCAGGAAAGAGTCTTCAACCTCAGGGAAGGCCTTTGCCAGCGCACCATGTCCCCTAGCAGCCGCTGTATGATAGCGGACATCCTGGTACACTCCCGGTGCCAAAGTATCACCTGACGCCCGGTATTGCTCTACCACTGCTGCGTTCTCGTGCAGCCAAACTCGAGCGTCTGCCTGCTGAGTCGGCGTCTCTTTTGGCAACACCACCATGGAGACCAGTGCCACGATCAGCCAAGGCCAAGTGCGCACACCATAGTGCATGAAATTAAAAAGCAATGTGGCGCCAATGGCGTGCTTTTCATTTTTCGCAGCCAGCATCCGCTGCGCAATGTACCCTCCACCTCCAGGCTCCGCACCAGGATACCAGACATTCCACCACTGCACTGCCAGTGGCAGCACCATTACAGTCACTAAAAGCGAGAGGTCGCCCCCTTCAACACTTGGGAAGAAACTCAACTTCTCAGCAGGGATTCGCTCCCAAAGCGCTGCCAGCGAGGTTATCCCAGTCCCGCCAACATTTGCCTTCACAACATAGACTGCCGCCGCTGTCGCTCCACCCAGCGCCACTGAGTACTGATAAAAATCGGCCCAGATCGAACCTGTCAGGCCACCCAATGTGGCGTAGATACCCACACCGACAGAGGCCGCTACCAGTGTCTGCAAGGCAGTTAGCCCGAAGATCACCTGCCCGATCTTAATCGCTGCCAGTGAGCCGATTGCCAAAGACATCACATTAAAGAAAACACCGAGATAAACCGCGCGAAAACCTCTCAGTACAGCTGCGGGTTTTCCTCCATACCGAATCTCATAAAACCCGAGATCTGTGTCCAGCTCAGAACGACGCCACAACTTGGCATACACAAAAACCGTCAGCATCCCGGTCAGCAGAAAAGCCCACCAGACCCAGTTGCCCGCCACACCGTCGTTACGCACAATATCGGTGATCAGATTAGGTGTGCCGCATGAAAAGGTGCAGGCCACCATTGAGATGCCCAACAGCCACCACGGCATGGTGCGTCCGGAGAGAAAGTAATCAGATGCACTGCGGCTTGCCTGGCGTGCCGCAGCCGCACCAATCGCCACCACAGAGATCAGAAACCCAATTATGATCACGCTATCTAACAGTGATAGTTTAAGCATTTTTCATCTTTCTTTATATAGAGCGGTCACCATAACATAAGGCCCCTAAGGCCCATCCAGCCAATCCAGCCAATCCAGCCCATCCGGCCCCTAAGGCCCATCCGGCCCATCCGGCCCATGCGGCAGAGCAACCCCGAAGACCAGCACCGATTTCCCATTCGGCAATATACTTACTGGATCTGGTACCGCTCGTTTACGGGTTGTCACCACCGGATCATACGGAGTAAACAGAGTCGAAACATCCCGTGCATCAAGGATCTCTTCGCCGCCAAATATAGCGTCCACCTGCTGCGCCACATGGCCCAGACGGCGCATTGAAACAACGCCTGTAACATCCGCTCCCAGACGTTCTGCTTCGCTCTTGAGCGCTTCCGTGAAATCGCCTTCTAACGCCTGCGCCGACTCTTCGTGAAAAATCAGTCCAGTCGAGGGCAGCTCCGCGCTGTCAGCGCAGTATCAACACAAGCCAACATACTAAATTCTTCCCCCTTAAAAACCCAGACTTCCCAACAGAATGCTCATATGATACCGAACATTGTCAGATGCGACGTTTGATTCCGTACCCGCCCTTTTTCAAACACAAACAACTACTCGTCCGTCTTCTATATATCAACGGTTTTTATTTTTCGTTTAAGTTTTCATGCAATCCGCCAAGTTCATGATGAGCAGGCATGTTCCGCAAGGAATCCTGAAAACAGGACCGACACTCGCTCATGGTTTGTTTCTGTTCTCGTTTGAAAAGATTCCGCAGATAATTTTCATTTGAAAACCCGCATTTCCTGGCAATCTGGTCGAAGGGCTCTTCTGTCTGTGTGACTAGGCGCAGGATGGTCTCCATCCTGACCCGCTTGATCTCATCAATGACCGAGCGGTTCAGCACGCAGGCGAACCGTTTTGCCAGCCAGCGCGGCGAAACGTCGACGTGCGTTGCCACATCCGAGACACGGATGTTCAGCCCGGCATTGATCCGGATAAACTCCAAAGCCTTTATCACGAGTTTGTCGTTAACATGGATGGCCTGTGTTGATAATCGGGAAACAATCTCTAGCGGCGGGTAGGTCACTGTTTCTTTTAGCACCCTGCTCTTGGCAGTGCCAAACATACGTTTGTCGAGGAGTTCGGCTGCCGCGTAACCCGCCGCTTCGACATCCAGCCGGATACTCGACAACGAAGGAATGCACGTTTCGCAGATGAGAGGGTCGTTGTCCACGCTCAACACCGACGCTTCGTAGGGCACGTGAATGTCGGCGACCAGACAGGCGTCGAGCAACTGGCGTGCTCGCGCATCGTGTGCGACGAAGATGGCGATCGGTTTAGGCAGGCTGCGAAGCCAGCGGATCATCTGTTTCCGATCGAGTTCCCACTTCCGTTGCGCGGGTAGGGGGTCAGGATAGATGTGACAGGAGAACCCAGCTTCGGCCAATCGTTTGACGAACGACTCCTTGCGCCAGCGCGACCAATTGAGTCCGCTGATCTCGCCGACAAAGGCAAAATTGATGAACTCTTTTTGGAGCAGGTGGTCGGCTGCGAGTTCTCCAGTTGCAGTCGAGTCGCATTGAACCTGGCAGGCGTGTGACATGGCATACCACGCTTCCTGCCACTCATCGTTCAAATCGAAAATAATGGTCGGCAAACGTGCGGCGGCAATGGCTTGGGCCATCGCGCGACTATACACATTCGCGATGATTCCGGAGCCCTTCCAAAATCTGAAATCCGGAAGCTTTTGTTCGAAAGCGCCGCCAGTGACGATGTTGAGGCCCCAGGGTCCATAAAGCCGCACATATTTGAAAACACCCCGCATCATTCCTCGCGAAGTCTCGTGGCACGAGTCGAGCAGAAGCGCGACCTGCGGTATTTTTTTGCGTTTGTTTCTTTCCATAACGGTTCCATTTATACGATGAAGTACGCCGTAACAAT
Source organism: Kiritimatiellia bacterium (assembly GCA_041673345.1). Taxonomy (GTDB): domain Bacteria; phylum Verrucomicrobiota; class Kiritimatiellia; order RFP12; family UBA1067; genus M55B167. The sequence goes on from JBAYXX010000033.1 coordinate 15,125, forward strand.
ACTAAAATATGCGGTTTTTTACAAGAGCAAACAATAGTAGTATAGTTCGCAAAATAGTAGGGTATAGTTCGCGTTTTAACCCGTTGGCATGATTTCAGGAATAGACTACACTGGTGGTATCAAAGGAAAATTATATGAAGACTGAAAACTTGTCATGCGGTAAACACCCTGAATTGGAAACGCGTTACGAATGGCTGCGGCCCGGACAATTGAAAGAGCGCCAGAGCAAGTGTCCACTGATTCTCTTTCCTTTGGGACCTTTGGAATACCACGGGCCCCACATGCCTTTGGGCACAGACCCGCTTAATGCGACTTTTGTCGCTCACGAATGCTGCAGACGACTGGGAAAGGGCATTGTGCTGCCCACGATGTTTGTCGGTACCGAACGCGAGCGTGATCCGGATATGACGGAGGCGTTGGGCTTTAAGCGTGACGATTACGTTGTGGGCATGGACTTTCCAGCAAGGCAGTGGAACAGCCACTACTTGCCCGAAGAGGTCTTCGGCCTGGTTGTGGCTGCGGAAGTCCGGTGCCTGATCAGTCAAGGATACAAGTATATCTTTATTGTCAACGGTCACGGGGCCTTCAATCACAATGCGGTGTTGCAGCGTCTATGTATTGAATTGAGCAACACTACACCGGCAAGGGTTGATTTCAAGATTGCTTTCCCTGAGGAGGCTGCAACAACAGGCGCAATCGGGCACGCCGACATTGCCGAAACCTCGCTGATGATGCATTACAACGAGGCGGCGATTGATCTGGACACCCTTCCTCCGAATGAAGTTCCGTTGAAATATGCCGACTTCTCTATTGTAGACGGCGCAGGGTTTATGGGGGGAGGCGGAGCTGAGCGGGTGGTGCCTAGGGAATATGATCCGCGCTATTCCAGCTTGCAGAGAGGCAAAGAGATTTTCGAGACGACTATTTCAGAGGTCTGCTGCAAGATCGAACGGCTGATAGAGCTGTGAATAATTTTATGGAGAACGTAAGGGAGAAAAAATGAATTCAAACGAAAAACTGGCAATTGATGGCGGAACTCCGGTCAGAACCCGGCCACTGCCGCAGGAGTGGTGCGGCGCGCACTATATGGACGGGATGGAAAGCGATGCGGCGGCGCGCGTTTGCCAATCTAAGACCCTGTTCCGATATTACGGGCTTGATTTGCAGAATGAAGTCTCACAACTGGAACAGGAGTTTGCCTCAATGACCGGCTCTAAGTACGCGCTTGCCGTCAGCAGCGGAACGTGTGCGCTGCAGGTGGCGCTAGGTGCGCTGGGCATCGGTCCCGGTGACGAAGTGCTGGTTCAGGGATATTTCTGGGTCTCCACTGTTGGCGCGGTTGTCCGCAGCGGGGCGATCCCGGTGCTGGTGGACAGCGACAACACGTTTGATATAGATCCGCAAGACGCGGCCAAAAAAATCACGTCGCGCACCAAGGCTGTTCTGGTTGTGCACATGGGCGGAGTCATCGGGCGGATCAAGGAGATTGTCGCGCTGGCCCGGCAGCGTAATATGAAGGTCATCGAGGACTGCGCCCAGGCGGCGAGCGCAAGTCAGTACAATGTGAAAGCCGGCACTTTCGGGGACATGGGTATCTTTTCTTTCCAGATGAACAAGCACATGACCTCAGGCGAGGGGGGCATGGTGATCACCAACGACGAAAATCTTTACCGCCGTGCTTTTGCTGTTCATGATCTCGGTTATCCGCGTAATGATGAGGGACGGCTGGTAATGGATGATCCTTCGCTGCAACTCTGGGGTATCGGCTGCCGTATGAGCGAACTGACTGCTGCTGTCGCCCGTGTGCAACTCACGAAGCTGGGCCGTATCACGAGCGCGATGAGATCTGCGAAACTCAAGATCAAACAGGCACTTGAGGGTATGCTGACCTTCCGCGAGGTACTTGATCCTGACGGTGATGCTGGCTCGTTCCTCATGACCGTCCTTCCCACGCGTGAACAGTCACTCAGGTTCACCGAAGCCTTGCGGGCGGAGGGCATTGTCGCGGATCAGGGCGGCATGTATCCTATCCACATGGACGACTGGGGACTGCACATTTACTACAATGTGGCCAGTTTGGTCAATAAACGCGGCATCTCCGCTGTGTCGCCATGGCAGATGGCAGAGAACCGCGCTTCGGCCCATGTTTCGTATGCCAAAGGTACTTGTCCTCATCTGGATGATATGATCAGCCGCACTGTGATCTTTTGTATCGCCTCGGTTTTGACAGAGGAGGATGTGCAGGACATTATTGCGGCTTATAGAAAGGTTGCCGCAGCGGTCTGTCAATGACTTGACAATACCGGCTTTAGGAGTCAGAAAAAACGATGGTGTAACTCGACCAAGTAGGCAAAGAAGACAAGGTTTGAGATAAAGATTGAGATTAGGATTAGGGCCATTACATGTTTTTAAGTACCGACATGAGTGCGCGAGTGAAGAGGTGGCCCGTTGGTGCGGGAGCAACGTAGGTCCGATTTCCAATCGGACATGTCCGGTTGGAAACCGGACCTACAGGAGTTCAGCTGCGCCTCCGGTTTACGATAACGGCGACGATGCTGGTTGACGATTTCTTCAAAGGTGGAATTTTAATCGTAATCCGCTATCGCGCACAGCATCGTCAACCGAAGCCGCTCTACAAGCGGCATTTAGCTACAAGCTCGTGAAAAGCGCGTCATGGGGTGTAGGGTTGCTTCTACGAAGCAATTAGTTGACACCAGGTGTTTATTCGCCAAAGGCAAGTCAAAGGATTTCATGATCTTTGTTTGGCTCTGAGAGCCAACCCTACACATTTCAACTTTGATGAAACTTGCGCTTCGCGCTACAAGCGACGGCAGACAACTTTTTGCAAAGAACAATTAATTATTTTTTTGTCGCTTAAGCGACTAAAACAACACACAAAAAAGGAGCACACATGCAGACAGACTACCGATTCTCATTTGGACCTTGGAACATACACGAAGGAGCGGATACATTCGGGCCAGCCGTCAGAGACACTCTGACGTCGGACTGGACATCAAAGCTATGCGTACGCAAAAACAGGCAGTGTCCACCAAGCATCTTTCGAACAGCCGGACGATCTTTCTCAAACTGCTGGAAGTTGTCCGCAGTTTGGATGTAAAGGAAAGGGATAGGCTTGTGGCTGAGCGTGACTACGAGGAGCTTGATCTGATGATCATCAATGCTCTGATGGGTACAAGGTAACCTTACGCCCAAAATAACCGGTGGTGGATGATGCCTACACTAGACTATGTAACTATCGCGATATATTTCGCCGCGCTGCTCGTCGTGGGCTTTCTCACTGGACGTGGGAAACGCGCGAGCTCCGACAGCTACTTCCTTTCCAAAGGAACGCTGCCTTGGTGGGCGATCGGGGCCGCCTATGTTGCCACGGGGATGAACACCGAGCAGCTCATCGGACAAAACGGCGTGGGTTATCAGAACGGTCTGGTGATGGTAAACTGGAATCTGATCGCGCCAGCGATATACGGCGCATTGATCTACTTCTTTTATCCTGTTTATCTCCGTAACAACATCCGCACAATGCCGGAATATCTTGGCCGCAGGTTTAATAGCGCCAGCCAGAACATTTTCGCCGTATTTCTCATCATCAGTTACGTGCTGATGAACCTGGCGGTGGTTTTCTATGGTGGCGCTATGTTGCTTTCCGAGGTCTTTCCGCTTATTCGCGACAACCCCTCCGTCAACCTCTGGCTGTGGTTGGCGGTACTTGCGATGGTTTCGGGAACTTGCACCATGTATGGCGGCGAGTCGTCCATGGTCTATGGCGCGTTTTTCCAGTTTCTGCTTATTTTTGTGGCAGGGGGCGCGTTGGTCTGGCTCGCCTATGGTCATTTGCCAGGAGGGTTTGGAGCCCTTTGGAAGGTTCCCGATCCGGGATTCATGCGGCTGATTCATCCAATGAAAGCAAATCCTATTCCGTGGCATGCGATTCTGTTGACTGTGTTCGGACTGCACCTCTATTATTCGTGCATCAATCAGTTTCTGGTGCAGCGCGGTTTTGGTGCCCGGACCGAGTGGGATGCCCGGTTGGCGATTGTGTTTGCAGGCGCGTTCGTGCTCTTGCGTCCAATGGTTGAGATTTTTCCAGGTATGATCGCTCGTGCAATCTACGAGGTTAGCCCCGACAGTGTTATGGGACAGGCCTTTGATTTCGGGTTGCACACCAACCCGGCCGGGTATCTGCCTGACCGTGTGTTGCCCAGGCTGATCGCCGTGCTGGTTCCGCGAGGTTTGCAGGGGTTGATGGTGGTCGGTATTCTGGCCGGGGTGATGTCGACGATCTCGGCGCTGCTGAACTCGATCTCGACCTTGTTCACCTATGACGTTTACAAGAAGTGGATCAATCCGCGCGCCAGCGACAAGCGGCTGGTGATGATCGGCTCGGTCACCACGCTGGTACTCATGGTTTTCAGTATCGGCTATGCGCCTCAGATCCAGCGTATGGGCGGCATCTTTGTCTATTTTCAGACGGCAGCGAGTTACTTCGCGGTGCCGATGGCCGCTGTGTTCCTGATGGGCATGTTCTGGAAGCGGACAACCCCGGCGGCGGCTCTGACCGTGATTATTATCGGCATCCCCTGCGGCATGCTGATGGACTGGTATATCATGGAGGGTCAGCCGCTTGTTGTCGGCACCCTTACTCTCATTCCACAGCTTATCCCAACTGGTTTTATCGATGCCTGGAACACAAAGAACGCATTTGTGTGTTCAGGATTCAACCAGCTTTTTCTGATGCTCTTAATAGTTGTAATCAGCCTTTTCACTCAACCTAAGCCTGAAGCGGAAATCCGGCCTTTGCTGTGGAGTCTGGACAAATTCTTCCTGCCGCCGGGTGAGCCTAAGCGCCCTCTCTTCCAGAGTGTCGGCTTATGGTTTGTACTGCTTACGCTCGTTTATATTGCGATTTATGTGGTCTGGCACTAATGCGGGCAAAGCCCGCAACCCAGGCCTGTCTGCGCCGCTTGTCAGCAGCAACCAGACAGCGCGGCAGGCAGGCCCGGCCCTCTCCCAGCAGGAGAGGCTGAGAAAAACTTGTTCTCAAAATAGTAGGGTAAAGTTCGCATAATAGGCGGTTGTTGAAAGAGCCGGAAGGATGTATCATTGTATACGACTACAAGGGTTATCTTGTAAATCAAAGAGGAGAATGCTATGACAAAAAAACACAAATTCAAATTATTATCAGCGATCACATTGTTATGCGTTCTGAGTTTATACATTGGGGTTGTTTATACCCCGTGAACGGTTACACGAACAGTTATCATTTTGGAAAGGGAATGCTGATGAAACGGATACTTAATTGTCTTTTGGGATGCATGTTGGTTTTGGGTGGAACCGCGGGGGCGGGGAGCGAAGGTAATACTTCAATAGTAGGTGAAACCCATATAGGAGATCCAAGAGCTTATGGAGCAGTTTATGATGGACTCTATGATTGCGCTCCCGCAATAAACGAATGTATTCAAAACCATAAGCATGTGAAACTCAGAGGCGAAGGGGTGGCGCTATGTCGCAGCACTATTATGGTGAAATCAGATACATGGTTAGAACTTGATAGAGATTTCACAATTAAACTAGCGGACAATGCGAATACAGTTCTAATAAAGAATAAGTGGGCGGAACAAGCGTATTTTATGGAAAAAAACTTAATAAATGGCGCAGTTCCAACGTTTATGGCCGAAATTTATCCAGACTATGGAAGCTATCCATCGACCAATTATATACTGGGAGCAGCGGAGACAAATATAAGAATAACGGGCGGCATTTTCGATGGCAATGGCGGGAATAATAGCAGGAAAGATCATTTATACGGATGTGTAGGTTTTGTCGGAGTTTTGTTGCAGATAGTGAACGTGAGAGGGTTCGAGATGGAAGGCGTGACTTTAAAAGACGCTTGTACCTATAATGCCGAGTTTTGCATGTTATCAGAGTTCTTTATTAATAATATCACTCTGAAATTTGGGAAAGGCAGACCAAATATTGATGGTATTCATTTTGAGGGGGATTGTTATAAGGGAACTGTTCAAAACATATTTGGGAGAACTAATGATGATATGGTCACATTTAACGGTGGCGATTCATGGTACCCCGGAAATCATTTGGGGACTCCAGCGCCCGAGGCAAAAAGAGAGTGGTTTCCTTTCAGGCAAGGCGCAATTAAAAACATTACCGTTAAAAACATTTTTGCAACAGATGGATATAGGGCAGTTAGATTGCTTTCAAACATCAAAAGGGAAGGGCTCTCACCGGCAACCGAAACAGAGGGTATGGATGATATTTTGATAGACGGTATATACGGAGATTTCAGGGTTGATTGCGTTTTAATTTCAAAGCATTATAATCGCGACAGCCCTTATGGACATATAACAGTTAAAAACGTTCATGCTACTTCGACCGGGGTTAATAACATTAACATTCATAACGTTAGCATTGATAGCCTTGTTCTCGATTCTATTCGATATGTTCCTACGAACAGCAGTAAGAACTTCATCGTAAACAAGGGGAATATCAAGTCATTAATGATCCGTGACACACTAATTGACGGGAAAGGGGAAGATTTAAGTGCGAAAACGGTTATCAACAATACGGGAACGATTAACAAACTAAAATTGATAAACGTGACCCAAAAAGACGCTAATTACAGCGGTTTAATTGACAAGGCAACACCAACCGAATCACTGATGTCGGATTATTAGAATTGCTGGAATAAAGGCTTGCCTTCTATTCCCTTCTAATGTATAATTTAAAAATACTCTATTAATAGAGTATTAAATATGTGGGTTTTACACTTGTGTGTTCAAACAACAGAAGGAGTCAAGAAATGAAAATGAAGAGAGTCTTGATTGGAATGATGGCACTGCTTGTGTCAACGAGTGCTATGGCGGCTGATCCGATAATCAGCGGCGTGATGGTTCGACAGCGGTGGCCTTGGAGCCGGATGGTGGACATCGACTACGTCCTGACATGTGGTTCAGGGCAGTCGATGGATGTCAACATCGAGGCGTATGACGGCGATGATCTTCTGGCACTGCCGCCGAGTTCGCTCTCCGGCGATCTTAGCGGCGTGCAGCGTGGCGCACGCCGGATAGTCTGGGATCCGACAGCGACCGATTATACCAACAATGCGGTTCTTCCTGAATTCCGAGTGGCACTCACTCCAACCTTGGTGCCGCTCTATATGGTCGTGGATCTGACCAAGTCGGCAGGGGATACGGGACAGATCGAGTATGTCTATGAGTCGGATCTCACGAACAGCCTTTGGGGCGCATGGGTAAGGAATCCGGTGACCAACGACGGGACAGCTATTCAATCCGTGGTTTGGACTGGCGTGACAACCAATGATACTTATAAGACAGATAAGCTCGTCCTGCGGCGCATTTCGAAAGGAACGTTCAACATGGGCGGAGGCATTTCCACGACACTGACGCGGGACTTCTACGCGGGGGTGTTTGAGGTGACGCAGCGGCAGTGGGAGCTGATCATGGGGGCTAATCCGAGCTACTATAATAACCCGATCTACTATAAAACCAGGCCGGTGGGGAAGGCTTCGTACAACATGATGCGGGGGGCGACGGAAAGTGTTCCGGCGATCAACTGGCCGGCGACAGGCATCTTAGTTGAGCCCTCTAGTTTTGTGGGAGAGCTGCGCGCAAAGACGGGGCTGGCGGACTTTGACTTGCCGACTGAAGCGCAGTGGGAGTACGCCTGCCGGGCGGGCACGACGACCTACTACAATGACGGGATCTCAGGAAAACCGAACGGGACGAGCAACGCGCAGATAAGAGTGCTTGGGCGCTACAGGTACAACGGCGGCTGGTTGTGGACTGGCACGGCGTGGGCTGATGCCGCGCAAGATTGCGGGCCGGAGAATGCCACGGCTATGGTCGGCACATACTTGCCGAACGCGTGGGGACTTTACGATATGCATGGCAATGTGTATGAGTATTGCTTGGACTGGTTCGCAGCAGCGGTAGAAGGCGGGAAAGATCCCAAAGGGGCGGAGTCTGGTGAAAAGCGCGTGGTTCGGGGTGGACCCTTTGACGGCGTCGCGTCTCAATGCTATTCGACGTATCGTATTTATATGTCGGCATGGGCCTCGTATTCTCACTACGGCTTTCGCCTCGTAAGGACCCTGCCATAGTGTTGCGGCGGCATTGTCACCTTCTCTGAGCCCTCTGAGGCTCTGTGAAGATTTTTTAACCGACAATCAGCGGCGTACTCATTTTTTTATTAACGCATCCAGTTGTTTATCGGTTCCGAATACCAGCAGTTTGTCATCCGGCTGAATAATCTGATCTGCTTCGGGGACAATTACTGTTCGTGGGCATAGGGGTCATCCATTATAGTCGGAGGTCATCCCTTGATTTAGAATTTTACTTTGTTTAGGATATTTTGAGACACTCTTGTTATGGCAAGACATTTAAGAGTTGAATATGAAGGTGCAATATATTATGTTACCTGTCGTATGTTGGTCGATGCGGAAAGTGTGCTGTTTATGGACAACGCTGACCGGAAGCGGTTTATAGAGAGGTTGTCTGAGCGGGTGGAGCAATATAATATTCGGTTGTATATGTTCGTTCTCATAACACACGCATTTGGTATTTGAGACACCGGAGGGCAATTGTTCAAAGTTCATGCAGTCTCTATCAACGGCATACACCGTCTACTACAATCAAGCTTTAATTTCGTTTATTTGTTTTTTATTTCCAAGTTTTTATGTAAGATAGTTGCGTTTTGGTGTATGTTTTTTATAGAGTGATATCACGCTTGGAACCTATTCGCCATTTTCACGAAAAGAATCGAGTATTTCATATTTTTTAATGGTTACTGAACGTTCATTTATAGAGCTTAATGTCTGGCGAAGGATATTTGCTGAGCATTGGAATGGCAAACTGTATATTGGTTCCCGTAATAATTCGTCGTGGCTCCCAAAATATGCAGGTGAACTGGACGACATCCGCATCAGCGGCGTGGCACTGAGACCGGACCAGTTCCTGTCGCGGCGTTCAGGACCTCAAGGCACCATTATTCTCTTGAGATAAAGGGTAATCAAAAAAAACAGGGAAAGAGGATATGACAGACAAAACAAAAACACTTGGATTAATCGTGCTTATTGGATCAATGGCAACTGCATCCTTCGCTGAAAACACACTTTCCGGTGTGGACACCTGGGGGTATAGGAAAGCCGTGCCTGCCGTGGTTAATCCAACCACGCCGTCACCGCTGCAAGAGGTGCTGTCGCTGCGCGGAGAGTGGGAGTTTACGGCAGTCAAGACAGGTCGTTTACTACGAGGACGAGGACGTTTTTATTTGAAACCGGAATGGCCGGAACAACGATTGCTCCACGTGCCCGGCTGCTGGGAGGCACAGGGTGTAGGGGTGCCGGGACCCAGTGTTACGTGGGATTGTAAATGGGATCATGGTCCCAGAGAGCTACGCAATGTCTTCATGGGCGAAGGGTGGTACCGCAAGACAATCGATATTCCTGCCGGGTGGCAGGGAAAACGGATCTGGCTCAAGGTCGGCGGCGTACGCTCGCAGGGGTGGTTTTGGATCAATGACAAACCTGTCGCCTGGGTTGACAACTATTGTGGCACCTACAAATACGACATCACCGACCTTGTTAAGGCGGGCGAAAAAACAGTTGTGGTGGCAGCAGTCAACAATGCGATTCCCAGCCGTAAAGGGCAGATGGTCAGCTCGCATAAGTTTGGTGGGCTCTATCGTGACGTGGAACTCGAGGCTACACCCGACATGCGGATCGACGATGCGTGGGTGCGCGGCGATTTTGACAAACAGACCGCAGAAATTCACGCAACTATCGCATACGCCACGGTCGCGGGTAAATTGAACAACCCAATTTTGCGCGTGAAAGTAGGGGCGAATAATCATTCGCCCAAAGGTAATAATCATTCGCCCAAAGGTAATAATCATTCGCCCAAAGGTAATAATCATTCGCCCAAAGCCAATAATCATTCGCCCATGTCCAAAGCCAATAACCATTCGCCCGTGATATTTGCAGATGGCAAACAAAAGACCGAAGTTGTTGTGCGCATACCGCTTGATCCCTTCCACGCTTGGTCGCCGGAACAGCCGAACCTCTATCTGGCCGAGATCACGTTGTGCGATGGCGAAACGCCCGTACATGGCTGGAGCGAGCGGTTCGGCGTGAGAAAAATTGAGGTTCGGGGCGATCGTTTTTTCTTGAACGATAAGCCCTTCTTCGCCCGTGGTTACGGGGACGACTTTGTTTATCCGCTGACCATGGCCTCGCCTGTCTCAAAGGAAGAGCACCGCAAGAATCTTGAAATTGCACACGACGCTGGATTCAACTATGTCCGTCTGCACACACACTGTGAAATTCCGGAGTACTTCGAGGCTGCCGACGAAGTGGGCATTATGATCCAACCCGAGTTGCCCTATTACGGGGACTATCCGACTGAGGCGTTTACCTTTGACCCGATGCGGGATCTGACTGAACTCTACCACCATTACCGCCGATACGTCTCCTTTACAACCTACTGTACTGGGAATGAGGGCCTACTGGGGACGCCTTTGGATAAAGAGATTTACAAGCTGGCCAAACGGCTTGATCCCGATCGCTTGGCAATTCATCAGGACGGCAACTTCAACACAGCGGAGAATTCAGATTTCCGTAATGGCCCGATCAATGTTTGGGAGCCGGGGAGTTTCAAGTGTGACGCGCCTTTTATCGCGCATGAATATCTGAATCTCGGCATCAAGCAGGATCCTCGTCTTGAGGAGCGCTTTTCCGGCCCTTGGATGCCGCCTGTCACACAGGCGCTTAGGGATGGCTGGCTCAAGGCGGCTGGTCTAGATCGGCGTTGGGGCGATGCCATTCAGGACGCTGCGCATGCGTTGCAGGGTTACTATCAGAAACGCGGCATTGAGGCTGCCCGCATGGACCCCGCATGCGACGGATACTCGTTTTGGACCATTGTCGATGTTGTAGTCGCACAAGGTAGGAGTTACAGTGCTCAAGGGTTGTTCAATGCGTTTTGGGAAGCAAAGTCCAATGGCGCAACGGCTGAGGCGTTCCGCCTATTCAATGGGCCAAGTGCGCTATTGCTCAAAACTGAACCAGCGGATCGGATTGCGGTTGCGGGCGATACAGTGAAGGCTAACTTCTGGATAGCGCACTATGGAGAGAGCCGCATAGAGAAGTCTGAGCTCAAGTGGACGCTGCGAGCTGGCGACGCTGTACTCGCACAGGGCAAATGCGAGGGCGGCAATGTCGAATTGGGCAGTACGCGTTTGCTAGCTGAAGCGGCGATCGCAATTCCTGATGTGGTGAAGCCGGTCCACGCGGTATTGGAGGCTGAAGTACTGCAGAAGAGGGAAGAGAAAATCGCGAACACGTGGGATTTTTGGATTTTTCCCAAGCGTGATAAACAGGACGGGAGCGGCATCGCCGCGACACCAACGCTGTTACCAGCCTTGGAAAAACTTTATACTGGTCTGATAGCGGCGGGAACACCCGGCGCGGAACAGGCGGAGCTTCTGATCTCTCATCTCGATGCTACGGACGTTGCGCCTGCTTTGACTGCGGGAAAGCGCGTCATTTTGATCAACAGCACAGAGGGCAAGCCGAATGTCAATCTGGGTTGGTGGTCAATGGGCAATCAGGTGGGCACAGCGTTTGCAAAGCATCCGGCAATGGGTGATTTTCCGCATGACGGCACGTTGTCGCCGCTTGCATTCCGCATTTTAAAACTAGGTAAGCCGCTGCCTTTAGCAGGTTTATTGCCCGACGACATGCTGGCGGTCGGCGAGGGCGGCAGCGGGTACTTCCTCTACGCGGGCTGCGCCCAGAGTGACAAGGGGCGCGTACTGATAACCTTCGGGCTGGATCTGATTTCAGACACGCCCGAAGGCACCTGCCTTTTGGACGGGATGATCCGCTATGTGCGTTCGGACGCATTCAACCCCAAAGGCGTTATCAACCTGACAAGCAAATCATTATAAAGAGGATTTTGTTTTTTTAGCATCACGATTGAAACTTATTGACCTAGACACCCCCATGCTGTTGCCACCTGATTTGCGGGATTGGGCTCCAGAAAACCGCATAGTACATGCAGAAATCTGACTCACACATAGGGTTGCTTGCCTGTAACTCGACCATTTTGTCACAGTTTCGTGCCTGTAACTCGGGGTCGGGGTCGGTATCGGTATCGGTATCGAAAAGCGTACGAGGTCGACCCCGATTCCGATTCCGACCCCGACCCCGACTCCGATGCAGCTGACCGTCGAGTTACCCCATCGTTTTTTCGCGGCGCAGCCGCGCGGCGGGCTTGCCTATAACTTTGACTTTTTCTAGTGATGTGTCACTAGTATCGCATAACTGAAAACCACCGTTGTTTGATTAGGATTACGATTAAGATTACGATTAGGATGGAGGCACATCCTTGTCTTAATCCTAATCCCAATCCTCATCTCTTTCGACCATCCCTGATCACCGCTGTTTGATTAGGATTACGATTAGGATTGTGATTAGGAGGGAGGCACATCCTAATCATAATCCTAATCACAATCCTTGTCCAGGGAGGACAGGCCTCCGGTTGGCGATTGCGGCGACGAACGTCTGTAGGTCCGGTTTCCAACCGGACATGTCCGATTGGAAATCGGACCTACGCCTTGAGCAGCACTGTAGCCGCGGGCCGTGACAGCCGGGGTGGTGATTTTATGACCAATCGTCAAGCGTTCCGACTCGCGAAGCACCACATTTTCAACCGCCGGCGCGTTCACGGCCCGCGCCCTACAGCTTCGACCTGCTAATCACTCGGCTGGCGCGTCCCGACGGCTCGCACTGCAGTGACAACTTAGGGACAGGCACTGACTTCGCTATCCAACGTGGGAGGGGCTTCCAGCCCCTCTGAGGCTGCCGAGGGGCAGGATGCCCCTCCCACGTTGCCCATAACCTGCCCATTTTGTCTAGTTACCCTAGCGTTTTTTCGCGGCGCAGCCGCGCGGCGGGCCTGCCTATAACTTCGACTTTTTCTAGTGACGTGTCACTAGTCGCACATAACTGAAAACCACCGTTGTTTGATTAGGATTACGATGAAGATTGTGATTAGGATGGATGGAATCCTTATCTTAGTCCTCATCTCAATCTTAATCTCTTTCGCACATCCCTGATCACCGCTGTTTGATTAGGATTACGATTAGGACTGTGATTAGGAGGGATGCACATCCTAATCACAATCCTAATCACAATCCTTATCCAGGGCGGCAATGCCGCCGGTTCACGATAGCGGCGACGAACGTCTGTAGGTCCGGTTTCCAACCGGACATGTCCGATTGGAAATCGGACCTACGTTTTGCAAAGCACTGTAGCCGCGGGCCGTGACCGCCGGGGTGGTGCTTTTATGGCCAATCGTCAAGCGTTCCGACTCGCGAAGCACCACATTTTCAACCGCCGGCGCGTTCACGGCCCGCGCCCTACAGCTTCGATCCGCGTATCACTACACTGTGGCTTTGCCCGCAACTCAGGGTCGGGGTCGCTATCGGAATCGGTATCGAAGGGCGTCCGAGCTCGACCCCGACTCCGATGCAGCTGGTTGTCGAGTTGTTTCTGGTTTTTTGCGTCATGAGCAAGTTACTTCCTGGGAGCGCCGACGTCCTCGTCGGCTTTGTTCTCAGCGATGCCGACGGGGACGCCGGCGTTCCCAGGGGGCACCTCATTTTTCACCGCCAAGATTTTTTATCTAAAAAATGCTGTAAGCTGTTTTTTTGACCCGGTGACCTAATAACTCGGTGGCATTGCGCCCACTAGCTGCTTTAGAAGAGAGAAGAGATTGACAAACTCACAGAAAAATGCGAAAATTATTTTATTTAACAGAAAACATGTAAATGCTACGCGAAAAAACGAATGACACTCCAAGTGTTTAGAGAAAGAGATTATATGGCAGACCTTAGAACAAATTATATGGGCATTCCTCTGCGGAATCCACTCATAGTCGGTGCCTCACCAATGACCGCAAACCTCGACTCTATCAAGCAAATCGAAGAGATGGGAGCCGGAGCCTTGGTGACACGCTCGCTTTTTGAAGAGCAGATCCAATTGGAACGCTTTGAGTTTGATGAAGCATTGCATAAAGAAGATTGTCGGAACGCGGAGATGATCACGGTTTCCCCTAACATAGAATATCTTCTACCGCATGAGCATCTCTCATGGGTGAAACGGGCCAAGCAGGCCGTTAACATTCCAGTGATTGCCAGTCTCAATGCGGTGAACAAGGATACATGGATTGAGTATGCCAAACTTCTTGAAAAGACTGGTGTGGACGCTCTAGAATGCAATTTGTTTGCTTCGCCCAAGGAGTCGCAGCATGAGGGCGCGGCCATTGAGCTCGAGCAGATTGAGTTGATCAAAGAGCTTGTGAAAACAATCTCAATTCCGATCAGCGTAAAACTGAGCTTCTCCTACACCAACCCTTTGAACGTCATTGAACGTATGGACGCAGCAGGTGCATCTGCTTTCGTTCTGTTCAACCGCCTGTTTGAGCCTGATATTGATGCCAAGCAGGAGACCCGGATCTACCCCATAAATCTCAGCCACGCAACAGACCACCGTTTGCCATTGCGTTATGCAGGGCTTCTGGAGGGAACCATCAAGGCGGATATCTGCTCCAGCACTGGTATTTCCACCGGGGAGGACGTGGCCAAAATGATATTGGCCGGAGCGACTGCGGTTCAAACTGTAAGCACATTGCTGCGACACAAGATCACCCATATTCGCTCGCTGTTAAAAGAGCTGTCCGAGTGGATGGAGGTGCATGAATACAGCACGCTGGCGGCGTTTCAAGGAACCCTTAGTCGGCGACACAGCGCCGATCCATGGGCGTATACGCGGGCGCAGTACGTTAAGCTAATGATGAGCTCCCCGGAAATTCTCAGTAAGCCTTCGACTAGAAAAGACTAAACCAGCGGAGCCGGAACCAAACTGAGACTACGTGATATGCAAATGTTATCTCACTCATTGAAAAGTTGTGTGATATGCACCGCTGGTTTAGTAAACAAACGCTGCGCGTTTGGGGGAAGAAACTGAAGTAGTGCAAGCATTTTGCTTGCAGATAAAATTTCTAAAAAGTTGGAGCTTTTGAAAAAAGCTATTTAGTTGCTTTCAATCAACGACTTGTAAAGATGGTTGCTTAGATTTCTTGTTTTTTGCGACAGGAGTTGATTGAATAGCAACTAGCGGGCTTGCATATAACATCTATTTTTTCTGGTAAAACGTTGCTACTCGTAAATCCAAGCCGGCTCTGTGAGCGGCAGAACGGCGGCATTTACCTACAAGTTTTTCATATCAAGCTTTTCATTGCATTTGTGCGCGCGGTTACCTATACTTGTTTGATATTTTTCTGTTGTGTAGGGTAACAGAAACAGCGGAACGCTTATAAGTTTTGTGCCACAGGCAGGAAACTTTCATTCAATAAAAGGGAATCATAATGAACTTCAACAGACGGAATTTTTTAAAAGGCTCGGCTTTAACCGCAGCGGGGATTACACTTAGTGGTTGTGGTACGCTTGACTCAGATCGGTTCAGCTATCCGGCACGCACAACTCTCAAGGCAAAAAAACCGGGTGATAAGCTCAACATCGGCGTGATCGGCGTGGGCGGCAAAGGGTGGAGCGACTGGAATCCGATGTTTGCCAATGGCGAGAATATTGTCGCGCTGTGCGATGTTGACCGTACGCAGCTTGACAAAGGGGTAGCAGCCATTAAGGAGAAGGTCCCTGGCGCTGAAGTGAAGTGTTACACCGATTACCGCAAAATGTTGGATGAGTGTAAAAACTTGGACGCAGTGACGGTCTCCACGCCTGATCACACCCATGCGTTGGCAGCGACCCGTGCGATGCGGCAGGGTTGCAGCGTCTATGTGCAGAAGCCGTTGGTACGCACCATTTGGGAGGCGCGGTATTTTGAGAAGGTTGCCAAGGAGAGTGGCGTGATCACCCAGATGGGTAATCAGGGCTGCGCTGGTGATGGGCTGCGCCGCAATGTCGAGCTGCTGCATGCCGGTATTCTCGGCAAAGTGACCGAGGTGCATGTCTGGACCAATCGGCCCATTTGGCCGCAGGGTGTCGGTCGCCCCGAGGGCTCGGATCCTGTGCCAGATACATTGGATTGGGATTGCTGGCTGGGTACTGCACCGTTGCGCCCCTTTAAAAGCGGTGTATATCACACCTTTAAATGGCGCGGCTTTTTTGATTTTGGAACCGGCGCTTTCGGTGACATGGCCTGTCACACCATGAATCTGCCTTTCCGCGGCTTGCGCCTGGAGGATGTGGTCGCAGCTGAGACGCTGATGATCGATGGTAAGAACAACGAGACTTATCCGAATAAGAGCATTGTGAAGGTTACCTATGCCGCCCGTCAGGGAATGCCGGCGGTGAAACTCTATTGGTATGATGGTAAGGAAAAGCCCTCGGCGGATAAGATGCCGCAGGTGATCGCCACCCTGGGCGCTGTGCCCAACACCGGCTGTCTGATCATCGGCAGCAAGGGCATTATGTGCTCAACCAACGACTACGGACAGGAGGCCTATGTCGCGCTTAAGGGTGAGGAGAAGATGAAGTCCACCTCGCGGCATGAAGCGTTGGTTGACATACCGCAGACCATCGCGCGCTGCAAGTCCAACCACTATCTCGAGTTTGTGAACGCTGTGAAAGGCACTGAGACCGCTTATGCGGATATTGATCACTCAGTGCCGATGCTGGAAGGCATGCTGGTGGGTTGCATTGCTCAGCAAATTCCCGGCAAACTACGTTGGAGCAGCTGTCAGCAGCGCTTTGTTGGCAACGAGTTGGCCAATACCCTGCTGATGCCGTACGTCCGTAAGGGATTTGAGTTTTAAGTTACACTTGTTCTGGTTGAAAAAAGCCGCGGGTTCATATCCGCGGTTTTTTTAAATGACCATGTCTTGCCCTTTGGTAAGCGACTAAATCCGCGCAAGGCGCGGAGTGGAGAAGTTCTAAAGTGAAGAGGGCGCGCCTTTCTTTGGCGCGGTGGCAAAGTAGGTCCGATTTCCAATCGGACGTGTCCGGTTGGAAACCGGAGCTACTGGGGCTCGGTTTCGCCTTCGGTTGACGATAGCGGCGACGATGCTGGTTGACGAGCCCCCGCATTATCCTAATCGTCCACCAACATCGTCGTACAGCATCGTCGGCCGAAGCCGTTTTGATGAAGCTTGCAGGTTGCACGGCAAGCGCAGACAGGCGTAAGAGGGACGGCGAAGCTCGCGACAAAGTTTAAACGGCGTGTGAAAAGCGTCCCATTAGCGGCTAGCAGCCTGTGGTTTGTGGCTTATTGGGTGCTCTGCATTTCCAGCTTACTGGAAAAAATTTCCGCACTTGGTTGACAGCGGGGGCCAGATGAGTTATTCTTCTGGCTGACATTGATTCGTTGATCTGTTAAATATATAGTTTTTGGAAGGATGTGATTACGTGAGCTTTGTACAGCCTTTGCTGGAGTTGCAGGACGTAGATGGACGTATTCGTGAACTGGAACAGGAAATTGTTGATATCCCTAAGCGTAAAGAGCAGGAAAATGCTCGGTTGGACACCTTGAGGCAACTGCTGGTATCAGCGCAGGGAGAGCTTAAATCTATTCAAGTGAAGATAGATGGAGCTGATTTGGAAGCTGAGTCTCGCAAGGCTAAAATTAATGATCTCAAGAAAAATCAGGTTTTACTCAAAACCAATAAAGAGTTTCAGATGTATAACCTGGAGATCAAAAAGCTGGAGGATGATTTGAGTACATTCGAAGCGCGTGAGATCGCCGCGCTCGATGACCTCATCCCCGTAAAAGCCAAAGTGGCGGAGCTTGAAGCAAAGCTGGCTAAAGAGCAAGTGGATGTGAATGAGTATATGGCAGATCTTGATGCGCGTCTGGAGGAGGTGCGGCAGGCGCTGCAGGAGGCTCAGGCCGAACGCGTGGAGGTCGCTAAAAACGTACAGCCACGCCCCAAGCTCTACTATGACCGCCTGAAATGCAAGCGTTGGCCAGTGGTGGTTGAGTTGCATGAAGGCATGGTGTGCGCTGGCTGTAACCTAGTTCAGCCGCCCTCAGTGGGCCAGATGGTGCGTCGTGATATGGATGTGGTTGTTTGCACTATGTGCGGGCGCATCCTGTATCAGCCCTAAAGCAGCTTTCCGCCGCAACCAAATGAGGCTATTCAATATGCGAAGGCTATGTGTACTCATTGACAAGTTAATGATTTGCGGCGGTAGCTCTGTTGACAACCGGTCGCTCCTGCCACAGCAGGGGAGGAAAGTCCGGACTCCACAGAGCAGGAGGTCCAGCTGTTAAAGCTGGAGGAACGCTGCTAGATCGGCGTTGACGGAAAGTGCCACAGAAAATAAACCGCCTCTTGGCTCTCCGCTTGCGGAGTGTGCAGAGGTAAGGGTGAAATGGTGGTGTAAGAGACCACCGGGCTGACGTGAAAGCGCGGTCGCATGGTAAACCCACTCCGGAGCAAGATCAAATAGGGGGCTGTAGATGCTGCTCGCATCGCTTCGGCTAACGCTGAAAAAGGTCCTGGGTAGATCGCTGAGATGAATGATCGGAGCTGTACGCAAGTACAGTGAACAGAATCCGGCTTATTTGTCAGCGGGCTGCCGTCGCAACCTTTTTAAAGTAGCTTAGGGAATGTTTTGTGGTTACTCAAGGGGGCATGTGGTACGTTTCTGTTCATGCGATGGTATATTAGCAAAAAAGAGGGGGCAATGTGACAAAGCGGAGGAGTTTTTTAAAAGCGGCATCTTTCACAGGCTTGGCCACAATGATGTCAGGAGCTGGGTGCCAAAGCGTAGGCGTTTCATCAAACAATAAGGCTTCTTCGGTGATGGGGCTGCGTACACCCGCGCTGGATGAGGTGCGGGTGGGCTTCATTGGTGTGGGTGCGCAAGGCACCTCGGCCGTGAAACATTTGTGCGATATCTCAAAAACAAAAGTAGTGGCGATTTGCGACGTGTTTGAAGACCGGGTCGTAAAAAGTGCGGCGAATGTGGTGACCGCGGGACAGAAGGAACCGGCAAAGTATTTCGGGTCGAAAGAGGCCTTCAAAAAGCTGTGTGAGCGTCCGGACGTGAACCTCGTCTATGTTTGTACCGATTGGGAGTGGCACGTGCCGATGGCGCTCTACGCTATGCAATGCGGCAAGCATGTCTGCGTGGAGGTGCCGATTGCCATGACGGTCAAAGACTGTTGGCGCCTGGTAAATATGGCTGAGCAAACACGCCTGCACTGCATGATGCTGGAGAATGTCTGTTATGGGTCTAATGAGCTATTTGCCCTCAATTTGTGCCGAAAAGGCGTGCTGGGCGAACTTGTACATGGCGAGGCAGCCTATATTCATGATGCTCGCAGCAGTTATGCGAATGGGAATGATAACGGCGAGGCATTTGAGAAATTTCGGTTTAGGTGGTATCAACGGCATACCGGCAACTTGTATCCCACGCACGGGTTTGGTCCGATTTGCCAATATATGAATATCAATCGAAGCGACTCACTGGAATCCGTGGTCTCCATGAGTACCCTCCCTTTCGGGTTCGCCAGTGCGGCAGCAGACAAATATGGCAGCGAGAGTTCGCAGGCTAAAACTCTCCGCGCGATAAAGCTAGGCGATATGAACACCTCGATCATCCGCACACGTCTTGGCAAGACAATCATGGTGCAGTTCAGTCTCAGCAGCGCTCGGCCCTATACTCGACTCAACTTGATTTCCGGCACAAAGGGCACTTTGGCCGATTTTCCCTTGCGTGTGGCGCTGGATCCTAGTTCGGGAAGCTGGATGAACGACAAAGCGCTAAACGAACTCAAAACCAAATACGCTCACCCGTTTTGGGTAAAATATGGACAGATGGCCACAAAGCAGGGGGGACATGGCGGACAAGACTATCTTATGAAGCGTCGTTTGTGCTACTGTCTCTTAAATGGATTGCCACTTGATCAGGATGTCTATGACGGTGTGACATGGAGTTCGCTGGTGGAACTCTCGGAACGATCGCTACTGAATGGCGGTTCGGCGGTCAAAATACCCGATTTCACGCGTGGCGCATGGCGAACGGCCCTTCCGCTCGTAATTTTTGAGGATTTGTAAGGAGTTTTCAATGTTTAATTTGCTGTTTGAAACAACGAATTTACCCATGGCATCGTTGCTGGGAGGCTTTTTTGGTGCCAATCTGATGGGCAAAGCGATTGTGTTGATCCAGTTGGGGAGTTCCATTGTCGCCGCAGCGGTGATTATCGGTAAAACCAAGGAGCTGAACGGCATCATGCGTCATAGCCGCCGTTTTATGCGGGAATTCCTGGCAGGGCCGGATGTGCTGGACTGCTATTTGCGTCGGCAGCAGGTGGCGAAAAGCACATTGGGGCTGATCTATCAGAGCACCTGCGAACGCATGGTCAAGCTGTTGGACCCAGAGTCGCGACGTTATGTGATCGGACGGCAGAAATCCGCCGAGAGCGCCGCCCTTTCCGGGCGTGAAATTGAACTGGTGCGCGGAACCTGTGAGCATAATCTGCACGAACAGGAGATTCGGATCGAATTTGGCATGGGGTTGCTGGCCACCATTGTGACTGCCTCGCCGATGCTGGGGCTGTTGGGCACTGTCTGGGGGGTGATGGATGCTTTTTCGACCATGGGAACAAAGGGAACATTGTTGCTCTCTGAGATTGCACCTGCTATATCATCGGCACTGGTAACAACCGTGGTGGGGTTGCTGGTGGCAATTCCCTGCGCTATTTTTTATAACAGTCTGGCGGGTAAGGTGCGCCAATTGACCAATGATATGGAGGGCTTCGCCGATGAATTGATGGGGCGTATTGCCTGTGAATTTCAGGGAAGGGAGCTATAATGGCAGTGCGTCTGCGTCGTAAAAAATCGTCTAAGCAGATCAACGAGATCAACATGACCCCGCTGATCGATCTGACCTTTATTCTGCTGATCACCTTTATTATTACAATGCCAGCCATGGAGCAGGGGATCTCAATCAAATTGCCGCAGGGCAGCACTGATATTCTGCCGGCAACAAAGTCCAATGTGGTCACCGTGGATGCCACGGGGGAAGTTTTCCTGAATAACCGGGCCATTACCATGGATGATTTGGACACAACTTTGGGCAATATGGCGGCGGAGAGCCCGGATCTGGCGGTGTTGGTGCGTGGGGATGAACGGCTGGAATATGGGCAGGTCATCCGGGTGATGAAAATTTTGTATAAGCATAAAATCACTCGTATGGCCCTCGTGACGCTGGCGGACTAAACCATTTTTATGAATTAACGTAATCTTCAATGAACTCACCAGTAAACAAAAACTCCTTAAAATGGTCGATGATCTTCCATGGGCTTTTACTCATGGTTGTAATTGGCTTCGCGGTGCGTGACCGGTTTATCAGAAAAGAGCAGCCCCAGCCGGTTGAGTTCACAGTGGTGCTGCCCCAGGAATTGCCCGCGCCAATCCAGGATACCCCAGAGGTCAAACCAAAGGTAAAGCCAGTAGTTGAGCCTGATCCTAAGATGCCCGAGAGCCTGCCGCTTGTCAAAGACGCGGTGGTTCAAAAAAAAAAGCCGGAGAAGAAGCCCGAACCGAAACCCGTTAAGAAGCCTGAGCCGAAACCCCCTGAAAAAAAGCCCTTTGAAAAAGGAAAGCGGATCGCCCCGAAACCTGTCATAAAGCAGCCGGACTTTTCCAAGCTCAAGCCAGCAGTGCTTACGGATGCCAAACCTCTTTCCCGCGATCAGATCAAGAGTGCCCTGCTTGCAGGCGCCAAGCCCGGCGTTAAAAACACACTGCCGGAGAGCGAGATGTCGCGTTGCATCTCGCTTGTGCAGCGGGCGATGTACGAATCCTGGAACCAGCCCGGCCTTGCAGAGGCTGGCCCATTGCCTGCGTTGCTGGATATCCGTTTGGACAAAGGGGGCAGAATCGTCAGCTACCGTATCCGGCAGTCCTCAGGCAGCGCTTATTTTGATCAGAGCGTGCTCAAGGCAGCTGCCAACGTGCGGCAGGTGCGCGACCTTTCATTGGAATTTCTGAATCAATATGAGACCTTAACCATTGAATTTAGGATCGAATAGTCTGCAGCGCACCTGCGCCTGCTATGCGACTCCGATGCAGCTGACCGCAACTAAAAGAAGGAAAAAATAAGATGAATAATGTATTTTCAAGAAGGAATTTTTTACAAAGCGCGATGATAGGCGCAGGCATAACAGCACTGGGCGCGCAGAGTGTGCAGGCCGCTGAAAAAGTGATTGCCGGGTTTGATGAAACCGATGCCGGCAAGCTTAAAGACAAGGGCTGGAAGGCT
>JBAYXX010000034.1:0-37383 GCA_041673345.1 Kiritimatiellia bacterium
GTGATATCAGCCCGTTGATTCAACTCAAGCTCCTGCGTGTGCTGCAGGAGAATGAATACGAACGTGTCGGCGAGTCAGTCACCCGTAAGGCAGATCTCCGGTTTATTGCGGCAACACACCGCAACCTTAAGCAGCGTGTTACAGAGGGCGCATTCCGCGAAGATTTTTACTATCGTATTCGCATATTTTCAATTGTGACTCCACCACTTCGCGACCATTTGGAGGATATTCCTCTGCTTTGTGAGGCGTTTATGAAAAAGTTGAACGCAAACACTGGCAAGCAGATTAAATACCTCTCGCATGATACCAAACACTGCCTGATGGATTATTGCTGGCCTGGTAATGTCCGTCAGCTGGAGAATGCGATTGAACACGCATTTGTTACCTGCAATGGCGGCACAATTGAGCTTGATGACCTCCCCTTCGAGATTCGTTCAGCGCGGGAACGGGCGCACGAATGCCGAGAACGCGGAGTGGCGGCACACTCCCGGTCGGTACCATTGGAATCGTCTCTCACGCGTGAAACTCTGCTGGATACGCTACAGGCCTGTCAAGGAAATCAATCCGAGGCTGCGCGGCGGCTGGGTTGTGACCGCACGACCATCTGGCGCAAGATCAAGCAGTGGGGGATTGAGCTGCCCATTCGGAAGTGATTTAACGAAAGTAGCATAGGCGTCCCGCCTGTGTTGGTCGTAAAATTCACAGCCGAGACGGCTGTGCCACTTTCTCGCTCTCCAGAAAACCGCATATTCGCCACAACGCCAGATCACTAGAATAAAGATCAAAAGCACGAAAAACAATGTGATCTTTATTGATGCTAGCCGAGAGTTTGTTTCGAATAAAAACCAGAATACGCTTTCAGATGAACATCTTGAGAAGATCATGCAGACCTACAAAGTGCGCAAGGAGGTCGAGAAGTACGCCCATGTCGCTATTTTTACCGAGATTAAGGAAAACGACTTCAACCTCAATATTCCCCGCTATGTGGACACCTTTGAGGAGGAAGATGAGATCGATATCGATGCGGTACAGATAGAAATTGATAATCTGGAAAAAGAGCTCGTAGAAGTTCGTAAGCAAATGGCTGAAAAGCTGCAACAAATCGACAGGAGCGCTGGATGATGAAAAGCCTGGGAACGCGGAGCCCCAGCTCCGCAACAGACATAGGATCAACTTTTAATTTCGTCGAATTCGATGGAATTAAAACACACATCGGCCTCACATCTCGGAGGGAATAAATATGAGCAGTAAAGAGATTGAAAACCGGCATTATAAAACATTTGAGGAGTTGAAACAGCTTACTGATGACGGTGCTGAGTTTTGGTATACACGGGATTTGCAAGTTGCCTTAGCTTATTCCAGTTGGGACAAATTCAGCCGGGTGATTCAAAAAGCAATTGCCGCCTGTGATAACTCCGGACAGGAATCCGAAAACCATTTTTCCCGAGTGGGAAAAATGGTTGAACTAGGGTCTGGGGCGCAGAGAGAAATTGAAGATTTTCGTCTCTCCCGCTATGCCTGCTATTTGATTGTTCAGAATGGTGACCCATCCAAACCGGTTATTGCCAACGGACAGACCTATTTCGCGATCCAGACTCGCCGACAGGAGTTGGCTGATAATGAAACCTTCCAACGGCTGAAAGAAGAGGAAAAACGTCTATTTCTACGCAACGAAATGCGCGAGCATAATAAGAAATTAGTGGAAACAGCACAAAAAGCCGGAGTAGAGAGCAACCTGGATTTCGCTATCTTTCAGAACCATGGCTACAAAGGACTATATGGCGGACTTGACGCTAAAGGGATTCATAAATGCAAAGGGTTGAAAAAGAGCCAACAGATTCTTGATAACATGGGTAGCACCGAATTAGCCGCTAATCTTTTCCGGGCGACGCAGACCGAGGAAAAATTACGCCGGGAAAACATTCTGGGCAAAACTAAGGCTAATAAGACTCATTTTGAAGTCGGTAAAAAAGTACGCCAGACCATTGAAGAACTTGGAGGAACCATGCCGGAAGATTTACCAACTCCCGATGAGGATTTGAAGAAGCTGGAACGGCGGGTGAAGACGGCTGAGAAAAAATTGAATGGCAACCACGAATGAACACAAATAGACAGAGATGTTTTTTAGGACCGCGACCGCCGAAGGCTAAATCTGGAGTGATAACGACAGAAAAGGAACGAAGTGGAATGGTTTTAGTCGTTAGCGATTAACGCGGGTTTAGGGGCACGAATGAATTGGAAACACAGGTAGCTTATAAATCGGCGGCGGCCTAAGTAGCTGTAGGGGCATGCCGTGATTTTAAAATTTTACGGACTTTGATTTATCAGTACAGGATCAACAGGAAAAACCATGCCCAACCAGAATAAGATCAGTATAATCCTGGATGCGTTGGACGAGTTGAAGGAGAAGCTGTTGTCTCTGCCGACAAATATTGTACGTATGCATGTGGAGGTGATGGTATGAATGCGAATTCCGGAGAGATTATTCTTTGTTTAAATTTGCGTGTCTTTTATGTAAGATCTGATATCAAGATTATGAGGGTAATGTATTAAAGCAGGTATATCATGAAGACACTAAAAAACTTACAAAATGGTTGCTATTCGGTACCGATGCCCATCAATTGGCAGATCGGTGATCTTATGGAATATCGCGGTAAGCAGGAGCTGTTTACCCGGCAGGTGCCCCAAAGATTGTCGGCGCTCCGGGAGCATGCTTTGGTTGAAAGTGCTATTTCTTCCAATCGCATTGAAGGTGTTAACGTTGAACAGAAAAGAGTGAAAGCTCTTGTGTTTGGGGCAGATGCCCACAGAGACCGCAACGAAGAGGAGGTGGCTGGCTATCGAAAAGCATTGAATTTGATCCACTCTGAAGGCAAAAACTTACAGCTGTCAGAAGAAAGCATGCTGAGGTTTCACAGTTTAAGCCGCGGTGAAATATGGGATGCAGGCAAGTATAAAGACAAACCTGTCGATATTGTTGAAATTCTGCCTAATGGAGAGCGGCATATCCGTTTTAAATCAGTATTGCCAGATATGACTCCTTTGATGATGCAGCAGAGCTTTCGGATCATGGATGATTTGCTCAGGGATTGTCGGGTACAGCCCTTACTCTTGCTAGGTGCACTTAACCTGGATTTTCTGTGCATTCATCCATTCCGAGATGGAAATGGGCGTGTGTCACGGCTTCTGTTGCTTCAAACCTGTTATCATCTGGGTTTAGATGTTGGCCGATATATAAGTTTGGAGCGTATTATAGAGCTGAATAAAGAGCGTTATTATGAGACGCTTCAATTAAGTTCAAAAGGATGGCATGAGGGCAAACATGACCCCTGGCCTTACATTGGGTATCTCTTTTTTGTTATAAAAGAGGCTTACAAAGAGTTTGAAGAGCGAGTCGGAGAGATTCAGTCCCCACGTGGAGAGAAGACAGCAGTTATTATCAAGGCGGTTGAACGTCAAATGAACACTTTTCGCGTGGCCGACATTAGAACCAGTTGTCCAGGCGTAGGAATTGATCTGATTCGTCAAGTTCTGGCAAGGTTGCAAAAGGAAAACATAATTCGTTCAATGGGGACGGGGCGAGGTGCAAAGTGGGAGAAGTTGTAAACTAGGTATCAACAGGATAAACTGCGTATTAAACTACGCACTGCGCGTAAGATGGCGGTAAATGAATCTGATGGTAGTCAGTATAATAATATTTGCGATTGCGGTCATACTACTCAAGGACATTTTGACACCAAAGTGGCGATTCCATTTGCGTTGGTCGCTGTTCTTGCCTTGAATATTGGGAGTTCCTTGTTGCTGTTTGCTTGACCGGAGATCACCTACCGATTGCCATCAGCAGCGCGCCGATCGCAAGACCCACAATGAGGTTGATCAGTTTGATCACCAGAAACGCCCGACGCGAATGCGCCAGCAAGGGCAGCATACCATGACCATCCTGGACGATCGAGCTTGCAAGCAGAATACTGAAGGGCACGACGCCTTTGGCGAACATCGTCACAAAGATGAGATGGGGTCCTGATTCGGGAACTAGGCCGATCAAGCCGGCAATCGCCAGCACAATCCATTGGCTCTGCTGGATCAGGTCGCCGGCCTGCCACCGGTCAACAATGAGATGCAGGACAACCAGTGCCCCTAGCGTCCAAAGGAACACGCGCGGGACGTGTCCACGCACAACATGCCGCCACAAGTGCTCTTCGAGGAAGTGATCAGGAACAGTGGCCACAATGAAGAGTGCCACCGACGACACGAGCACGAACGACACCCGGATCCAA
The DNA here is from genome assembly GCA_041673345.1 of Kiritimatiellia bacterium. Taxonomy (GTDB): domain Bacteria; phylum Verrucomicrobiota; class Kiritimatiellia; order RFP12; family UBA1067; genus M55B167. The sequence goes on from JBAYXX010000034.1 coordinate 4,278, forward strand.
TTCCACTGCGGCGGACCGAGCTGCCCGGCAACCAGAGCTAGCAGAAAGAACATCAGAGTTACGGCAAGGGTACCGCGGGTGGCCGAACAGTGTCTCCACTGGCTGACGAGTTTCTCGCGGGGAAAGCAGTGACACTGCTCTTCAGTATGCACGCTGAAATCTGCTTCGCAGGAGAGTTTGGCTGTGAGGCGCCGACCAAGTAATCTGTCGGTGAGGGCACCCGAAAGGAGCCCAACGACAAACAGAACTCCTGTCAGCAGGAGTGCAGTCCTAGGGACCATGGCAAACATCACGAAAGACTCATCGCCACTGGTGGCGATCATGGCAGCCACAACGGCCCCCAACGACAAGCGGCGGTGGGAATACATGGCGACGACGGCGAATGCGCCGAGGCAACCGGGCGTTGCTCCGAGAAAAGCAGCCAGAAGATATTGCCCCCAGCGGCGGTGACTGAGCTGCTCTTGCCATCGGCCCTGTGTCATGACGTTGACATACTCAATCACAAGCATCATGACTCCCACAAAGGCGGTGATCATGAGTGTGTGATTCACAACTGCTATCAGTGCATTCATAAAAATTGCTCCCTGGACAAATCCCTCTCTTGTCCATTCGTCTATAAAACGCCGACATCGAATTCGCGATCCAGGATCGCTCTGACTTGTCTGGAAGATTGGATACTTGTTGTGGCCGCCACCGCTTTACTGTTCCTGAAATAGACGGTGAAGGGCAGGCCCATGAACCCCGCGCATTCCGGCAGGCGCTGGATGCATGCGGCCGCGGGGCCATCGAAGTCCTGATCAAAGAAGGCCACGTGCGAGTATTCATCGCGCAATTCTTTCATGATCGCGTAGACTGGCAGGCACATCGGCCCCATTCGCCCGCAACAGACCATTACGTTGTCATGCTGTCTCAAGGCTCTCTCAAAAGCGTCGTTTGTCTCAAGGTGATCAAGGTTTGTGTGTAACATGTTTCTTCTCCCTATGTTGCGTTTGCTTCCAGATACTTCTGTGCGTTCATTTTCGCGTTCATTTTAAGTTCCTGCTTTTGTTCTATGTTTGGAGAGGCTGCGTGCCGCATGGACCGCAGGCGGCATCGCCGCGTCGGGGTTCACATAGGCTGGTGGCGACAACTATGGCGGCGACAAGAAATGTTATTCCCAGTAGAACCAGCACTTTATATCCGCATGTATCTGACAACCAGCCGCCAAGGAATGGCATAAAGTACAGTGGCAAAAGCAGCGTGCCCTCCAGCGCAAACAGCAGTGGACGAATGTCCGGTGTGCCCAGTTCCAGGATGTAGCCGCCGAATCCTACGATCATGGCACTCATAGCACCGCCCGCTAGTAAAAAAGCAGCAGTCAAGGCAAGCAGGGTCTTGGAGGCCAGAATGGTTGCCAGACTGAGAACGGCCAAACCCAGTCCCACAAGGATGACTAATTTAGTTCCTGCGCGATTGCCGAGCGGCATCCAAATCAGGTTGCTGGCAATGGCCCCCGTTTTCTGAGCCACGACAAATATCCCCACCCAAGCCAGCGAGATGCCCACCTCCTGTGTGGCGTAGAGCGTAAGAAACGGGAGCGCAAGCATCAGCCCTCCAGAGAGCAGGTGTACAATAATAAGACGTTTGAGTATGGGGTATTCGCGCCAGATCCGTTTCAGCTCATGAAGAAAGGGAACTTGAGACGTTGTCTGTTCAGGCACTGTGTTCTGGAAGTGCATGCGTGACATCGCGGTGTAAGCAATTCCAAGCGCTGCGAATGACAGCAAGAATAGTAAGCCGTAGTTCCGCGGCCACGCGAGATCCTCAGATCCAAGCACACGCTTAACGATCATGCCTGCAACGACTGCAAGCAGACCACCGGTAATCAGGCGCCATCCGAAAAAGCTGCTCCTATGTCTGGGGGCGATTGTTCCGCTGATAACCTGTTTGAAGGGTAGCACGGCAATGCCGCCGCCTAGCGAGTAAATGGACACACCGAGTATGAACAAACCCAAACTCAAAACACCCGGATCTGGAATTGTCAGTGTCAGAGCGGCAATTACCCCCCAGACCGCACACCGAATCCAGATCCCGGCGAGCATTAAAGGTTTTGCCGATGCCAGCCGATGGCGCAGGTGGTTTGCCACGGCAAGCTGCGGGAGAACTCCGGCTGCTTCCACCAAGCTCACGACCAAGCCTATGAGCGCACGTGACTCTGTAAACCCGGCAAGGAAGAGCGGAATAACGGCGTAGGGATCGGCGAACGCGGTCCCCATATGGAAAAACGCGCCGTGCAGGATGCCGCAGCGCATATTGCGGTGCTCCGTGGAATGCGCGGACACATCACGTTCAAAGCCATGTAAGGCTTCACTCATGAAGCCCCTGCTCCTTCATCCAAAACGTAATCTGGATGGCGAACGGTACAAACCGGGCAGGGTGCCCTGCGGACGACGCGCTCGGCCACGCTGCCGATCAGGAGATGCTTCATTCCAGTGCGCCCGAGTGTGCCGATAACAATGAGGTCGGCAGGCCAGCTTTTGGCACGGTTCACAATTTCCGTATATGGCACTCCCTCAAGCAGGTTTGTCTCAACGACCACGTCTGCATCGGCGGCCAGCACAATTTCGTCAAGCCGTTCGCATAACCGATACTTGAACGTTTTGCTCGAAGTATCGCCTTCCAATGGGAGGTCGTTTGCGTAGGCCGAATTCTCCGTGACATGCAGAAGCTCAACCACGGCTCCATGGCGCGCCGCAATCGCCAGCGCATAGAAAAAAGCATGGCTGGCCGAGGCTGAGAAATCCGTCGGACACAGGATTCTTTGTATATCGATCTTCATGTTTGATTCCTCTCTTTTTAGTAGCTGCATCGCAGGGATGTATAGACCTTGCAATTATCTTCGACGATCCGTGTGCGCGAGTTCCATTCCAACCCGGGATGAATCTGCAAGGAGAAGTGGGATTAATAATATTGGGGCCTCCGAATGGCGTGCGACGTTGTGACTGACACTTCCCAGAAACAGTTCGCTTATGTATCCGCGCCCATGACTGCCCATAACAATTAGGCTTGCATTTATCTTCTGAGAGCATCGCAGGATTTCCTCTGTAGGTGAGCCGAACGGAATTCTTATTTCGACGCTGGCGTTGCCGACAGCGGTCAGCTTTTCCTTCATTGCCTCAAGTCGCTCCCGATCAATAGCGTTGAATTCATCGAGCCGCTCCTTGAGATGGTCCTCTAATGTGGCCTTGTTTTGGACATGTAGCAGTGTTACCTGGTCGGTACCTGCCGCAACCAATGTACGCACACTGTCGAAGGCTTGATCAGCGTGTTCGGAAAAATCCGTCGCAAATAGGAGATGTCGTTTAAAATCCCGGGTTTTTCTTGCAACCACAGCACGCCCTGTTTTCGAGTCTGTTTTCAGACGGATAATGAGTGTGGGCAGCTTGGCCTGGTGTAGCAACTCAGTGGCGGTTCCTCCCAGAAACATCTCACGCGCCAAATTCTGACCGTGCGATCCGGCCACAATTAGCGAGCAACCCTCATCCAGCGCAATACGCGGAATCTCCTTTGCTGGGTATCCAGGTTCGACTACAATACTGGTGCGTATTCCATGTTCTTTAAGAGTAACTCTCTGTTGCTCCAGCGTTTCCTCAATATGCGCTTTGATCTGATCAGGAAAGGGCACTATCTCCCGAATCAGAAAACACTGCGCCAACACACACTCTTGCACTCCTAGCTTCCGCAGTGCTCCCGCACAGCTGATAACAGCCAGTGAAGCGGGTGACGAGTCTGTCGCGATCATGACTTTAGTGAACATGCTATTCTCCTAAAGTTGCTTTACCAGTTTGGGTGCTCTGCACTTTGGACACTGCTTTGCATGATCCGAGAGGGTTCGTGCCATGTGGTCAAAATGGTGACCGCACTTCTTACATGTGTATTCATAGATCGGCATTTGAGGCTTCCTTTTCTACTTTGCTTCGTATCGTTTATTGTGTCATCCATAAACTGCTTTCGTTTCCTACGCCTGCAGAGCCTGTTCTATGGCGGATATGAGCTGCGCATCGGATTGCACACCGACGAGTTGTTGCACGATCTCGCCATCATTAAACACGATCAAGGTCGGTATCGACCGAATGCCGTATTTCCCGGCGACCTGCGCCCCCTCATCAACATTCAGCTTGGCTATCTTAGCCCTCTCATCAACCTTTTCAGCGACCTTCTCCAGGATTGTTCCCTGCATAACACAAGGACTGCACCAAGGTGCCCAGAAGTCGACTAGCGTTACCCCTGTACTGATTGTATCTTCGAAATTCTGCTCTGTCAGATCAATTATCTTTCCAGCCATGTTGTTAACTCCTTTATTGTGTTTCTAGGTTTTATTACTTTGCTTTGAGCTTTTGTAAATGCACAAGCCATGCCAAGTTGAAAATCGTCAACCTGCATCGTCGCCGCTATCGTCAACCAAAGGCGGAGCCGACTCAGTGGCTCCCGCAGTGCGTCGGGGCAGTCCGATTGGAAATCGGACCTACATTTGCCGCTACACATTCTACATTCCGCGCATGCTCAGCGACTATCCTCTATGCCTCTGGGTCTCTGTGGTAAAAAAACTTGGTTGCCTGCCTGTGCGTAGCACTCAGACAGGCGGCTATATTGCACTAGAGTTGCAATATCTTTGTCTTCAGGCAGAACCCACGGCACTGCCACTCTTCCGACGTCAAGCTTTTGCTGTTGCATGCAACAGTGCGCTATGTTGCGTGCAACAGTCGTGCATCACATGTAACGATTGTCGCGAGGCATGCACGAAGCTATGTTTAAGAGCCCGCTGCTTTAGTAACAAACGCAGTGCGTTTAGGGAAACGAAGTTTGTGGTATAGACGCGCTGCTCCAAAGCGGTTTATTGAGAAGTTGCAATGAAGGCTGTAAAGAAAGTAGCACAGGCGTCCCGCCTGTGTTTGGCACGTAATTCACAGCCGAGACGGCTATGCTACTTTTTCACACTTCTAAAAAACCGAGTATCAAAGCAACGCTGCATTGTTGCACTTTGACTCCAAAAAGCCGATAGTGAGTGGTTGTTTTAAACACCACTTTAAGTGTTCCAATCAACAACTTATGAAGATGGTTGCCAACTACTTGCGTAAGGTGGTAAAGGGCTAATATTCTGCAATTAACTGCAGGAACAATGCCTTGGCATGAGCCTTGCTTAGAGTAAAGCAGAGATGTATGCAGTGTACCGCAGGAGATCGGCAGAAACATGGATGAGGTACTGCGTGTGGTTAAAGCTCTGCAGGTATCCGACAAACAGGGCGCAGTCGCCGCTGGTTGGCCCAATAATGAGTTGATTGGTGTATATTACCGGATAATCTTAAAATCATTGTTGTCCACCGCATAGCGGATGACATACTTACATTGCAAATAATTGTCCACCGCATAGCGGAGGACATACTTGTATTGCAAATAAAGTAAATCCGCCGTTATACGGTGGATTATTGCAGCGATTCGCAGATGCGACTACTACATTCAAGGCTGATTAATCACACTTGCGCTGTTGCCGCTGATCCATGTAAACAGGAGGTTTGATAAGGCTTTCGTTCTTAGGAGTGGAATGGTAGGATTGATTGAATTTCTAACTCCGAAAGAGGCAAACTAAAGGCAATGGCCGTTAACATCACAAAACTTAATTTAATTTTTGGCGAGTGTAGCTTTAGTTTAGTGTGAAAGGAAAGATCCAATGGAAAATATATTTCGATTATTACAGCAGGTAACCCTGGTTCTCTCTGCTGTAGTTATCTCTGGCTGCGCTGAGTTTCAGAGCAGCGCCCCGCCTGCCGCGGAGAGTGCTAAGCATATACCTGTCAAGAAAGCTGCACCAATGCAATCGGCTGTGCTACCAAAGCCTACGGGTGCCTTAACCCTAGAGTGCGCGGTTGAAACTGCCCTGGCATCCAATCCTGGGCTCTCGGCCCGCAGGCATGAGATCAGGGTCGCGGATGCAGAGCATAGTATGGCCTACAGCACCCTGCTGCCCAAGATGGATTTAGCCGGCTCCATAGCATTTTACCGTGATGAGCGCATGATTGCTCCGCGCAGACGCGGTGATGCAAGTGTCTTGCAGTTTACCGACCAGGAGCTTGCCGGGGATGTTATTGTACGTATGCCGCTCTTTGCCGGTGGCAGGCTGATCAATGAGGTCAAGGCTGCCAAGCTACTTTATACAGCTGCTCAACACAATCTGGCACGCAATCGCGAGGAGTTGATTTTCAATGTGACCAGCGTCTTTTACAGCATTCTGGCGCAGCGCCATACCATTGAGGCTCTCAAGTTTTCGCGGGATACGCTTGCGGAACATCATAAGCGCGTCGAAGAGCTGCTTCAGGCCAAGAAAGCGGCTCGGGTTGACCTGCTGCGCACCGAGGTGCGGCTCTCAGATCTGGAGCAGAGAGAGGTGCAGGAGAGCAATATTCTGGCCATTCAAAACCGCATTTTGGCAAATCTTATGGGCGCACCCCACGCATGTTCTGAGAGCAGGGAGGTCAAGGGATCACTGGATTTAATCGAAGTCTCAACCCCGGAGATGGCGCAGAGTCTGGATCAGGCCTTGAATCAACGTGCGGATTATCGGGCAGCGAAAGTTTCGCTCGATGCGCAAAGACGGCAGATCAAAGCTGCTAAAGCTCTGCGCTGGCCGACCCTAGATCTGTTGGGCTCCTATGGAACCCGCATGGATGCCCATGATACCTCTGAGGATAATGAGGTTGGGATGATTATGCTTGGGATGAACATACCTGTATTCTCCGGTGGGTATATCAGCGCCAAAATTAAAAAGGAAAAAGCCGCGGAAGCCGCAGCAGCCGAAAGATTGAACCAGCTCGAGCTGCAGATTCAACTGGATACCGAGACCGCCATTCTCAATATCGGCTCATCATGCAAGCGGGTGCGCGCAACCGAGAAGAGCATCACTCAGGCCAAGGAGAGTTTGCGGATTGAACGCGAAAGATATGAATTTGGCAAAGGATCAATTATCGATGTGCTTGAAGCGCAATCCGCGCTGCTGAATGCACAGATGAATTATTACAACTCGTTGGCAGCATATAAAACTGCCCAGGCGCAATATGCCCTCGCAATTGGAGAGATACAATGAAAGTAGAGATCAGAGACAATGTTTTGGCAATTGTTGCAGTTGCAGCGCTCGGAGTGAGTTTAATTGGATGTAAACCTGCGCAGCCAACCGAGAAGAGAGCCAAGCCTGCAAGCCGGGTTGTGGTAGCTGCAGCGGAGGAGACCAGGATGGAGGAGCTGCTGCTTACAACTGGTGATGTGAGGGCCATGAATACTGTCATGCTGCAGGCCACGGTTGAAGGACCGATCTCGTTTTGTCCATGGCGCGAGGGCGACCGCGTCGAGAGTGCCGGTGAGAAACTGATTGAGATCAGCCGTCCGCTGTATCGACAGGAGTTGGCGGCCGCTGAAGCTTCACTGGCAGTTGCTCAGGCCAAGCTGGAAGATTTGGAAGCTGGTGCCCGGCCAGAGGAGATTGCCCAGGCCAAGGAAATTGTGCGCCATCTGGAGGGTTGTGCCGAGTTTGCCAAGGTCGATCTTGAGCGTATTCGTAAATTAGTGGAGAGTGAGACGTTGGCAGCTGAGATGGAGGAGAAGGCGCGCGTTGATTACATTAAATGTCACAGCGAGTTTAAAGCAGCCCAGGAGAAACTGGCTATGCTGGAAGCAGGCGCCACTAAAACTGAGCTGGCTGTGCTGCGCGCCGCTGTGGCAAAAGAGCGTGCCAACCGCGATCTTGCTCAGGAAAAAATCAATGAGTGTCTGATTAAAGCGCCCTTTGCCGGGATAGTTACCGAGGTTTTTGTGCGTCCCGGAGATTTGGCAACACCCCGTCTGTCGCTACTGAAGATGATTGATGAGTCCAGCTTGGTTATCCGCTCCGGTCTGCCGGAGAACTCTGCTATTAATCTTAAGAAAGGAACCGCTGCCACCATCACCCTGGATGCCTATCCCAGGCAAACCTTCAAAGCCGTGGTTGAGCGGATTCATCCGCGGGTTGAAACCAGCTCGCGTACACGGATTGTTGAATTTAAGATTAAAGATAAGGTTGATTTAATACCGCGTATGTTTGCCAGGGTCTCTGTGCAGGGCCGTGTGATTGAAGGAGCGGTGCGCGTTCCATCCAAGGCGATTGTGGCGACACCGCGCGGTGATATGGTTGTTTATGTTGCCGAGCAAGGTAAAGCGATCAGAAAAAAAGTAATTATCGGACTTGAGCAGAATGAATATGTTCAGATTGTTGAAGGTGTCAAACCAGGTGACATGGTTGTGGTTGAGGGCAACTTGAATCTGAAAGATGGACAGGCGATCAATGCAGATCAAACTTCGGCTGAACCGAGATCGAACAAAGAGGATAATGAATCATGAAGCTGACAGTTGAGTCATTAAAACGTCCTGTTGCCGTTACGGTTCTGGTGGTCGCCACTCTGGCGGCCGGTCTCTTCAGCCTCACACAAATGGAGGTGAATTACCTGCCGGATATCTCATATCCAATGGTTAAGATTCATGTCTGGTGGCGGGGTGCGACACCCGAGGATATCGAGACCAATGTTGCTGATCCGCTGGAGGAGATTATCGCCACAGTTGATGATCTCGACTATATCGAGTCCTCCAGTATCGAGGGGATGTACACGCTGTTGATTAACTTTTTTTACGGGGTTAATGTGGAGGTGGCCTTCCAGGATGTGGTTGCAGCCATGGGACGGGTTACCAAGAACCTGCCGCGAGATATTGATCCGCCGGTTGTGCTCAAGGCCGATCCATCGCAGCTGCCTGTGATTGAGGCCATGATCACATCCGACAAACATGATTTGATCTGGCTGCATGAGTGGGCGGATACCTGGCTCAAGGATCGCTTAGCCACAGTGCCCGGTACAGCCGGCGCTGAAATTGTCGGCGGAATGAAACGCGAGATTCGCGTGCACCTTGACCCTGAAAGGTTGCAGGCCTACAAACTCTCGCCCGCCCGCATTGCTAAAGCGCTGTATGAGGGCAACCATGAGATCTTTGCTGGACGTGTAACAGTTGAGCCGCATGAGATCATTGCCCGTACAATGGGAGAGTTCGAGGATTTGGATGAGATTCGTAATGTTGTGGTGACACGCGATGCCAATGGCCAAGAGGTTTACGTTAAAGATATTGCCCGTGTGGATGATTCGCACGAGGAGATGCGGATCAGCACATCGTTTAACGGCACACCGTGTATCGAATTTAAAGTTCTCAAGCAGTATGCAGCCAATGCTGTCAGCGTTGCCCAGGGTGTTAAAGAACGTATTCAGGAGCTGCAGGATAGCGGTGATCTCCCCGATGGCATCAAGTTTGGGTTTGTTGAAGACGAAAGCGAGTATGTGCTGGGGGCGATCAGCAGCGTTCAGACATCCGCTCTGATCTCTGCACTGCTTGTTATTCTGGTTGTATATCTCTTTCTCGGAAGATGGCGTCAGGTCGTTGTTATGCTGATCGCACTGCCTGTCACCCTGCTGGCCAACTTTGCCTTGATGAAAGCCGCTGGTTTCTCTATCAATGTCTTCTCGCTTGGCGGTTTAGTGGTGGCTCTGGGCGTGATCCTGGATAACTCGATTGTTGTGCTGGAAAATATCACACGGCTCAAGGCTGAGGGCGTTGCAGATTACGCTGAACGCGGCACACGTGAGGTCGGCTCCGCCATTGTAACTGCGGCTTTGACCTTCCTGGCCATCTTCCTGCCCTTTATCTTTGTGCCCGGCATGGCTGCAATTTTGTTTAAGGAGCTTGTGCTGGTGGTTGCCGGGGTGGTGATGATCTCGCTCTTGGTTGCCATCACCTTAACGCCACTGTTAACCGATCGCCTGCTGCGTAGCGAGAAGGATACCGAAGTGTCAGGCCTTGCCAAACTCTTTGACCGCGCGATCGAATTTTTCCTGGCTGGCTACCGGCGAATCCTAGACGTTTGCCTGCGCGTAAAATGGCTTGTGATTTTAGTGGCAGTTCTGGCGTTTATTATGGGGCTTTGGCTTGCCAAGCAGGCAGGCACTCAGTTTTTGCCCAAACTTGATGATGGCCGTATCATGGTTAAGGTGAAAATGCCCAGCGGCACATCGGTTAACGAGGTTGACCGTATTCTGGGAGAGGTTGAGGATAAACTGGATGATCTGCCGGAGATTGACAGCATATTCCGTATGGCAGGTGGTCGCGTATTCGGACTCTATACCTTGGAGGTGGGCAATGAAGGCGAGCTGAATATTCAGCTGGTGCCGCGCAGTCAACGTAGTGTCAGCACCTCGGAGTTTATCGAAAAAATACGTCCTTGGGCAGCTGCAATTCAGAACAAGGAGCCAGGGGCTAAAATTCCGGTTAACGCCAGAAAGATCAAGGGCCTGCGTAAAGTCGGTGAGCAGGATATTGAGGTTAATGTCAAGGGCAGCGATTCAGTTCTGATCTATGAGTTTTCAGAGCAGCTGGCGGCTAAGATGCGGCAGACCCCTGGCCTCTCCGGTGTCAACATCTCAATGGATATGACCAAGCCCGAGTATCGCATTCATATTGACCGCGCAAGGGCATCCTCAATGGGAATCTCCGTGGACCATGTGGCCACTGTTATGCGCACCATGGTGCAGGGATTGGTCAGCACTCAATTCCGGGAGGGATCGGAGTACTACCCGATTCGCGTGATGATTCCCGAGATTGACATCAACGGAAAAAAAGATCTGGAAAATCTGATCATTGATACCCGCAACAACGAACCGATCTACCTTGGTGATATTGCAGAGGTCCGCCGCGGTGTGGGGCCAGTCGAGATCTCACGCGAGGATCAGGTAATGCGTGTGATTGTGCGGGCCGATGCTGCCGGAGTGAGTGTCGGTGAGGCACTGACCCGCGCTGAGCAGGCGGCGCACGAGCTGAAACCGCCGGCCGGGGTTGAGATATCAATGGGCAGTGAGGCCCGCTTTATGGCAGAGAGCAAAAATGTGATGGGCTTAATCCTTGGGTTTGCCACGCTCTTCGCCTTTGTGATCTTAGCGATTCAGTTTGAATCTTTTATCCTCCCGTTCTTGATCATTTTGAATGTGCCGCTAACATTGGCGGGGGTCTTTGTGGCACTCGCCCTGTTCGGAGCGCCGATTGGTGTAACCGTGCAGATCGGGGTGCTAGTAATGATGGGCGGTATCACCTCCCAGGGGGTTGTGCTGTTGACTCTGGCCGAGGAGTATCGCAAGAAAGGCATAACAGCTCTGCAAGCCATCAGGCAGGCAGCGCCCCTGCGTGTGCGTCCTATTCTGATGACGCAGCTGACAACTGTGCTCGGGCTCCTGCCCTTAGCCATGAACATCGGAGAGGGCGGCGACATGCTGGTGACCATGGCCATTGCCGTTATCGGGGGGTTGCTCTATTCGCTCACCCTGACCCTTATATTCTTGCCAGCTGCATATGCTCTGGTTGTCAGAGGTGGTGAGTGCGCAAGTGCGTAAGCTCTTTTACCGCATTGTCTGACATACGGTTTGTCAAATGATGTAAACGGACAGTTAACGTTCCCGCATCTTCGTCAGGAATTATGTCCGCCTCCTGAGTGCCGATGCTACGCAGGAGAGAGCGGGCATCATCAGGATGACTAATAACTTTATTCAGGACTGAGGCCATCGCTATCTCGGCGCGATATGCTATCATTTTGATCGTGTCAACAAATGCCTTTTGTCTTGGCACAATTAGTGAAAACCGCTGTTCTTCCGGCAGATCATTCAATGTGATATGCTTTAAAGTCTCTTTTTTCGTGGTTTTCAGTCTGCTTAGATCTTCTTTTAATAGATCGATTTCTTCGACCAATTTTGATTTACGCTCATTATAAACTGCCTTTTCTTTCTCATCCGGGACATCACTTAATATGATTTCAGCGAATTTATTACGCTGCCGACCCAGTTTCCCTGCTTTACTTTTTATTTGTGATCCTAACTTTCGGTATTCAGGGTTGACGATTGGTTTCGTCTCATCGGCTGGCTCAGTTCCATACCCTGCAAGTGCATCTAAACCATAGTGTTGAAGCATATAGCGAAAGAAGTTCTCCTGACACCATCGCGAGAACATTTGTATCGCGAGCGAGTGTATTTCAGATGAATATTCCGTACAGACTATCGAAGTTTGATGCCCCGAATCTGTCAGTTTCCGAATCTCACGAACCCATATTTGAGCATTAGCTTTACCAAGAAGAGTTCCACGCTCGGCTATCTTCATTTTCACCTCTTCTCCATTGATGCCAGAACACGCTCCACTACACGGGTGCACCCCACTCCCATAGGTGCCTGCGCATTTTCTACGCTTCGTTCACTTTTATTCGAGCCGTTTTTTTTTATGTTCGACCAAACGACCGGCCTTTATCGCACGATAAAGAGTGTCCGGTTTAATTTCCAATTTGTCAGCCACATCCTCATGTAACTCTCTCTGGTTAAGCAACATCTGGGTGTCGGAGATCCTCAAGTGTGGAATGATGCCTCTGTTGACCGGTTTCCCGCGTTCATTGTGGCATCCTATTCCTTTCTGCTTCTAGCTTCGCTTATCGCTTATCGCTTATCGCTTATGGTGCGAAACGCACAGATGAGTATCTCCAGCCGCCAAAATGGCAGCATCGCAGAAGCCGACCGTCCTGTTTGGACCTACTTGCACTGATCCGAAAGGAGGCTGCCGAGAACCCCGAGCTGCTTGAGGCAGCAGGTTTGAGTTTTACGCCCGCCACGGCCTGCCTCAAGGCTGCCGCCTGAGCCAAATAATGGCCAAACTCCAGTGTCGCTCATAGAGCGACTACTACACTAAACGCCTATAAACGTTCGATAACTTTTTGGCTTGTGCTAATATTCAGCTGTTCCATGTGGCTTTTCCTTTCTCCAATTTTTTTCAAGAATTTTTGTTGAGAGGATATTGTTGCGTGGGACATTTTTTTGTCCAATGTGTTGTCGCATTTCATATTACAATTCAGCGCGCTTCACACTTCGGTAATTTGTTCTGTTAATGATGCCACTTGTTTTGATATCATATATACTCATTTTTTACATAGGGTGATTTGACTGAGATAAAGTGGGTGCCTCCGGGTTGACAGTGCTACGGGGGCTAGTGGTTTGCGGGAATTTAAAAATCAGAACAGGTAGAGATGAATGAATAAAATTATTAAAAAAGAACGGCTCGCGGACGAAGTCTATCGCATGCAGATTGAGAGTCCGTTGATTGCCAATGAACGCAAACCAGGACAATTTATTATTCTGCAGGTGGACGACGACTTTGGCGAGCGTATTCCTTTGACAATTGCCGACGCGGACCCCGTGGCCGGCACTATTACAATTGTCTTTCAGAGTGTCGGGCGTACAACCCACCTGCTGGCAGAGCTTGAGCCAGGCGACAAGATTCCCGATCTGCTGGGCCCGCTCGGACAGCCAACCCACATCAGAAAAGTGGGCCATGTTGTCTGTGTGGGCGGCGGCATTGGAGTGGCTCCGTTGTATCCAATTGCTCAGGCCATGAAAGCCGCTGGCAACAAGGTGAGCATTATCATGGGTGCCCGCAATAAATCGTTGTTGATTATGGAGCAGGAGATGCAGGTGATCGCTGATGAGCTGATTATCATGACCGACGACGGCTCGTATGGTCGCAAGGGGCTTGTGACTGCGCCGCTTCAAGAGCTTTGCGAACAATCACCCAAGCCTGATTTAGCGGTGATTATCGGCCCGCCGATTATGATGAAATTCGCCTCTGAGACCACCCGCCCCTACGGTGTGTCGACCGTGGTTTCGCTTAATACGATTATGATCGACGGCACTGGGATGTGCGGCGGTTGCCGCGTGACGGTGGGCGATGAGACAAAGTTTGTCTGTGTGGACGGCCCTGAGTTTGACGGGCATCTGGTGGATTTTGATAATATGATCAAGCGCCTGGGCGCCTACAAGGTGAGCGAGGACAAACATCATCAGGCACACCACTGCCAGCTTGATGACGCTGTGGTTGAGTTGAAAAATTGATAGTTTAGACCAATGAATGAAGGTTAGCACGATGCATGTTTCACCAGAGAGTTTGAGGAGCGCTGCCGCTGAGCGGCTGGCTGCGCTAAAGGGCGTGGATTTAAAGCCGAAAGATCGTATGGCGATCCCGATGCAGGAGATGCCGGCGCAAGACCCTATGGAGCGCAGTCACAATATGAGTGAAGTGGCCTTGGGCTACTTTGCTGAGCAGGCGCAGCTGGAGGCCATGCGCTGCCTGCAGTGTAAGAACGCACCCTGTATGAGCGGGTGCCCAGTGTCGATCCGCATCCCTGATTTTTTGAAGGCCGCCGCAGAGACGCGCTTTGATGACGCAGTGGAGATTATCCGTGAGAATTCACTGCTGCCGGCGGTTTGTGGTCGGGTCTGTCCGCAGGAGGTGCAGTGTCAGCTGCCGTGCACCTTAGGCAAGGTTCTGAAGGATGTGAATCAGTCGGTTGCCATTGGCCGGGTTGAGCGCTACGTGGCTGATCTGCAGCGCGAACAAGGGCGGCAGGGGGTGCCGGAGGTCAAGCCAGATACCGGCAAGAAGGTGGCGGTGATTGGCAGCGGCCCGGCCAGCATCACGGTCGCCGCGGATGTGCGCCGCGAGGGCCATGCTGTGACCATGTTCGAGGCCTTTCATAAGCCCGGTGGTGTGCTGATCTATGGCATCCCAGAGTTCCGCCTGCCGAAAGAGATTGTGAAAAATGAGATCGACACTCTGGTCGGGATGGGCGTTGAGGTGAAAACTAATTTTGTGGTTGGTCGCACACGCAAGATCAAAGATCTGTTGGAGGAGGATGGCTTTGATGCGGTGTTTATTGGCTCCGGCGCGGGGCTGCCCCGTTTCATGGATATCCCCGGCGAAAACCTGGTGGGTGTTTTCTCCGCCAATGAGTATCTGACCCGCTCTAATCTGATGAAGTCTTACGATGTTAAGCGGGCCCACACCCCGATGTATAACTCCAAAAAAGTCGCGGTTCTTGGGGGTGGTAATGTGGCGATGGATGCCGCCCGCACAGCAGTGCGGCTCGGCGCGCAGGAGGTTCATCTGGTCTACCGCCGCACAGAGAAGGAGATGCCCGCCCGCGTGGAGGAGGTAGGCCATGCACGCGAAGAGGGGGTCAAATTTCATATGCTGCGGAATGCCATCCGCATTCTGGGCGACGATCAAGATCGTGTTACAGCCATGGAGTGCTTGCGTTACGAGCTGGGCGAGCCAGATGACTCGGGCCGTCGGCGCCCAGTGCCCATCAAGGGCAGTGAATTTATGATGGAGGTCGACACTGTGATTGTGGCGATTGGTAATGGTTCAAATCCCTTGATCAGTCAGACCACTGAAGGGCTGGAGGTCAACCGCTGGGGTAATATTGTGGTGGATGAAGCAACTGGCAAGAGCTCCATCAACAATATTTACGCTGGCGGAGATATTGTGCTGGGCGCTGCCACGGTTATCCTCGCCATGGGCGAAGGCCGCCGCTGCGCAGCTGCGATCAACCATCAGCTGGCTGATGGTTGAAGATGGCGAGGGAATCGACTTAATCGATTTTCTCGATTTTACCCTAACCCCTAACCCCCCCAACAAATGAACAAGCCCGAACAAGACAGATTTTCAGCTGCAGAGGAGATCGCCCACAGCGTTACTCATGCGATCGGCAGCCATCTGGGTGCTGCGATGCTGGCACTGATGATTGTCTTTGCGGTTCAGAGCAGGGAGCAATGCGTTTGGAAGGTTGTCAGCGCTGCGATCTACGGCTCTTCGATCATTCTGCTCTATGGCGTGTCAACAATCTACCACGCGCTGGTCAATCCAAGGGTCAAGCAGGTGTTGGAGATCTGCGACCATATGGCAATCTACTTTTTGATTGCCGGCTCGTACACCCCCATTGTGCTGGTGGCGCTGCGCCCGGGCTATCCTGTTCTAGCCTGGACCATGTTCGGGATCGTTTGGGGGATGGCGTTGATGGGTGTTGTGGTCAAGCTCTTCACCACTGGACGTTATCGTATTATCTCCACCCTGGCCTATATTGCGATGGGCTGGGTGGCAGTGATCGGAATTGTCCCGCTATACAGAACTATGGATCCCTACGGACTTATGTGGCTGGTGCTGGGTGGTGCGCTGTACACACTCGGAACTGTGTTCTATGTCTGGCGGTTGATGCCCTTTCACCATGCCATCTGGCATCTTTTTGTGCTCGCCGGAACCCTCTGCCACTTCTTTTGCATTTTCTTCTATGTCATCATTTAATGATGATTAATCCTAATCGTTATATTCATCATAATCCTTGGGCGATAAAAATTAACTAATTTTTTGTAGTCGCTTGACTCCTGCTGCAAAATAAATTACTATACGAATTGTTACAAATTGGTACGCTTCATGCTTTTAAGGTGTGATTTTTAAATTTTTCAAGTGAGGTGAAATGGCAGGGCCTTCAATTTCTATGAGCCAACAGCAGCGTCAGATCATGACGCTCGCGCCGCAGTTGCGGCAGTCTCTGGACATGTTGCAGATGCCGGTGCTGGAGTTGCGCGCCACGATTTTAAGGAGATGGAACAAAACCCGACCATTGACGGGATTGATGACCCTAATGAGGTTCTGATCTCTGATGAGATGCCCGAAGTGCCGGAGGCGCATGTTGCGGATGAAGCTCTGAACGCTGATCCGGACATCGACACGATTCTGCGCCAAGATGATGAGTGGCGCGACTATTTCATGAAGGGCATGGAGAACGCCGCGAACAACGATGAAGCGGATGAAAAGCGTCAGTACATTCTTGATTCTATTACCACGCGGATCTCGCTGCAGGAGCATTTGCTAAAGCAGTTGACGTTGCTGGAACTCTCGGAGAGTGAGCGGGAGATGGTGGCTTTGCTTATCGGTAATATTGGCAAGGATGGGTATTTTGTGGGCAGCATCCCTGATCTGGTGATGATTTCCGGGATGCGTGAAGATGAAATTCTGCGGCTTTTAACAGTGGTGCAGGGCTTTGATCCTCCAGGAATCGGCGCCACATCGCTGCGCGAGTGTCTGCTGGCTCAACTTGATGTGGTGGAGGATTCACCGTGGGAGGATGAAGCGCGGCTTTTGATTGACAAATACCTCCCCAAACTTGCCTCGCATGATCAGAAATTTTTATGCAATGTATTGGGACTAGACAACGATGAGTTGCAGCATGTGATCCGGTTGATCCGATCTTTTAACCCCCGGCCAGGCCTCCAGTTTGAAGGCGACGACACTGAGTATGTTGAGCCAGAGGTTTTTGTGGTAAGAAAAGAGGGGAAGTTTATCGCGACCGTAGATGGACGGCAGCTCCCCTTTATCCGGATCAGCAAGCAGTACCGCCGCTTGCTGCAGGATACGAGCGTCTCCGCTGAAACTAAATCGTATGTGCGGGAACGCATCCGGGCAGGCGCATTCCTGATCAGAAGCATACATCAGCGGCAGGAGACTATCCGCAAGATCGCGCAGGAGATCGTTGACGCCCAGAGCGGTTTTCTGCTGAATGGAATTAAGGACTTGCAGCCTATGACCATGGCGGAGGTGGCTGATAAAGTGGGCGTACACGAAACCACGGTTAGCCGCACGGTGGCCAATAAATATATGCGAACACCGCTGGGCGTGTTTGAGTTGAAGTACTTCTTCACCCCTGGTCTTAAAACCGAAAGCGGCGAAACCGTTTCCAATAAATCGGTTCAAGATGTTATTTACAACCTGATCAGCCAGGAAGACCCAGCTGCGCCGCTCTCGGATCAGGCCATTGAGGCGGAACTCAAAGAACAGGGCGTGATTGTCGCTCGGCGTACCATCTCAAAATATCGCGGCATCCTCAGAATTCCACCGTCGCACCGCCGTCGGATCAAATAAAAATCTTTTCCGGATTTTTAATGCAGGTGAGTGTAATGACCATACAAGAATTTAGAAACAAGCAGGGCTTTATTTCAGACATGGTCTGTTTGGGTTTAAGGCAAAACAAACAGAGACAAAATCCGCATGCAGCAACAGCTTTAAATGAGGGTACGCAGCGCGGCATCATAATCCGGCTCTTCTGTGATCTCCGCGACTTGCTGGGTGTACAAGATTGTTCCACTGCCATCAATGATGATAACCGCGCGCGAGAGCAGGGCGCGCAAAGGTCCTGTGGCGATTTGCACACCATAGTCTTTGCCAAATTCCGGTGAGCGGAAGGTTGAGAGCGTGACCACGTTTTTCAGGCCTTCGGCCGCACAAAAACGTCCGCTGGCAAAGGGCAGGTCAGCGGAGATGCACAGCACCTTTGTGCCGCGCATATTGCCCGCCGCTTCATTGAATCGCCGCACCGACGCTGCGCACACCGGGGTGTCAATACTGGGAAAGATGTTGAGTACAACCTTTTTGCCAGTGAAATCAGCCAGTGAAATATCAGCGAGGTCATTACCCGTAAGTTTAAATCCGGGTGCTTGAATACCTGTTGCCGGAAGTTGACCGGTCGTTGTAACGGGATTGCCTTTAAATGTTAACTGAGCCATGGGCTCCTCCTTTCATTTAACAATACGCACATTGCATACCATGGCGAAATGATATCAGAGAGTGCATACGGGTGTCAATGTTCAGGTTTCGGCATGTTCAGGTTTCGGCTACAGGGATTTAGCGCGGCAAATAAAGCCGTTGATAGCATTTGTAAAATTCTGTATAAGTATGTGCATGCGCTGTGCTAAAGATGTTTTTTATCTGGCGCCGTTGCGCGGGGTGACGGTGCGTGTTTTCCGTAATCAGTTCGCGCGTTTTTTCGCGGCACCGGATATTGCGGTGGCTCCCTTTGTTCCCTCAGTGGCAGGTGTTAAGGTTAAGGCTGGTCTGCTCTCGGACATTGATACAGCGCTTGAGCAGGGTCTGCCGCTGGTGCCGCAGATCATTGGGAAAGATGCGGGTCAGCTGCGGGTGATGTTAGGGGCCTTCAAAGACTTCGGCTATGATCGCGCTGATCTGAATGCTGGCTGCCCTTGGCCATTTGTGGCTAAAAAGGGGCGCGGCAGCGGGTTGCTGCGGGATGCCGATAGCCTGGCCCGCTTGCTTGAAGTCGGGTGCGAGGAGATGCCCGGAGGATTCTCGATCAAGGTGCGGCTGGGATTGAAAACCTCTGATCTGCTGCTGAAGCGGATGGAGATCATCAACCGCTTTCCGTTGAGAGAGGTCGCTATTCACGCCCGCACTGCTCAGCAGATGTATGAGGGGGAGGTGCTGCTGGATGACTTTGCCTTTGCCGCCGCAGCCTGCCAGCATCCGGTAGTGTATAATGGCGATATCTGCTCTGCCAATGATTTTGCCTATTTGAAGGGGCGTTTTCCGAAAACAACCCGCTGGATGATCGGCCGCGGTTTGGCTGTTGACCCCTTTTTAATGGAATCGATCCGCGCGGGCAAACCAGTGGAGCGCGATAGTGAAAGGCTGAGATCATTTTTGGAATCTTACCTGGAAGCATGCGGAGAGGAGCTTTCGGGCAACAATCCGGTGATGGGCCGCATGAAGGAGTTTTGGAGCTATCAGCATACCGGGCTGGTACAGGGTGGGCGTATCTGGGATGCAATCAAAATTTGCCGCACGGTCGATGAATATCGCCGGGTGGTTGACAGCGCTTTCAGCCATCCGCCACGGTTTAAGGATGATCTGAGTCGGCTCGTGCGGTAATTGCTAAACTAAAGCAGCTTTCCTTTTCAACCAAAGTGAGTTTATGTGATAAAGGAGGAAATCATGATACTGGAAACAAAACAAAAGACAATCCAATGTGAAATTTGCCCGCGCAGGTGCGTAATTGCACCGGGCAGGAGCGGTTTCTGTAGGGTGCGGGCTAATATAGAGGGCGCGATTGTTTCGCTGACCTATGGCTCTCCCTGTTCATTGGCTGTTGATCCAGTGGAGAAAAAGCCGCTTTTTCATTTTTTGCCAGGGTCGCAAATTCTTTCGTTTGCCACAGTGGGCTGCAATCTGCGCTGTCAGTTCTGTCAGAACTGGGAGATATCTCAGGGCAAGCCCGAAGAGATTCGGGGGTACTCTGTCACACCTGAGCAGCTGGTTAAGACCGCCAAGGAGAGGGGGTGCGGCGCAATCGCCTGTACCTATACGGATCCCACTGTCTACTATGAGTATGCGTTGGACTGCGCCCGCGCAGCGCGCGAAGCTGGCGTGAAAAACGTTTTGGTCACTGCGGCCTACATCAACCCGCAACCGTGGCGGGAGCTTTGTCGTTATACTGATGCGGCGAATATTGACCTGAAGGCACTCTCCGATCAGTTTTACCGTGAGATCTGCGGGGCGGAGTTGCAGCCAGTGTTGGATGCGTTAGTCATTGCCAAGGAGCTGGAGGTTATGGTGGAGGTGACTAATCTGGTGATTCCCGGGCTGAATGATAGTGACGAGGATCTGCAACGGCTCTCCCGTTGGATTAAGGAGAACCTCGGTGCCGAAACGCCGGTTCATTTTTCGCGCTTTTCCCCACAGTACCGCATGCTTGACCGGGAGGCCACACCCCCGGGAACATTACGCAAAGCCAGAGAGATAGCGCAGAGTGAGGGGTTGCGGTATGCTTATATTGGCAACTTGATTATCGAGGGGGCTGAAAACACCTTTTGTCCAGGCTGCGGCGTATTACTCATTGAACGGCAGTGTTATCAGGTGCTTAAAAATAATTTAAAGCACGGCTGCTGTCCGAGCTGTGGCACTGCTATTAGCGGCGTATGGCACTAACAATTTGTATTTATGCGATGGTTTTTTGGGATGCAACTCGTTATACTGAACCTATGAAATTGTGCGATGTATACTGCGAGTTAAGTGAAAGGTTAATGGCTCAGCGTGATCCTGCGACCGGGGTGTGGACAGGCAGGCTCTCGTCCAGTGCGCTTGCCACAGCTCTGGCAACCAGTGCTTTGGAGGGAAGAGGCGGGGGTGATCAGCAACTTGCCAATGCGGGTCTGGATTGGCTGGTCACGACGGTCAATCAGGACGGTGGCTGGGGGGACACACCGGAGAGTCCGTCGAACCTCAGCACCTCGCTGATTGCCAGAGCCTGTGTTGCATGCCACGCAAAGGAGGTGAAAAACTCTGCTGCACTCAACGCTTCAGCGGCCTGGATCATGGCCAAGACTGGTGCGCTCTCGCTTCCTGCTGTGGCTGATACTTTGCGCTCTGTGTATGGGGATGATAAGACCTTCGCTGTTCCAATTCTGATGTATCTGGCGCTTTGCGGTGATGATGAGTCGGACTGGCAGCAGGTTCCGCCGCTTCCATTCCTGATGGCTCTGCTGCCGGGATGGTGTTATCGCTTCTTTAAGCTGGAGGTGGTAAGCTACGCGCTGCCCGCGCTGATAGCAGTGGGGTTGTGTCGTCACCTACGGGTAGCCGCACTGCGTAAAAAAACAGCGTGGGCTAAAATTTTCGCAGCCCTACTACTGCGCAAACTGGCCCGACTGCAGCCCGAACACGGAGGTTTTCTGGAAGCCGCGCCGTTGACCGCCTTTGTGGTGCTGGCTTTAAAAGGTTGTGGCTATGCTGAGCATACGGTGGTCCATCGCGGTTGCGAGTTTCTGCGCACCTCAATACGTGAAGATGGGAGCTGGCCGATTGACTCGAATTTGAGAGCCTGGCTCAGCTCTTTGTCGGCGCGTGCTTTGGCAGTGCCTTTGGTCATGGCCCCAGATGCGGCAAAGCGGGTTGCAGATTGGTTGATCAATGTGCAGCAGCGCATGCGCCATCCCTATACAGGCGCTGCGCCCGGTGGCTGGGCCTGGACTGATCTGCCAGGCGGGGTGCCGGATGCGGATGACACCGCTGCTGCTTTGATTGCGCTCTTTCATTTAAGGGCTTTTGTCGAGCACACGCGTTTGGCCGAGGCAACACTGCTTGGGTTACGTTGGCTGATGGATTTACAGAACAGCGACGGCGGCATGCCCACTTTCTGCCGCGGTTGGGGGAAATTGCCCTTTGACAAAAGCTGCTGCGATATTACCGCCCATGCCATCCAGGCCTTTGCGCTTTGGATTGGTGCTATCCGGCGGTGTGATCACAGTGGGCTTGAAGCTGGGTTCTTGGCGCGTTTGCGCGGCTCTATGCTGAAAATGCTGGCTTTTCTGGAGCGTACGCAGGCGAGCAATGGCGCGTGGATGCCGCTTTGGTTTGGACACCAGCAGAGTTCAGCCAAGCTCAATCATATCATCGGGACGGCCCGGGTTGTCAGTGGATTACGTCAGCTGCTCGATGCTTCAATTGAGCCGGATGAAGCGGTGCGTTGTCGTGCTGCCAAGATCATCGGTCAGGGGGAGTCACTGCTTGTCGATCAGCAGAGAACCGATGGGGGGTGGAGCGCGGGGGACACTTCTACTGTTGAGGAAACAGCACTGGCTGTCACGGCCTTGAGCGGTGGACATGGTACAAGCGCCGCTGCCGCGCTTAAAGGAGCCGCCCTTTTGGTAGATCTGACGCTAAATAAAACAATAAAAGCTACGCCGCTGGGTCTTTATTTTTCAGTTTTGTGGTATGATGAAAAGTTGTATCCGCTGATCTGGAGTGTGGAGGCACTGCGCCCTTATGCGGAATACGATGGTGTTTATGCAGCTGTGGCGCAGAGTGCTGGTTCGTAAATGCGCCCTTTTGAGGAGTTTTAATATTGTATGGAAAAGAATGAGCTGGAAAGAAATTTGGGTGATCAGCCGCTGGTCGCGGTGATGGCTGAACACAACCTCAAGTCCCATGATCTGCTGGTGGCATCACGTGTACCCATGACCCATAAGCTGGTTGCCAGAGCGTGCAAAGGGCGACGTTTAACCAATCGGAGCAGGAAGGTGGTGCTCGAGGCTTTGCAGAACGCTACAGGACATATCTATCGGATGACTGATATCTTCAACTACGAATGAGCTATGAAAAACCATTCTCAGCTTTGTGGCATGACCACCGCGTTGTCACTCTTTTGCTCTTTGGCGGCCATCTCCGTTGTCGAGGCGCGCGAGGACACGCTCGCTTATTTTCAATACGCGACATTGATTGAACTGCCGCTCATCAATGCCCCGCAGTTGGCCGAACTTAAGTTAAGCGATCAAATATACAGTTCAGTGCGCGCTGATTTTGCTGATTTACGTATTATACAGAACTCTAATCATGGCCTTGTCTCAGTCAAAATCGCCCCAAGTGTGGTCCGCCCGGGCGGGGACGCGATCCTGGTCGATCGTAGTTTTGACATCCTCAAAGATGCCGCCTCTGATTTAAAGGTTAGCTATGCTGGCAGCCGTATTATAACCATGCAAACAGAGCGCATGCCGATCACGCAATTCGGTTTGCGGGTCGACACCGCCTGCGCGTTTCAATATATGCTCCTGGGGCAAAGCAGCACCAATCCCACGGGTGCGGAGTGGCAACTCCTGGCCCGCAACAAGGTCGGCTCTACTCCCAGCACCAACGTGAGGGGGGAGCGTGTTGTCTTAAGCTTTCCTGTATCCTCGTATTCCATATACGCGATCGTGGTCGAAGGGTTTTCACCCTCGATGGCTTTTACGGTTGAGTCTGCTGCTGGCCCGGAGTACTGCGCGTACTTTCAGGCACAGCCTAGTCAATCTTACACCTTGCTGACTGGCTATCCAGAGGCCCCACCCATCTCAGGGCTGAATACCGATGCGCTCGCAGTTCTGCTGGCAAAGGGGGGCACCCCTGTGGTGGCTTCTGCCAGCCCTTTAACCGATAACCCTGCGTGGCGCGAGCGCGGCCTATGGGCCCGAACTAGCAACAAGATGTTCTTGCTACCTGTTGCGATTGCTAGCGCTTTGATGCTGATTCTGCTGTTATTTGTCGTTGTGTATAGTTTTGTGTACCGCAAAAAACCTCTCAAATTGCAAGCCCGTCCCCGCTTTCAAAAATAAGCAGCAGAGTGCGCCCTGCTTATTCAGCTTTATTTAGCAAGCCCGCTTTAATAGAAGTTGGCCCTTTTTTTTTAGCTGTGTTTTCGATATACTAGTAAACTATGCGAATAACAGGCGGTGAGTTTTGCGGACGTAAATTACGGGTTCCGGCAGGCGACCGAGTGCGACCAACTCAAGACCGTGTGCGCGAAGCTCTGTTCTCCATCTTGATGCATAAGATTGAAGGCGCGTTCTTTATTGATCTGTACGCAGGGTCAGGCGCGGTGGGGTTGGAGGCGCTGAGTCGTGGCGCAGAGCATGTTATCTGGCTTGAAAAAGAGCCGCGCCACATAAAACTACTGCGTTCAAACCTCGACGCTTTGGCACTTGAGCGCGGTGAGGTTGTCTGTGCCGAGGTGGAACGCTGGCTGCAGACAGCTGGCTGCGGACTAGCTGCGGATATTGCGTTTGCTGATCCGCCCTACAGTGCCACCGCAGCTGATGACCTTGCGGTCCTGGTGGAACTTGCAGCCACGAACAATGTGGTCGCCCTTGGCGGAATCTTTGTAATGGAAATGCCGGTTGCCGCTGCAGCGGGAGCAGTTGAGGGGTGGGAGCTATTGCGTGACCGGAAGTATGGCCACACCCGGCTGGCAGTGTATAGGAGACAAGCCTAGATCCGAGCCAGGCGCGGAGTGGAGAAGTGCGTGAATGCGCGAGCACGCGAGTGAAAGGTCGCGCCTTAGGGCCTAATAGCGTAAGCGTCCTGTGAGACGCGACGGAAGGAATTGACACCATGAGAAAAGTAGCGGTTTATCCAGGCACATTTGATCCTTTGACAATGGGGCACTTTGATCTTATTGAGCGCAGCGTAAGGCTGTTTGACAGGGTGATTGTGGTGGTCGCTGGTGTTTCGATCAAGAAATCAAGTATGTTCGATGTGCAAGCGCGCATGTCTATGATTCGCGAAAGCGTGGATGAGGCAGGGTTGAAAAACGTGGAGATTGACCAGCTGGACACACTTCTGGTTGAGTACTGCCGCCACCGCAATGTGGATGTGGTGGTGCGTGGTCTGCGCGTTTACTCTGACTTTGAGTATGAGTTTCAAATGGCACTCACCAACCGCAAGCTAGCACCAGAGATTGAGACACTGTTTATGATGCCGAACGAGAGTTACAGCTATGTGACTGCCAGCACCATCCGGGAGATTGTCAGATATGGTGGTGACGCCACTAGTTTTGTGCCGGTTCCAGTGCATAAACACATACAGGCTTTTTCGAGTAAATTTTCACGACAAGATGCGAGAGAGGGGGGCGGAGTTGGAGACACAGGGGCGTTTGATCGTTGATTTATCCCGCCTGCAGGAAGGTGGAGAGCTGGTTGAGGGCGAAACCTCCCCAGACATCATAGGCTTGAAGGATGAGGAGGGGCTGGTGCAGCCAGTCGGCGGAATTGCCTATAAACTCCAGATTGAAAGTCTCGGAAATGAGCTTTTGGTTCGCGGAGAGTTGCGCCAGCGCTTTATTTGCATTTGTTCTTTTTGCAATGAAACCTTCAATTTAGAGGTAAAAGAGAGCCGTTTTGTTGAAAGTTTTGAAATAAACGACGAATTTGCATTCCTAGACTTGACCAATGAAATCAGGGAAGTTATTATTCTTGATCTTCCTGCACACCCTCGTTGCAGTGAAGCCTGTCTGGGACTTTGCCCTAGATGCGGGGCAAACTTGAATAAAGGCGGGTGCGAATGCAAAATGGATCACGGCGACTACCGTTGGTCTGCATTGAATTTACTCGACTAAAACGGGTGAATGTGAGAGCGGCTTAAAACCGCAACGATGAGAATTAAGGAGTAAGTAATATGGCTGTCCCAAAACGGAAAACATCAAAACGTCGTAAGAACCTTCGCAGAGGTCAGATCAAAGCAACCTTGTTTCAGGTGCAGAGCTGCCCATCCTGCGGTGCCAATCAACAGTCACACCGTGTCTGCACAGCCTGTGGAGTTTACAAAGGTCGCCAGGTTCTGACAGTCGAGGTTTAATCTTACAAAAGTGCAATAGCCTTTTGTTACTAAGGGGCTGGTTTGCTTGTATTAAGGTTTTCGGTGACACGAAAACCTTTTGGCTGTCATAAATTAGCAGAGGAAGTGCTTGGTTGAGAATAGCGCTCGATATAATGGGTGGCGATAATGCGCCGTATGCGATTGTGCATGGCGCGGTTGAAGCGATCAACAAACTGAAATACCTCCAGTGTGTGCATCTTGTAGGCGATGAAGCAATGATTCAAAAGGAACTTTTAAAGTTTCCCAGGGTCAAGCTAGATCAACTCAAGATCGTGCATGCCCCGGAATCGATCAGTATGAATGAATTGCCGGCCAAGGCCATCCACAAAAAGAAGTTGTGCTCGATTAATGTCTGCATGAATCTGATTAAACGCGGCGAGGTGGATGCGATGGTTTCAGCGGGTAATTCCGGTGCTGTTTCTGCGGCGGCCGTGTTTTGCCTGGGACGTATACCGGGTGTGCTCAGGCCTGCCATTGCCACTGTGATGCCGACCCGCAACTCAAGTCGTCCACTGTTGTTGCTGGATGCTGGTGCTAACACCGATTGCCCTGAAACGTGGCTGGCGCAGTTCGCTATTATGGGGAGCGAATATTCGAAAGCAGTTTTGAAGCAGGAGCACCCTGTCGTCGGCTTGCTCAGCATTGGCACCGAAGATTGCAAAGGCAATGATATGACCAAGAAGGCGTTTCAATTGATCAAGAAAACAAACGTTGATTTTCGCGGAAACATTGAGGGTCACGATCTTTTCTTGGGTAATGTGGATGTCGCCGTGTGTGATGGATTTGTAGGCAACATTGTCTTGAAAACCACTGAGAGTGTCGCACGCGCGGTCAGCTATTGGATGAGAGAAGAGTTTTTACGCCACCCTGTGCGTCAGCTGGGCGCTCTGTTGCTCAAAGGTGCGTTAGAGAGTATGAAACACCGTATGGACCCAGAGATCTATGGCGGAGCCCCATTGCTGGGTGTCCCGGGAGCTGTGATTATCACGCACGGTTCCTCCTCCTACCGCGCGATCTATCACGCGATTATCGCTGGCTGCGCCGCGGCGTCCGCTGATGTGGCAATGCGGATTGAACAGAGTATTGCGGAATTCGACCACAACTCCGAGCCTGTGGGGTGCGGTTCAACTTTGTTGAATCGCATAGAACCCATAATACAGAATTCAGAACCTAGAAGTTGAACGGCAAGGAGTTATGTCGACCTTCCATTTGTATTTGACTTTTTTTGAAATTTTGTCAAACTGATTAAGTTTTGGAGTCTTAATCTCTGGTTATTTGATTTTGAATAGATTTTGAGGATTGCCGCATGAATGAAAAGTTATGTATGTTTGCCGGTCAGGGAGCGCAGTTTCCAGGTATGGGGAAAGACTTTGCCGAGGATACGGAGATTGCTGCTCTGTTTAAAACCGCGAATGATGCTTTGGGTTTTGATATTACCACCCTCTGTTTTGAAGGTCCAGCAGAGGAGCTGACAAAATCAAACATCTGTCAACCAGCGATTTTTACGGTTAGTGTGGCGGCCTTCAAAGCCTTTCAGAAAAGATTTCCAGCGGTTCGTTTTAAGATGGCGGCTGGCTTGAGTTTGGGCGAATGGAGCGCGCTGCATCTCGCGGGCGTACTCGACTTTGAATCAACGCTGCAGGTGCTGGAGGCGCGCGGGCGGTTTATGCAGGAGGCCTGCGATGAGCAGGCGAGCGGTATGGTCAGCATCATGGGTGCCAGTGCGGAACAACTGGCAGCTCTTTGCGAGAAATGCGGATTAACCATCGCCAATATCAACTCCGATACGCAGGTGGTGCTGTCAGGGGTGAAGAGTGGCGTAGCCGCCGCGTCGGCTGCAGCCGCAGAGATGGGGCTGAAGGCGATTGTGCTTAATGTCGCCGGTGCCTTTCACTCCCCGCTGATGGCTTCGGCTCGCATTAAGCTGTCGAATGTGTTGGTGGATGTGGAATTTAAAAGACCGACCATGCCTGTGCTGTCAAATGTCACCGGCAAATTTCATAGTGATAAACCAGCGGATATAAAGCATGCGATGCTCTGTCAGATAACCGACTCTGTGCGCTGGTTTGATTGTGTTCTCGAGGCCAAGGCCGCTGGAGTCGAGGATTATATTGAATTTGGCCCCGGCAAAGTACTCTCAGGACTGCTGCGTCGGATTGACCGCACACTGCAGTGCGCCAATGTTCAGGATCTCGCTTCACTGGAGAGTTGCGCGAAATTGCTGGGTTAACAGAGAAGTTAAAGTTCAAAAGAAGGTTTGAGGGTTTAATGATGGGATGCTTTGAAGGTAAAGTTGCTGTTGTTACAGGCGCGGCGCGCGGTATTGGACGCGCCATTGCGGAAGATCTGGCTGGTCGCGGGGCGGATGTGGTTGTTTGCGACCTGCAAAAAGAGTGGCTCGCTGAGAGCGTCGCGGCAATTGAGGCCAAAGGGCGCAAGTCACTGGCTGTGGCGGTTGATGTCGGCGATAGCGATGCTGTCAACACCTGTATTAAAGAGGTGATGGAGAAATTTGGGCGCATTGACATCATGGTCAATAACGCGGGCATTACCAAAGACACACTTTTAATCAGGATGAGCGATCAGGATTGGGATGACGTGATGCGCGTCAACCTGAAAGGCACCTTTCTTTTTTCGCGCGCTGTTGCCCGCCCGATGATGAAACAGCGCAGCGGCACTATTGTTAATATCGCGTCGATAATCGGCTTGATCGGCAACGCCGGCCAGGCCAATTACGCCGCTTCCAAAGCTGGAGTTATTGCTCTGACGAAATCCACGGCGAAGGAGTTAGCTTCGCGCGGGGTTCGCGCCAATGCAATTGCGCCAGGATTCATTTCGTCTAAGATGACTGATGCGCTTTCACAGGATGTGCGTGATCAAATGCTCGCTAATATTCCGATGGCCCGTTTCGGCGAACCAGAGGATATTGCTAAAGCAGTCGCGTTTCTGGCTTCAGATGAGGCCAGCTATGTGACTGGTCAGTGCCTGAGTGTGAATGGCGGCATGGTTATGTAACAACATTTGCCGCAGTTCTTTTGCGCTGTGGTTTAAAACAAACAAGGAGAAGTCAAATGTCACTGGAAGATAAAGTACAGGAAATCATCGTAGAACAGTTGGGTGTTAATGCCGAGCAGGTTACACCAGAAGCATCATTTATTGATGATCTGGGTGCAGACTCCCTGGATACGGTGGAATTGATTATGGCGTTTGAAGAGGAGTTTGGCGCAGAGATCCCTGATGAAGATGCAGAGAAACTTACATCTGTTGGTAAGGTTTTGGAATATCTGACTGCAAAGGGCATTGAGGCTTAAATTATCCTCTCTGAATGAAGCACAAAGAAACGGATGCTGACCGCATCCGTTTTTTTGTGTATCACTGCGATCCTGAGCATAGTTTCAAGTCTTGTGTTCTGGATTGTCTCTTCAGCCATACGCGCCAAAACCGAAGAACCAGTACTTTTTGGCCAGCTTGTATGCGAAGCTCGTCTCCGGGATGGGGTTGCCGCTATGATTGTGACAGCCCATGGGGCTCCGCTCAGCGAGCTCTTGGAAGAAGGTATCGCGCCCACTGCTGTCAATCGCGCCGATGGCATGCGCCCTCTGCGACAGCTTTGCCGGATGGTCCATTAGTATACAGCCGCGTGTGAGTTTCGGAATTTCGCTCCGTAGATCCTGCAACAGCTTTGAGCCACTGATCTCCGCCGCGACATCGCTCGCCGGGGTCAAGCGGCAATCAGAGCACTGCACTGGCGGACAAAGCTCCACATCCCCCATGGCGTTGATATGATGGCTGATGCCTACGGCACCCGGACAGAGCGCCTCGCCATTGTGATCCCAGTAAGCATCCACAATCACAATTGAGCCGCAGCGTTTGCGCTCCGCCACTAAAAATGCCCGGAGTTGCCGCACCTTGCCATCTTCCAACGCATCCGCGAAGTTTGGATTCTGTCCTGAAGGGCGGTAGATGTAATACCAGAGATAGTGCGCCCCGCGCCGGACCATCTCATCCACAAATTCGCTTGTCACCACATCGTCGAAGTTGCTGTTGGAGGCCGAGACCGCCACACCAGTCACCAAACCACTCCTGCGGCAAAGAGCCAGGGCATCGAGCGCCTTCTGAAACCCTGTGCCGCGTCGCTCTATATAGCTCTCGTTCCACCCCTCAATGCTGATCAAGGGCGAAACATTGCCAGCCTCAACCAGCTCCTTCGCAGTCGCCTCTGTCAGCAAGTGCCCATTGGTGAACATTTGAAAGTAGGAGTTAGGATGCGCTTTAAAGAAACCTGGCAGCCAATCCACCAGCAACGGCTCGCCCCCCAGAATACCAAAGAAGCGGCACCCCTGCTGGCGGCTTTCGGCCACAATATGCGCCAGAAGCACCTGCGACATGTCCACCGGGTTCTTCGCTCCGATCGCCCAGCAACCGCGGCAGGCGAGATTGCAACGCCCGGTGATGCTGACAAAAACAAAGGGCGGAAAGACAATGCCACGTTGCTTGCGCTTTTCGAAGGCCCGGATCGCGCACAGATTGCCGATGCCAGCACCAAAGATAAATTTCAGCAGCAGACGCGGCTTAACCTCTGTTAACAGGCGCAGGCCAAGCGGCCTGTTTTTTTTCTTACGCATAATATTTTTATCCCAATCCCAATCCCAATCCCAATCATAATTTTTGTTTTTTTCGGCCATTTGGTTGAGTTACCCATCGTTTTTTCGCTGCATCCGCTCACGGACAGCCACCCTACACTGTCGGCCAGCGACGTTATTTAGTTAAAGGTTTCAGTGCCCGATAAAACTGTCGCGCTCGGCATCGGCCAATTTTTTTTCATCAATCAGGCGGCGTTTCTGACGACGTTCAGCCAAGACCTTTAAGGGATCCGCCTCAAAGGCTTGCAGCAAGGCATCATCCCCCGCGCGTCCTACTTCCTCAAGGGCACCGTTCAGTGCCGCCTCCGGGCTAAATGGAAAGATCAGCGCGTTGCTGCGGCAGAGACGCGCACAGGCGGGGCATCCGGCTTTGCAATTCAATGGGTTTTTCACTTCGATCCGCAACGCTGGCTCGCGCATGTCATCACGGGTGTAGGTTGAAAAGAGGCAGTAATCATGGCATATCCCGCAGCTTGTGCAGCGTTCACGATCGATCACTGGAAACCAGGGCTGACCATGCTCTTTTTTGAGCGCAGCCGCATCATACGGCATGGCGAGCCAAGTCACCTTTTTCGAACGGAAGTTGACATTGCCAAAATCCAGCAGTGCTCGAACAGTGCGCGGTCGGGAGGCGCAACAGATATAGTGCGCCTCTTCGGCAAAGAGACCCTGCAAGCGCGCGCGACTTTTTGGGAGTACCTGCAACGCTAGTTCCGCAACCTCAACCATATCAGCATCCGCGTTCCAGCCGTTCTTTTTCAGCAGCTGAAAGGGGTCGGCGGCAAAGCGATCAATTGATCCTAAATTAAATATGATGGCACGGGTTTTCATAGTGATCCTCTTTCAGCTACCTGACCTTGGTTAAAATAACAAACAGCAGAGGTGTCAGAAATGACTGCAGCAACACAAACCGGATAAGGACCTGAGCGTTGCTCCAATGCAGATTTTTACGGCAATGGTCATGCAAAGGAAAGCGGATACTGTGCAAAGATTTGACCAGCACACTCTGTTTGGCAGCCTCCTCTAGCGAAAGCTCATGGGTTATCCTAACATCAAAGCCCAGTTTTCCAAGTGCAATCAGCAGAGAAAGCTTGAGTATGCCTGTTCCGCCATTGACAAGCACCACAGGAGCGATCACAAAGATCAAGAAGGGGTTGCCTGCCACCAGAACCGTGATGCCCACCAACAGTCCCAGGAAGCGCGAGCCAGCGTCACCCATCAAAACCAGGCTGGGCTCCGCGTTGTGCCAGAGATATCCGGCCAGCCCCCCGGCAATCGTGGAAACGAGAATGGCCCAGCGGGCGGCGTTGGGCGTGGTGGGGATCAAGAGATAATCCGCCACCGGTTTGTAGCCAACAACGCCGTAAAGCAGCCCGGCCATGGCAAAAAGCGAGAGCAAAGTCAGAGAGCCGGCCAGCCCGTCCACCCCGTCACTGCAATTGGTGGCATTGGTTGTGATCCACAGCATCCCCACTGCCAGCGGCAGATAGAGATAGAGTGGCGCCACGACCCCATGCTTCACAAAGGGCAGCCACAGCTCCGAACCGCAGGCATAGTAGATGCAAAGTGCGGCAGCCCCGGAGATCAGCAAGTCCAGCACCCCCTTTTTGCATCTGCTCCAGGGAGTCACGCTTCGATCATCCAAGAAACCAAACAGCATGCTCAAATAGAGACAGAAAACCACGGCCATCTGCCACAAATCCATTGGCACAAAAAGCGCGATCACAGGCAGTGCGAGCAGGGTGATTACCACACCGGCGCCGGTCGGCTTGCCCTTGGCGCCCTTCCCCCCATCTGCCGCGAGTGCCTTGCCGCCATCGCGTGGCAGTTTGCCCCATAACTTTGGCAGCAGTGCCCAGACCAGGAGCGCACTCAACATGGTTCCTGCTGCCAAAAGCATGATATGAGATGTCAGCAGGCGAAATGGCCCCCATACTGACTCTAAACGTTCCCCTAAAAAATATAACATATTTAAATCTACTTGTGGTTGTTTTAAAAACAACGGTTGGGTTGATGCATGCACACCTAGTGAAATTATTAATTATAGCAAAACAGCAAAATTATATCAAAACAGAACCCAATAAAAAACGGGTGGGCTGAATTGTAATATGAAATGCGACAACACAATGGACAAAAAAATGTCCCATGCAACAATACCCCTCAACAAAAATTCTTCAAAAAACTGGAGAAAGGAAAAGCCACATGGAACAGCTGAATATTAGCACAAGCCAAAAAATTGTTTATCGAACGTTTAAAGGCGTTTAGTGTAGTAGCCGCTCTATGAGCGACACAGAGGTTAGTGTAGTAGCCGCTCTATGAGCGACACAGAGGTTAGTGTAGTAGTCGCTCTATGAGCGACACAGAGGTTAGTGTAGTAGTCGCTCTATGAGCGACACATGCCGCTCACAGAGCGGCTACTACACTCGATGCTTGCCGACGATGCTGTGCGACCCGCCTTCCAGTCGTTCGGCGTGGCATGCGATAGCGGATTACGATTAAAAACTCCGCCCCTTAAAATCGTCAACCAACATCGT
>JBAYXX010000035.1:0-35631 GCA_041673345.1 Kiritimatiellia bacterium
CAATGCCGCTCATAGAGCGGCTACTACACCGGTCGGCCAGAGTTGCAGCCGGCTTGTGTTCGTCATGCATTCGCAGTGCAGCGCGTGTAGTAGTCGCTCTATGAGCGACACAATGCAATGCCGCTCATAGAGCGGCTACTACACCGGTCGGCCAAAGTTGCAGCCGGCTTGTGTTCGTCATGCATTCGCAGTGCAGCGCGTGTAGTAGTCGCTCTATGAGCGACACAATGCAATGCCGCTCATAGAGCGGCTACTACACCGGTCGGCCAGAGTTGCAGCCGGCTTGTGTTCGTCATGCATTCGCAGTGCAGCGCGTGTAGTAGTCGCTCTATGAGCGACACAATGCAATGCCGCTCAAAGCGAATCGGTCGTGCCAGCCGACATCTGCTCGGCCAGCCACACCTTGATAGCGCGGTTCATAATGCGCTTGGCTTTGCTGAGTGGTTCTTTAATAACGCAACCGGCTGCGCGCGAATGTCCGCCGCCATCAAACTGCGCAATCAGAGCGGTGGCATCCAGCGGTGCCCGCGTCCGGAGACTGATACGGGTCTCCCCATAATCTTCGCAGCCATAAAAAAACAGAGCCACTTTGTTGTTTACCAATGAACGGGGTATTTCAATAATATCTTCAGCGTCCGCTTTGGTTCCACCCGTCTCTTCAAAGTCAGCGCCCGTGAGGGTGACGGAGGCAATGTGGTTACGGTCTGTGATGACCAGTGAGCGGAAGGCGCGGCGTTTGAGTTCTATATTGACGCGGGAAAAAGAGCAGTAGAGCTGGTCGTTAATATAGGATGTGCGAACTCCGTAGCGAAGCAGGTCGGCAGCGCAGCGCATGGTCAGCGGGGTTGTCATGTCATAGGCAAAACGTCCCGTATCGGTAATCAATGCCACCCAGAGGGCCTCCGCACATACGTTGTCGAGTTTCCAGCCCGCCCGGCGACTCAGTTTCCAGACCATCTCAGCAGTGGAGGATGCTGTTGCATGGACAAAGTTGTAATCTCCAAAGCGGGTGTTGGTTTGGTGGTGGTCAATGTTGATCACAATGCATTTCTCGAGCTTCCCATGCAATTCCTCGGGCACACGGTCAAGAGAGCCGCAGTCAACAGTTATGATCAGATCAAAGTTTTGCCGGGTGGCAGCATGCGGGGTGATCAGTTGCTTGACCCCGTCCAGAAAACCCGGCCCGCCCAGATCTTTCTTCTCTGCTGTGGCAACCGCTTTAATCCCAGCTCCGCTGAGCAGGCGGACCAGCGCGATCATACAGCCAATAGAGTCGCCATCCGGGCGGATGTGCCCTGTGACAAGGATATTGGCGGCATCGGAAATAATGGAGATAATTTTTTTTGCGGACACATTTTTTTTGGCGGATTTTGTCATAGCTCTATTTTAACTCTATTTTTAACTCTATTTTCCCCACGAATCAAATTAACGAATTTGACCTGTACCTGTAATAGTGTACTTATAAGTTGTGAGTTCTTCAAGCCCCATCGGTCCGCGGGCATGCAACTTGTCGGTGCTGATGCCCATCTCGGCCCCCATACCGAACATTGCGCCATCGGTAAAACGGGTGGAGGCATTAACATAGACCGAGGAGGAGTCAACCTCTTTCAGAAATTGACGAGCACTGGATTTGTCGCTGGTGACAATGGCATCAGAGTGATGCGATCCATATGTGTTGATGTGCTCAATCGCCGCTGGAAGGTTTTTGACAACCCGAACCGCTAGAATCAGATCCAGATACTCGGCTGGCCAATCCTCTTCAGTGGCTGGTCTGCAATCAGGCAGCGTGGCGCAGGTGACTGCGCATCCGCGCAGTTCAATCCCCTGCTGGCTGGCTAAGGATGCCAGCATGGGCAGGAATTCGTCTGCTTGCGTCTGATGGATCAGCAGGGTTTCGATTGCATTGCAAACCCCTGGACGTTGACATTTGCCGTTCTCAGTGATGGCTAGGGCCTGTTTTAGATCAGCCTTTTTGTCAATGTAAAGGTGGCAGACCCCTTTATAATGTTTGAGCACCGGGACTGTGGCATTCTCCACCACTGCTTTGATCAGCGACTCTCCTCCCCGAGGAATCACAACGTCAATACAATCATTCAGCCGCACCAGCTCTCGCACTGCTGCGCGGTCGATTGTGTCAACCAACTGGATGGCATTCACCGGCATACCTGCGGCTATGCCACCGCATTGCAAAGCGTGCGCAATGGCTTTATTAGAGTGAAAAGCCTCTTTGCCCCCACGCAGAATAACGGCATTGGATGTTTTGAAGCAGAGCACAGCCGCATCGGCGGTCACATTCGGACGTGATTCAAAGATGATGCAGATCACCCCTAATGGCACACGTTTTTTCTCGATCACCAGACCATTGGGACGGACGCGTCTCCAGATCCGCTGGCCAACCGGATCAGGCAGCGCCGCAACCTCACGGACTCCGGTGATCATGCTGTTGATACGCACATCATCGAGCGTCAGGCGGTCGATCATCGCCTTGGTCAGCCCCTGCTCGCGTGCAGCCTTAAGATCTTTGGTGTTTTCAGTTTTAATCAAATCACGCTGCTGTTCCAGAGCGTCAGCCATGGAACGCAGGATGATATTTTTTTTATTGCTCGAAAAATTGATCAGCTCCCGTGAGGCGGCCAGAGCCTGTTCGCCCATCTGGCGGATTTGTTTGTGGATTGTGTTCATTAGCATTCCTGTAATTCGATTCGTAGTTCAATCTTTTGTCAGCAGAGTACCGACGCTTTTGCCTGCCATAATATCAGCCAGCACATGTTCCTGTCGTCCATTGGCAATGACAACTTTGCAACCAGCGCCCAGCGCCCTTTTCGCTGCGCTCAGCTTGGATTCCATGCCCCCCTTGGAGAGGGAGGAGCCACCGTGGTTAGGGTTGATCAATTTATAGGCATCCTCAATACGGTTGATGTAGGGAACGCGCTGTTTATTTTCGTCGAGAACACCGTCGACTGTGGAGAAGATCACCAGCAGATCAGCGTGTACCAGTTTGGCCACGCGTGAGGCGAGCTGATCGTTATCGCCCAGCGAAAAAGTGGCTTTAATTTCGTCATTAGCAACCACATCGTTTTCGTTGATGATGGGAATAACCCGATGTTCAAGCATGTTGTGCATGGTGCGTTTGGCATTCGCCAACTGAGTTTTATGGCGGAAGTCGGCGCGGGTCAGCAGCACCTGTCCGATAATGATCCGATGCGCCTTGAAAAAATCATCGTAGAGTGCCATCAGCTTCGCCTGCCCCACTGCGGCGCACATTTGCAGATCAGGTACAAGCGTGGGGCGGCAGGCCATGCCCAAGGCCTCGACTCCCGCGCCGATAGCGCCAGATGAGACAATCAGCAGTTCGTGGCTTAACTCATGCAGCCGCGCAACCTGGTCGGCCAGCATCTTGATCTGGTTCAGATCAGGCTCCCCGGAGGCGCGGGCGATCACCCGTGTGCCGACTTTTATAACAACTCTTCGGGCAGCCGATAATGTTTCGCGATGTTTGTTTTCTACATTCATAGCACTCTGGTATTCGAACAAATAAATGCTTATAATATCTGATTTGAACGCTTGTGGCAAGCGACAGGTGCAACATTGATGCGCCCATGCGCGGTGGGGTCACGGCCCCCGCCCTACAAGTTTCAGCCGGAAAATTACGCGTTTTCAACCCTTTAACCATTTATTGTTTACGTTAAGCGTTATCACCAGCGGACACGGGGCGGAAAATCCTCCTACAAAGGATGCCTCGCTGCGGCTGGTCTCCTACAATATCAGGCACGGGAGGGGCATGGACGACCAGGTCGATCTAGAACGGATTGCCGCAGTGATTGCAAAAGAGAAGCCGGATCTGGTCGCCTTGCAGGAGGTTGATAAACTTTGCAAACGCAGCGGCAACCGCGATATCGTGGCTGAGTTGTCTAAGTTGCTTGACATGGAGTATGCTTTGGAAGGTCGTTGGATTTACAGGGCGGCGAATACGGAGTCGCGATCCTCTCGCGTCTACCCATACTCGAGAGTATTCATCACCCGCTTCAAAATTTGAAGAACTTTGAGCCGCGCAGCGCACTGGAAGTAACGGTTCAGCCGCCTGCTATGAAAACACCGCTCGCGTTTATCAGTATTCATAACACCCACAGCCTTGCCAATGAAAAAATCCGGGTCATAGAGGTTCAAGCCCTGCTCAATGGCATTGCAGAACGCAAGCACCCAGTGATTTTGGCTGGTGATTTTAACGGTGCCCCGGGCGATGCCTCACTGGAATTGCTGGAAAACAACGGATGGAGTGTGCTCAAAAAAGATAATGCAACTGCAAGCCAGACCTATCCATCAGACAAACCAGATAGAGAGATTGACTTTTTTGTGGTTAAAGGGCTGCCAGCTTTCTCGTACAAACATCATGTGGTGGATGAGCGAATGGCCTCCGACCACCGTCCGATAGCAGCGGTGATCCAGTTGCGATAATCAGATAGCCTTGCCTGTAACTCTGCCATTTTGTCGCAGTTACGTGCCTGTAACTCGGGGTCGGGGTCGGTATCGGTATCGGTATCGAAAAGCGTACGAGGTCGACCCCGATTCCGACCCCGACCCCGACTCCGATGCGTTTGACCGTCGAGTTACCCCATCGTTTTTTCGCACCCGCGGTGCGCGGCCGACTTGCCTGTAACTTGACCTCTTTAGTCTAGTTACCTCGGTGTTTTTTCGGGGCGCGCCCCGCGGCGGGCTTGCCTGTAACTTCGATTTTTTCTAATGATATGTCGCTGGTCATGAATGACCAAGAACCACCGGTTTTTGATTGGGATTACGATTAGGACTGTGATTAGGAGGGATGCACATCCTAATCTCAATCTTAATCGCAATCCTTATCCAGGGAGGCCATGCCTCCGGTTGACGATAGCGGGGCTACGCCGTGGCATGGCGGAACCATGCCCGACAAGTAGAGCGGCTACTACACGAACGATAAAGCTTGCAGACCGGCGTGCGGTGAAACGCGCGGCGCAATGCCGCTCATAGAGCGGCTACTACACCGAATGGCAAGACTTGCATGACGGTTTGCATTTCAAAGCGCGGCGCATGTGTAGTAGTCGCTCTATGAGCGACACCGAATGACAACTCTTGCAAACGGCTTGCAATCCGCCCTGCGAAGCACTGCAGCCGCAGGCCATGACCCGCGGGGTGGTGATTTTTGGACCAATCGCCAAGCGTTGCGACTTGTGAAGCACCACACTTTCAACCGCCGGCGCGTTCACGGCCCGCGCCCTACAGCTTCGACCTGACTATAACTCGGGGTCGGTATCGGAGTCGGGATCGAAAAGCGCATAGGCTCGATACGATTCCGATACCGACCCCGACTCCGATGCAGCTGACATTCGAGTTACCCCAGTGTTTTTTCGCGGCACACCAACTAGCAGGCTGCCGGACTTAAAAGTCCGGCAGCCTGCTAATAACAGCGGCAAAGCCGCTGAGATACTAAAAAATGCTCAAATCTGATGGCAAGGCTTTAAAAGCAACCCTACCCGTGAGCTAGATTTCCGCATGCTATTGTGGTTTTATGATAAAAACAATATTAAGAGGTTTTTTTATTAGCAGTTTTTCGGACTTCGGAGAAGTCCGAAAAACTGCTAGGCGGGCTGAATCCAGAATCCGGAATTTCGACTTCTGAATCCTGCCTTCTGAATTCAGCACCCTCCAATCACACATAGGTAATTTTACGCTTGACTGGATCGTAGAGCGTCTTGCGTCCTCTCTCGTAGGATTTCATGGCCATGATGACAGCTACCGCGTGCTGGTATCCAGCGTCGATGGAGGCGTTGGGCGTTTCACCGCTGCGCATGCACTGGAGCCAGTTGAGGTAATTATCCGGATGCTCTGTGGGAGTGACTTCGTTTTTGCCACGAATGGAACCATCTCGCCGAGGGGCACCTTCACAGTCATAGGTCGGCTTACTCCAGTTGGTGAAATCAAGCGAACCCTTATCGCCGTAGATTTTTCGAATGCTA
The DNA here is from genome assembly GCA_041673345.1 of Kiritimatiellia bacterium. Lineage (GTDB taxonomy): Bacteria > Verrucomicrobiota > Kiritimatiellia > RFP12 > UBA1067 > M55B167. The sequence goes on from JBAYXX010000035.1 coordinate 5,991, forward strand.
CCCGCGCTGTTGGCGAGGTTGTTGGATGAGCTGACAAGGAAATCTCCCGGATAAACCCAAGTGGCCTGGATGCTGGTTGGGTTGGTGAAGTTGTGTTCATCCTTCCAGGTTGAGCTGCTGGTACCAAGGCAGACGCAAGACTTGGGGAAGGTCGCGCCAGTGATGAAGTGGACGAGATCGATATAGTGGGCGCCGAGGTTAGGGATCGGCCCGCGCGAGAACTCGTAGTGACCATACCACCCTGAGTAGATATCAGAGCGGAAGGGGCGCATGGGTAGGCCGTGTAGAAACTCCTTCCAATCCACATCCTCTTCCTTGACAGTGTCTTTAAGGTAGTGGTACCAATAAGGTCTTTCCCCGTTACGACACTCCTCAACGCGGGAGAGATTGCCAAAAATGCCGGTGCGGAAAAGGTCACGCGCGCCGACCATTGAAGGCAGGCTGCGGATCTGGGTGCCTATTTGAACAACTGTGCCCGCCGCTTTAACGGCATCGACTGCGCGGATGAGATCCGGTAGTTCGACGGCCAGAGGTTTTTCACAATAAGCGTGCTTGCCCGCTTTTGCCGCGGCTTCGAGGTGTGTTGTATGATGAACGTCGCAAGAGGCGATGGTGACGGCATCCAGGTCTTTACATTCGAGCAATTGACGGTAGGAGACAAACTGTTGCGCGTCCCGTCCAAACCACTCTTTGACCATACCGTTGGCCTGCTCGCGGGCGAGCCGCCACGGATCAGAAAGAGCCACAATCTCAAAGTTGGTTTCTTTGACGTGCGCATAGAGTCCTTTCATATGCGCGTTGCGCCCGCGTCCGCCGCAACCGATGATGCCGATGCGGATACGGTCGTTGGCGCCGATTGAACGGCGCCGGGTGGCGGCTGAGACTGAGAAAGGCGCCGCATACACGGCTGCGGTACTGCCCGCAATCTTTAAAACATTACGGCGGGTTGTTTTATTGGTCATAATTCTCCTTTGTTCTATCGTTTTGTTAACTATCTTCACAATATTTCTTTCTTATCCATCACGCCTTACGTCGCGCGGCGGGCAGTTGCTCTTTAAACGTTTCACGCAGAAGTTCCAGTTTCTGCCGTAGCGAATATGGCGTGTAAACATAGTCCTGCTCGTACTGGAATCCCAAGCGCGAATCCCGGGTGGCGGCAAGCAGAGAAAGCTCTGTACGCGTGATCTCACCACGCAGGATTTTCGCCATCTGGTCCAAGATCGCCCTCGCTTTCAGGCTGTCCTTCTCAGCCGCCTGTTGCAGGCGCAAGTCCTCGAATTCCAGCACCGCGCAATCACTCTGCATCATCCGCTGCAGCTGCTCGGCCACTACCACTTCGCGGACAGCCTGTTGCCTTTTCGATTTTGGGCTGCTGAGTGCTGCGGCCCGGTACAACTTCAGACCCTTCTCCATTAAGGCATCCGCCTGCCGCAAGTACTTGAGAAATATGGGCAATACCTTCGTCTCCGCGCCGACCGTTATGCCGGTGGCACCTCTGGCATACCGCTCGGCCTTGTTCGTTTTGTTGCTGAAATCAGGGTAAAAAACCATGCGCGAGACGGTATAAGGCCAGCGGGGATTGACCCCGCCGCCAAAATATCCCAACCACTTGCCGTAATCAGTCCATGAATACTTGAACGTCACAGTTCGTTCGGGCGGCTCCTGGAAAAACAGTGGGTTTCCGACGGCGTGATTGGTGCCCATGTTTGGCCCTGTGTCGGGCACTAGGCGGATCGCCTCGCTGAAGTGTTCCCAGGCTTGCAAAGCTTGGTCTTTCCCCGCCGCTCCGAAGGTGCGGACAGCGATGGCGCCTAAAAGATCGTCCAGCGGCGGCTCGCCGCTCCAGCAGGACCAAGCCCGCAGCTCAGTCATGAAACTCGGGCTGTAGCCACTGCTCCAGCTCTCGAGCGTGCCGCTCACCCCATACTTCTCCAACGCCTTGTAGCGAGCGTGCCACTGATAAGGGAAGGGAAGATAGGGGCTGGTGCCGTACTGCCAACTGGCGAATGTGTCGACCTTACAATAAACGTTCATGCCCCGCTGGCGCAATTCCCCGATCTGCGCGTGAGTCACCTCCGCAGGGCCGACCTGGGATAGTGAGTAATCTTGCAGGTGGCTTTGCAGGCCGTCGATCTCAAAACTTTTTCCATTTTCCCAGGTGAGCATGGGGATGGTGTCAGCGGGAAGCTGCCTGACAAAATAACGCTTCATGTCAACATTCTTCGGGCTGAAGTTAATGTTGTATTCCCAGGGGAGAACCTCAATGGCGGGGTTTACGCGGTGGCACTCCTCGGACACGATACCGACTGCCTTACCCCAGTTCCGCGCCCAGTCCTGCATGTACTCTTTACCCGTGCCGCCGCCGCGCCATTTCTTGTACCAGAACCCTTCTGTCAGTAGAATGTACCCTTGAATGTCAGGAAACTCTTTCACGGTGTCGCGGACCAGCTCCCGCAGTCCCGCTTCACTTTCCGGGGTCCCCATGTACTGGTAGATGATCGGAGTGTAGACTTTGATCCCAAACCGCGCGGCGCGGTTGATCAAGTCCCGTATCTGAGCGGGATCTTGTTTGCGCACTCTAAATAACAGACGCGCGTAAAATTCCGTCGATGTCTCGGCCGTGGTGCGATCTCCGGTCGGGTTAGCGTAAACCGAGGCGAAGACGGCATCAAACCCATCGTGGGACAAATGCGAGAGCAAGCGATCCGGCCATTCCATCCAGCCCATCCAGGAATGAACCATGCGCACATTGTAGAGACTGTGCCGGACTATATTAAGATCTTTGGACAAAAAGGGCGCTTCGCGCAGATTCATGCGAGCCTCTAGATTGTAGAGCCCGTACATAGCGCCCCGCTCGTCGTAGCCGCACACTGTCACCCGCTCCGGCGTTGCAATGATCTCATAATCTTTCGGCCCCTTCAGCTTTGTCCCGCACCCAGGCAGCTGGTCGCGCGTTCCAACGACGATGTTACGCTGCCTGCTTTGCCAGCCCGCCAGCGACTTAGGGTTTTCGATCCGCACACGAACTCCCATCGACGTGTTCAGATAATCCTGAAAGTCATGCGCCGCGGTCTTTAGAACCTCTGAACAGCTCGGGTTCCAAGTGAGTGTCCAGCCCTGCGTGGGCAGCGAGAATTCATTGTCCCCTGGCTGGGCCTCAGTATCCCGCCTTGCCGTTATATGCACCGGACTCGCGGAGAGCCGTTTATGGTAGGCGTAGGATTCCTCCCGCGGGAGCGTCCGCTCCACCTCTCGAGCAAAAGCCTCGGTGGACACACCTCCGCTACTATATAAACAGGGTATAACACTCTTGCAGGAGACATTTGGCGAAACAGTGGCACCGACTAATCCAGCCGATGTACTGACCATGAATGCTCTTCGTGAAAGTCTATTTTTGGACATTATCTTCTCCTTAATACAGGTGCGTGTTCACTAAAAACTTCATCCGCAAGCAGGATGCTTGCACTACTTCATTATCACTTTCAATTCAATTACATTTAAAGGCAGTTAGTTGACTTTGGTATTGTACCAAACCAAAATAATCATGGCAATGCGGCACTTTCAAAGTTGGGAAATTCAATCAGGTTGCTGGAACCGCAGAGATCGTTGTGCGGGGATTCTTCATCGTATGCGGATAGAAAACACTGATAAACCTTATCCGGCAATTCGGCCCAGACGCTGGTTTTGTCAAACTGAGCCGGAACACTTTTCCATACTCGCTTATGGGTCGTCTTTTCTTGTGCGTCTTCGGTATAGCAGAGTATTGCACGGGTAATCCCTCTGCCTTGGGCCAGGATGTCGGCGCGGATCTTTTTTTCATTGGTCTGCGCTTGGCCGAGTTTCGGCAGGCCAGCCCCGTCTTTTAGAAAATATTCCGCCATCCGGAAACAGGATGGGAAGGTGAATCCAATATGTGAGTGCGGCAGGTGTATTATCAAAGATTTATTCTCTAGGTTTGCGCACTCATCAAAGCCCGCCTGCAGTGAAGCCGGGGTCACATTCTGATCATTGGTGCTTGTCACCCAACACAGCGGCACCTTGCCCGCATGGTGAAAACGACCGTTGATAAAGCTTTTACTGTTCCTGACAACATCCCCGCAATAGATTTCGATGCCGCCTTTGAATCTTGGGTCGACCGCGGCCACCATGGCACCATACCAGCTGCCCCAGGACAGGCCAACAAAAGCGGTTTTCTCCGCATTCACGTTTTCCAGTGAACGCAACAGGGAGTGTGCCAGCACCATATTGGCAACATTTACTGTATGAATGGATCGTTTGCCACCTTCAAGAGGAGCGCGCTCGAGGTTGGTCTCGGTCATTTTAACAGATTTTATCAGCGGTCTTTGATTATACCAATCCAGTGCCATAACCGCATAACCCTGGTCTAGCCAAAGTTTTATATATTGCGGGTAGGCTGTTCCACCACCACCATGAATCAACAGAATCCCGGGGAAGCCCCCGCGCGGCGCAGGAGTGTCAGGATAACCGACGTAAGCAAAAAACTCCGCCGGTTTTCCTTCGACTTCCGCACCTGTTACCAGAAGATCACGCAGGCCTGCGCATTTGCTGTCAGCGAAAGGGGAGTCCCGGAACATCGGCACCTTAAACAACTCGCTAGAATCCCAATATTTTTCCGGTGCTTCTCGAAACTCCGCTTCCGCCACCAAACCCCCACTGCACCATGTCTGTAGAATAACGCACCCTGTCAGCACAGTTTTTTTCAAGATTGACAGCAAACCAGTCGGAGTGCGCAGGATGGAAACACCTCTGGTAGTCAATATAAGTCGATTTGCAAAATTTAAATGCATGATATGGTGCTCCATAATTACGGCCTTTGGGAGTTAAAGGGCAGCGATTCTGCGTCGCACGGCGGGCAGTTGTTTCTTAAGTGTCTCCCGCAGGATGTCCAGCTTCTGCTGTAATGAGTACGGCGTGTAGACATAGTCGCACTCGAACTGGAAGCCAAGGCGTGAATCCCGAGTGGCGGCGAGCAGGGAAAACTCCGTGCGGTCGATCTCGTCACGCAAGATATTTTTCATTCGGTCAAGGATTCCTTCCGCTTTCAGCGAGTTCTGTTCTGTGACAAGTTTCAGACGGAGGTCTTCGAATTCAAGGATCGCGTGGTTGCTTAGCAGCATCCGCTGAATCTGTTCGGCCACGATGACTTCGCGCAGCGCGGCAGCGCGCTTGGTGGCCGGACTACGCAGAGCAGCTGCCCGGTATAGCTCTAATCCCTCGCCCAGCTGATCGGCAGCGAGCCGAAGGTGTTTCAGGAACACGGGCAGAACCCTCACGTCTCCGGTTGCCTCTATCCCGGAAACGCTCCGGGCATAAAGCTCCGCCTTGTTTGTCCGATTTGTGAAGTCGGGATAGAAAACCAAGCGGGAAAGGGTAAGTGGCCAATAGGGATTGAGCTTTCCGCCCAAATATCCCATCCACTTGTCGTGATCTGTCCACGAGTTCTTGAACGTGGCGGTGCGAATGGGCGGCTCCTGCAAGAACAGCGGATTGCTGACAGCATTACTGGTTCCCATCGTCGGGCCGGTGTCCGGCACCAGGCGGATCGCCTCGCTGAAGTGCTTCCAGGCTTTCAAGGCCAGGTCTCTTCCATCCGCGCCGAAGGTGCGGGAGGCGATGGCGCCTAAAAGATCGTCCAGCGGAGGCTCGTTGCTCCAGCAGGACCAGGCCCGCAGCTCAGTCATGAAACTCGGGCTATAGCCGCTGCTCCAACTCTCAAGTGTGCCGCTCACCCCGTATTTCTCAAGCGCCTTGTACCGTGCGTGCCACTGGTAAGGAAAGGGATGGTAGGGTGCGGTCTGCAACTGCGCTCCACAGAGGAAGGTGTCTGCGTTGGTATAAACTTTCATGCCTCGTTGCCGGGCTTCCTTGATTTGGGCTTGGGTTACTTCCGCTGGCCCGACCTGACTTATCGAGTAGTCGCGTAAAAATCCTTGCAGACCGTCCATCTCGAAACTCTTCCCGTTTTCCCATGTGAGCAGTGGAATTGTGTCAAGAGGAAGCTGCCGGATAAAGTAGCGCTTCATCTCAACGTTCTGCGGGCGAAAATCGATGTTGTATTCCCAAGGGAGAACCTCGATGGCGGGATTCACGCGGTGGCACTCCTCGGACACGATGCCGACCGCCTTGCTCCAATTTTGCGCCCAGTCCTGCAGGTAAGCTTTACTCGCGCCGTGACCGCCGCCCCATTTCTTGTACCAGAACCCTTCTGTCAACAGGATATAACCCTGGATATCAGGGAACTCTTTCACGGTGTCGCGGACCAGCTTCCGCAGTCCGGCTTCACTTTCCGGGGTCCCCATGTACTGGTAGATGATCGGAGTGTAGACCTTGATCCCAAACCGCGCGGCGCGGTTGATCAAGTCCCGTATCCGGGCGGGATCTTGATGACGTATTCTGAACATTAGGCGCGCGTAAAATTCTGTCGATGTCTCGGCTGTGGTGCGATCTCCGGTCGGGTTGGCGTAAACCGAGGCGAAGATACCGTCAAATCCGTCATGAGACAAATGCGAGAGCAAACGGTCCGGCCACTCCATCCAGCCCATCCAGGACTGAACCATACGCACACTGTAGAGGCTGCGCCGGATTGTATTAAGATCTTTGGGCAGGAAAGGCGCCTCGCGCAGGTTCATCCGGGCCTCCAGGTTATAGAGCCCGTACATAGCGCCCCGCTCGTCGTAGCCGCACACTGTCACCCGCTCCGGCGTCGCAGTGATCTCGTAATCTTTCGGTCCCTTCAGTTTTGTCCCGCACCCAGGCAGCTGGTCGCGCGTTCCAACGACGATGTTACGTTGCCTGCTTTGCCAGCCCTCCAACGACTTAGGGTTTTCGATCTGCACACGAACTCCCATCGACGTGTTCAGATAATCCTGAAAGTCATGCGCAGCGGTCTTTAGAACCTCTGAACAGCTCGGGTTCCAAGTGAGTGTCCAGCCCTGCGTGGGCAGCGAGAATTCATTGTCCCCTGGCTGGGCCTCAGTATCCCGCCTTGCCGTTATATGCACCGGACTCTCGGAGAGTCGTTTATGGTAGGCGTAGGATTCCTCCCGCGGGAGCGTCCGCTCCACCTCTCGAGCAAAAGCCTCGGTGGACACACCTCCGCTACTATATAAACAAGGCATAACACTCTTGCAGGAGACATTTGGCGAAACAGTGGCACCGACTAATCCAGCCGATGCGCTGACCATGAATGCTCTTCGTGAAAGTTTATCCTTTGACATTGTTTTCCCTATAACTCGGCCATTTTGTCACAGTTTCATGTCTGTAACTCGGGGTCGGGGTCGGTATCGGTATCGGAATCGAAGGGCGAAAAAGATCGACTTGGCGACTTCACGACTGCACGACTTCAGATTTCTATGCTGCCGAACTTCGAGTTACCCCAGTGTTTTTTCGCGGTACACCCACTAGGCGGGCTGAATTCAGCACTCCAGAATTCTGACTTCTGAATTCAGCACTCCCCAATCACGCGTAGGTAATTTTACGCTTGACTGGATCGTAGAGCGTCTTGCGTCCTCTCTCGTAGGATTTCATGGCCATGATGACAGCTACCGCGTGCTGGTATCCAGCGTCGATGGAGGCGTTGGGCGTTTCACCGCTGCGCATGCACTGGAGCCAGTTGAGATAGTGATCTGGATGCTCTGTGGGAGTGACTTCGTTTTTGCCGCGAATGGAACCGTCTCGCCGAGGGGCACCTTCACAGTCATAAGTCGGTTTACTCCAGCTACTGAAGTCGAGCGAACCCTTGTCGCCGTAGATTTTCCGGATGCGGCCCGCGCTGTTGGCGAGGTTGTTGGACGAACTGACAAGGAAATCTCCCGGATAAACCCAAGTGGCCTGGATACTGGTTGGGTTGGTAAAGTTGTGCTCGTCCTTCCAGGTTGGACTGCTGGTACCAAGACAGACGCAAGATGTCGGAAAAGTCGCGCCAGTGATGAAATGGACGAGATCGATATAGTGGGCGCCGAGGTTAGGGATCGGCCCGCGTGAGAACTCGTAGTGACCATACCACCCTGAGTAGATGTCAGAGCGGAAGGGGCGCCTGGGTAGGCCGTGCAGAAACTCCTTCCAATCCACGTCCTCTTCCTTGACAGTGTCTTTAAGGTAGCCATACCAGTAAGGTCTTTCCGAGTTACGGCACTCCTCGACGCGGGAGAGATTACCGAAAATACCTGTACGGAAGAGGTCTCGCGCGCCGACCATTGAAGGCAGGCTGCGGACCTGGGTGCCGATCTGAACGACCGTGCCCGCCGCTTTAACAGCATCGACTGCGCGGATGAGATCTGGAAGTTCAACAGCCAAAGGCTTTTCACAATAAGCGTGCATGCCCGCCTTTGCCGCGGCTTCGAGATGTGTTGTGTGATGAACGTCGCAAGAAGCGATGGTGACAGCATCTATTTCTTTGAGTTCCAGCAGTTGGCGGTAGGAGACAAACTGTTTCGCGTCCCGTCCAAACCACTCTTTGACCATGTCGTTGGCCTGCTCGCGGGCCAGCCGCCATGGGTCAGCAATGGCCACGACCTCAAAGTTAGTTTCTTTAACGTGCTTGTAAAGCCCTTTCATGTGCGCGTTGCGTCCGCGGTCTCCGCTACCGATGACACCGATGCGGATGCGGTCGTTGGCGCCGACCGAACGACGCCGGGTGGCGGCTGAGACTGAAAAAGGTGCCGCATATACGGCCGCGGTACTACCGGCAATCTTTAAAAGATTGCGACGGGTTGTTTTACTAGTCATAATCCTCCCTAAGTGTTGCGGATATAATTATCCGCGCTTTTATTATTTATTACTCTCTATCGTGTGGCTCAAACCTGATGACATGCCATCATGATGCGCGTTTGACAATTCGGCCACTTACTTAATTAATTCACAGGTGCGATCAGTATGCGGCCAACCGGCGCAATGCGGTCGCAATGTCTTTGACGCGCTGATCACCGGCCTCGCGCTCAACTGCCAGCGCGCCTTTGAAACCGCACTCAGCCAGCGTATTCAGGAACGCAAAGGTATTGACCTGACCGTCGCCCCACGGCACTTCGTTGCCCCATGTGCCGGGCTCGATCGTGCGGATCGCGTCCTTGATATGTATGTGACGCACCCACGGCGCCAAACGGCGGAAAGCCGAGATCGGCTCATCCTTGTTATAAAGGATCAGATTTGCCGGATCGAAGTTGAGAAACACATTCGGATGGTTGAGCGTCTCAACAAAACGCTGCAACTCTTCGGCGGTCTCCTGTCCTGTCTCCATCAGCAATGTCACGCCTGCCTCACCTGCGCGATCACCGAGATAGCGCACACGATCATAGAATTTCTTAGCATAGGCTTCTTCCGTATGGTCAAGGAACCCCACATGCATCGCGATCTGATCTGAGCCAAGTTCGGCGGTGATTTTTGCCGCCTTGGCGAATGCCTCGCCACTGGCGGGCCAGTGCGCGTCAGGGGCAATACCGCCAGTCACCTTGATGGCATCGAGCGTACTGTAATCCTCGAAATCGTAATTCATCATGCCAGCCGTAATCGTCCAGTTCTGGCGCTTTACCGCTTCCAGATAGGCATCGCCGTTCGGGCCGAGCGCGGGCGCGATCGCCAAATTGATGTGTTCGACTCCCCATGCCGACATGACCGAACCGATCTCATCGATATCTTTTCTGAACGACCAGCTGCACACGCCGACCGGCCACTTATTGCCACAGATCTGCATAATGTTTTCTCCTTTATTTTATCGTTTTGTTAACTAAGCTTCACAGGTTTCTTTGTCTTTGCGGATTTCTTTTCCGCATCCACGATTCTCACTGAATCGCGCGATTGCCGAGGCGTGGTCACGCACTCGCGATCCTTGCCGTTGAGTACGTCCAGAAACCACTTGATCTGGTATTCGTAACCCTCCCCTTCGGCCAGCTTCGGAGCAAAAGGTTCGCCCTTATCTGGATAAACGCACAGCGGCATCTCACGACGTCCATCGAGCACCACATTGGCTCTTTCAAATGTTACAAAATAACTGGCGTCAAAGGCCAATGATTTTGTCATCACCCAGCTTCCTTCAGCGGTCACAGCCGCGCCGCCCACATCATAAAGCGTGGAGATATACTGCATCGTGCCGTCTTCTGCGTAAGCCGCTGTGCTCATCACCGATTTGGGCATACCGAAAAGGTGGTTCACCATATCCGTATCGTGAATATGCAGATCAAGAGCCATACCGCCGCTCTTGCTCTCGTCACCGAACCAGCCTTTACCTTTTTGCCAGCCCGGAGGCGCACTGAAACGACGGAACGAAGCCGCAATCACCTTCCCATACTTTTTGCTGTCCACCAGTTTCTTGAGATACACATACGCAGGCCAGAAACGCAGACAGTGCGCGACCATCAGCTTAGTGCCAGCCGGCGCTTTTTCAGCGGCTTTCAGCATCTTGTCGCAATCCGCCGCGTTCAGCGCCATGGGCTTTTCGCACAGCACGCTCACCCCTGCCGCTAACGCCTTGCTTGTAAGAGCAACGTGCAAAGGTGTTGGCAATGTCAGGGAGATCACGTCGGGCTTAGCCTCAGCCAGCATCTTGTCAAAATCATCATAGATCACGGCATCTCCAAAATCAGTTGCCGCATCTGCTCCCGCGATATTTCCGCTTGCGATCGGCGACGTGAACTGCGACATGTCTTTATCGCACAGCGCAACAATTTTGGCGCCCTTCATCTTCTTCCAGTTGCCGTAGTGCATCCGTCCCATGAAACCAAAGCCGACAATCGCAACCCGTTTCACTGCATTTTTCTTCTGTGCCATAGCTATTCTCCTTATTACCCCTATCCTTAAAACAAATTAAAGCACTTAGTATCTTACTTATCGGCGGGATTGTCAACGCTATAGAGTCAAAAACCATCTGTTGTTGAACCGGTTTTCGGAATAACAAAAGAAGTGATGGGTTTCCGCAGGTTTCTAACAAGAAAACGTTTAAGCGTGAACAACAAACGGATGCTTTGTGAGGTTTGTTGTCCAGCCTTTCCGTCTCCGGCGTAGCTGCGAAGCACGAAGACGGAAGGCTGTTCCAAAGCGGGTTATTGAGAAGTTACGATTTTCACAATTAAAACTATTGAACTTTGATGATCTTGTAGAAAGCTTTGGCGCGGTAGTTGCGCGGCACAAGCACCTCGGTTTTATTTCCAGGCGCGGCGTTAAAGGGCTGATTACTAAGCAGCTCTGAAAAACCGTGCTCGGTCGGGTGCTGGACGTATTCCACCACCCAGGGCGCGCCCAGAGTCTCGCAGACCATGACCTGATAAGACATATCTGATTCCGTATTGAATACGAGCTTAATCTTTTTCGGTGTCAGCGTCATGGCCTCCACGACTATTTGCGTTTGTGCAACCTGAATCAGGCCCGACTCAAAGATGTGGCCGGATTCGTCCACAATTTTGAAATCATAACTCGAGCCAGGTGTGAGCCCAAAGGTCTCCACAGTATAAGTGTTGGGGCCAAAGCCGACAATCTGGTCAGCTGGGACTGTCGCGACCAATATCCACTCTCCGTCGATCTTGGCATAGACCTCGATCGGATGGTTGCCACTCTCATTGACAGTAGCGATCTCGATCATCACGCGGCCATCAGCCGCAGTGTAGAGCCGCACATCGAGTTGCGTTGAGAGCGGATGCACGCTGTAGCCAAAGTTAAGCGGCTCGCCCGGAGTTGTCGATAGAACGCCGCTGCCTGAGGTAACTGTATATTCGATCACAGCGATCTCACCCGCACCCGCGACCGCGCGGTTACGCATCGGGTCACTTGAAACAGGTATTCCCACCAGAGTGGCAGCCGAATGAACCGCGTGAAGCGTGATAACGCCTGCGGGAACCTCGGCGAAGTAATAATAGCCCTCTGAGTTGGTATTGGTTGCGGCAACTGTGACACCATCAACTATCAGACTGATCAGAGCGTTGGTGATCGCGATATCTCCTGAGTTGCGAATTTGGTCGTCATTTTTATCCAAGAACAGATAGCCAAAGATCTTTGCAGGCAGATCAGGGAGATTACCATCAAAGGGATAGTTCTCAAATGCGCCAGCTGAGTGCACTAAATTACCGCAAGTCGCAAAACGCCCCTTATGGCCGGCATTCAGTGACACAGTAGTCGTGCTGCTGGAATTTCCGACTAAAACGGCTCCTGGTAAGCCAGATAGCGCCGCAAGTTGCACTGTCACTGCATCCGGAAAATTCCAAAGCAGGCGTGAGTTTATATAGCTGTCAAACTCGGAGTTGACAGCAAAACTTGACGGTGAGATCGAACACGCATCTGATGCGCCCGCTTTGTTCACATTAATCAAGATTGTATCCCCAGGTTCAAAACCACTGAATTCAATAGTAGAGCTGGATACAACGTCTTGATCAAGGTTAAAGACCCAAAGTTTAGGGTTGCCGCTAATGCCATCAGCAGTGATATACAGGTGCTGGGCATCTTTACTAATTGATCCGCCCGGGGTTGAAGCGAGCGAGCCCCAGTAGGCGCTTTTCTGTTGAAGATCCGCTATCAGCAGATCAGCGCTGGCATTATCAACACCCCCTACTAAAGGCGGAAAAGCACCCCACCATCCAAAAGTAATATTAGGTGAGCACGTGTTTTCGAAACGTACGCGGTAACCAACTTCAACGGCTCCCACGTTGAAACTCCCGCTGCCAAGCAGGTCATTACCAACAATAAGCACCTCTGAATCATCAGGCGGACGCGCATTTGGGTCAGTAACGCCTCCCAACGCGTAGTTCCCCGAAAGGTTCATATTATTGCGGACAAAAATACGACCACTAGCCCTTGCAGCGCCTGTATTAACAGTGAAGTCGCCACCAACAATTACACTCCATGCGCTATCATAACCTGTGCCACCAGGGGTATATCCACTTAGCATCTCTCCGAGATCTTCGGCCCTTACACTCTGAGTCAAAAAAATCAACAGAAAGACACATACTAACTTTAAAAACTTTATACTTTTCATAAGACCTCCATTTGCCCGGATGTACTCTCTGTACAGCGGACATGTCAAATCGATTTTACTGGGTTTCCTAAACAACAGAATATAGAATACATAATTAAGGTAATCAAAAATTCATAAATTTTGGCATCCGGAGAAGAAAAATTAATTGTTCTTTGCAAAAAGTATCTGTGTCAAAAGGTTATCTGCCGAACGTTTATAAGAGTTTTATGTAGTATTCGCTCTGCCATAGTCGCCGCTATCGTCAACTGAAGGCGCGGCTGATCTTCTGATCGGATGGGGACACGGGGATTTCGCCCCGTGTCCCTTCCACACCACCGGACATGCGGTTTTCCGCATCCGGCGGTTGAACCCGGCAGAGGTCAAACATTTGCCTCCGCGAAGTCCCACGGTATAATAAACCCGTATCGTAACTACTCAGGTACCCGCATAGCGGGCATCTGAGGGAATTGGCTACAGCTAATTCCAATTGTCATAATGTTAGCACCCCCCCCGGAAAAACACAATAGCAAAATTTATTTTTTTTAGACTGATCTCGGTTGGACTGTTTGTTGTATCCTTAGCGCCATGACAACGGTTATGGTTTTACAAGGGCGCGAGATGAGTGAAGCGGATATTGAAATGATCCGCGCACTGATAGCTGCGCAGCCAGCAAAGGGCCGAACACCGCTCAGCCAGGAACTATGCCGCCTCTGGAACTGGCGTAACGCGCGTGGTCAACTCAAGGACATGGCATGCCGCACTTTGTTACTGAAATTGGAGCGGGCGGGCCACATCCAGCTGCCGCCACGAATACGTCCGTCAACAAACGGCTTGCGCAATCGCGGCCTACCTGTCGCACCACCAGTGTACGAGACGGTTCGCGGCACGTTGCGTGATCTGCGTCCGTTGAGCGCAAGTGTCATCGAACCGGGCTCGAACGACGCACGGCTATTTAATAGTCTGCTAGCCCATGAGCATTACCTCGGACACCGCAACACAGTCGGCGAGAATCTCCGTTACCTCGTACGCGATCATCAAGGCCGCGCAGTCGCTTGTGCCTTATTCGGCGCGGCGGCATGGAAGTGTGCTGATCGCGACACCTTCCTGGGTTGGGATCGCACTACACGCGAACGCAACCTGCAACACCTGACCAACAACATGCGCTTTCTCATTCCGTCCTGGATACAAGTTCCTCATCTGGCCAGTCATGTGCTGGGGATTATTGTTCAACGGATTTGCGCCGATTGGCAAGCGAAGTATGGGCATCCCGTCCATGTGTTGGAGACTTTCGTTGATCGGTCGCGCTTTCAGGGAACCAGTGCCCGGCCCGAAACGGCGGGGTCGCCGCAAACAAAGCAAAGCCCGCAATCTGCTTGACCGCTTCCGCGACTACTCCGACGGCATCCTCACCTTTATGCGCGACTTCGCGATCCCATTTGACAACAACCAGTCAGAGCGTGATCTGCGGATGATGAAACTACGGCAAAAGATATCCGGTACATTCCGCAGTTTCCAGTCGTTCGTAAACTTCTGCCGTATTTGCAGCTATGTCTCCACCGCCCGCAAAAACAAGGTCAGCACACTTGATGCGTTGCAGCGTGTGTTCCTCGGCAGTCCATTCATTCCAGATATCAACACTTCGTAACCCTCGCCCCACAAGCCAGGCTCGAGCGTACCACCAATCACTCTCAGGTTTTCTTTATGTAGTAACGATTCGACCGTTACCGTTTCCGTGTTTTCTCCATTGTGCATCTTCTTACACCATATTGCGCCGATTTAGGAACTAGGTCATCACGAGTAAGGCTCCCCCGGCATCCACCGGCTTTGCCGTCCCCGCACTAAGATATATTAGCCGCAATGGCTATACCCTTGTCTGTCGATGTCCCAATCGTTCCAATAACCGAGCGTTTCGGTTGATTTCACTCTCTTGGTTCTTCAGCCCTTCGCTCCTTTTCCCTTTCAGGAACTATCTTCACTACTACGGCCTCTGCTGACTCCCCGCCTTCTCTCAAAGGTGGGGCCTCCCCAGGTAAGGTGCATGAACTTTCGACCCGTGCCGCCAGACTCTACAGTGTACGTCTTTCGGTGACTGTTGGATTTCGTGCTCCCTAGCGCACTCATCGCCCGTATCCTGCCTCAATCTGTTCGTGTTCCTGCGGTCGTGTCTTTGCTACAGACTTCTTTCAGCTCACTCCCTTGCGGTTGCGGCCTTGTCTTTCACTGCGCTTGCTGTCACTGCTTTGCGATCATTTCCTTTCAAATGATAAGTTCATGCCCATGCTGGGCACACTAGGTCCGGTTTCCAACCGGACATGTCTGATTGGAAACCGGACCTGCGTTTTTACGCAACCTGATCCTTCGCGTAACATCCGCAGTCGTCCGTATAGTGAACGACTTCCATGTTTCGCGCCTTATCTCGCACCTTGTCAAGCGAGACTAAGTGCGAGACTAAGTTCACACCTGAGTTGCGCCGCAAGGCCGTTCGCTGGCGCGGCCACGGCTAGCCGCCCTACAGCTGCGGCTCGTATTGCACCCAATTCGCATGCGGTTTTCGTTTCCGCGCCAACGGCGCAAATTTTAATTGCTATTCTCTCAACTCCTGTCGCAAAAACCAAGAAGTCCGGATAAACGTTCTGGTTCTATTGGTAACAGCGGCGTTAGTTTAATGGGAGCGCCGACATCCTCGTCGGCTTTGTACTCGGGTTACCTTCGTCTCGCCAAACGCGCAGCGTTTGTTACTAAAGCAACAGGCTTCTAACCACTAACTTTTCAGTGAGCACGAAGAGTTCTCGCACATCACACAAACTCATTCGGTTGCGGCGGTTAGCTGCTTTAGAACGAACTACTGAGCTTGAATGATCTTAAAGAAGGCTTTCTTGCGATCATTACGCGGCACACGCACCTTGGTTTTATCACCAAGCGCAGTGAAGGGCTGATTACTCAGCTCTGAAAAGCCGTTTTCAATCGGATACTGAACAGATTCCACCGACCAGGATGCGCCGAGAACTTCACATCCCATGACCTGATAGACCAGGCCGCTCTCCGTGTTGAATGCAACTGATATCATCTCAGGTGTCAACGTCGCGACTTCGGAAATCAAGAGATTCGCAGGCGGACTAGGTGGATTAGGCAGGCCAGGCAGATCTCCGTCAAAAGGATAGTTGTTAAATACGCGTCCTCCAGGACCGCCAGACGGTACGTGTACTAAATTACCACAAGTGACAAAACGCCCATTATGAGTTGGCATCGACACAATGGTCGTACTGCTTGGGTTCGCGATTAAAACAGCACCTGGCAAAGCAGACAACCCCGCAAGTTCCACTGTGACCGCATCTGGAAAATTCCAAAGTAAGCGTGAGTTAATAAAGGTGGAGAACTCGGGATTGACAACAAAACCTGACGGTGAAAGCGAAGAGATATCTGCCGCTCCCGCCTTATTCACATTGATCAAGATTGTATCGCCGGGTTCAAAACCTATAAACTCAACATTAACCGAAGGCACAACGTCGTAACCAAGGTTAAATATCCAGAGTTTAGGATTGCCGTTAATACCGTCAGCTGTGATATACACATGCCAGGGATCACTACTGAGTGATCCACCAGGGGTTGAACTGAGCGAGCCCCAATATGTACTTTTTTGTTGCAGGTCTGCTAGCAGCAGATCTGCGCGGGCATTATCAACACCTCCTTGTATAGCCGGAAGGCTGCCCCACCATCCAAAAGCAATACCAGGTGCGATCGTGTTTTCAACGCGAGCGCGATACCCAAAGTCGCCTAAGTTGAACACCCCGCTGCCAAGCACGTTATTGCCAACTACGAGCACCTCTGAGCCATCAGGCGGACGCGTCACTGAACCACCGCCAGCTCCCACCGCATAGGAAAAAGAAGTCGCAAGTGTCAGATTATTACGGACAAAAACGCGACCTTCCGCCCTAACAGCACCTGGGTTAAGAGTTAAATCGCCACCAACAAATACACTCCAGGAGCTATCATAAGTTGTGCCACCTGGGGTATATCCACTTAAAATTTCTCCGAGACCTTCGGCACTAACAGCCTGAATCAGAAAAATCGCAAAGCAGGAATATGCTAGTTGTAAAAAATTTACACTTTTCATAATACCGCCGTTTGCTTGACTGTACTCTCTTATTTTGTCTAATATTTTTTTCATTGTAATCTCCTTAGTTTATGGGTTAGTCATTCGCCCTCGGCTTTTACTGCTTACCGAAGACCTGATGCCCCCAACGAAAGATATGATACTACAGAAGTATCATATAGTGCAACAACTATTTATTTTTATTTTTGAGGGCAGAATCACAACACTATTAACTCCAAAAGCCACAAGTTGACAGCTGTTTTTAATGCTACTTTAAGTGCTGCCACTCAATTACTTATGAAAATATTGTCCAAACTTCTTGTTTTTTACGACAGGAGTTGAGAAAATAATTCGATTACGCCGAGTTATATGATTTCGCTTTGCGGAATAGCATTGCAGGAGTTTAGGTTTTTAGGCTGTAGGCGTTTAGGGCATTGCCCGCGTAATGAAACGAGTACACAATGCGTTATGAAAAACAAAGAGCTGTGAAAAGCTTTGGAGAAAAGACACAACAGGCGCTCTCCGCCAGCACCATTGCGATTGTCGGCTGCGGCGCGCTCGGCTCACTGCAATCCATGCTTCTCTCCCGTATGGGGGTCGGCGCGTTGCGCATAGCAGATGGCGACCGGGTCACCCTTAGCAACATCCACCGTCAGCTGCTGTTTTCTGAAAAAGATGTTGTTGAGAATCAGTTCAAGGTGAATGCGGCGCGCAGGGAGCTGGCCAGATGTAACAGTGAAGTCGGGGTCACAACCATGGCAAAATTTATCACCCCGGAAAATATCCAAGAGTTTATTCGCGGTGCTGCAGTGGTGCTGGATGCGACCGATGATATTCAAACTCGCTATCTGATTAACGACAGTTGCCTGCAAGCGGGCATTCCATGGATCTATACCGGTGTGGCGGGCACAGGCGGGCTGATCATGACCGTGCTGCCGGGAGAGGGTGCCTGTCTGCGCTGTCTTTATCCAGAGCCTCCTGAGCATGGAAGCTCAGCCAACTGCCTGACCTGCGGCATACTGCCCACAACCGTGGCCATGGCAGTTCCGCTGCAGATCACGCAGGCATTAAAAATACTGACAGGCGAAGCGGAGGCGGGTACTCTGATCCAATTCGACACCATTGAACCGCAACTCCGAAAACTAAAGGTTCACGCTCTATCGGGCTGCCTCTGCTCTGTGAAGTCACGCCCTGAAGGTCGCTGAAAGAGGCGCAGATCAAAGATCGGCACCACCGCAATTAGATGATCGAAGATATCGGACTGGATCTTCTCGTAGTAGACCCAGCGCTTATCCGCTGAGAAACAATAGATCTCAACAGGCAGACCGTGCTCAGTGGGCTCAAGCTGACGCACCATTAAGGTCAGCTCCTTACTGATCATCGGATGGTTGCGCAGATAGGCCTCCGTGTAAGCGCGCAGCACACCCAGATTGGTCATGCGCCGGCCATTGGCCAGGGATTGCAGATCAACCTTGCGTTCCTCATTGTACTTTAAAATCTCTTGCTGTTTGTCAGCGATGTACTCCGCAATATACTGCACTTTGCTGAAGCGCTGCAACATCTCCTCTGTACAGAACCGGACTGAATTCAGATCAATTTTAAAGGCGCGTTTGATACGTCGTCCGCCAGAGTCGGACATATAGCGCCAGTTTTTAAAGGAGTCGCTGATCAGAGCATAGGTGGGGATGGTGGTCACTGTGTTATCCCAGTTCTTGACCTTGACCGTGGTCAGGCCCAGATCAATAACATCCCCGTCGGCCTGATATTTCGGCATCTCAATCCAGTCACCGATCTGAATCATGTTGTTCCGAGTCAACTGAATACCCGCGACCAGCCCCAGAATCGGATCTTTAAAAATCAGCATCAGGACCGCTGTCAAAGCCCCCATGCCGCTGAGAATATAAACCGGACTCTTGTCAGCGAAGATCGCTATGACCATTATAATTCCAACCAGATAGGAGAGCACCTTGGCGACTTGGATAAAGCTTTTGATGGGAAAAGATTGCGCGATCTTCCAATGAGAATAGAGATCCAGCACAAAATCCAGCGCGGCATCTATCACATTCACACCAATCACAATAATGATGATCGCGGCGAGATTGACAATCAGATTGAGCAATGCCGGGGAACCTATTAAAAACGCGGAGCTAAGAAGGTAAAAGGTGATCACTGGCGCGGCGGTCACCAGTTTATCCAGTACCCGCCATTTAACTAGCAGATCATCCCATTGCATCTCTGTTTTTTTGATGAGCTGCTTGATCCAGACGAGTATCAACCGCTTGAAAATCAGGTTGACCAGCCAACTGCAGAGTGTCACCAGCGTAAGTATCGCGCTTACCGCGATCAGCAATGCCCAATCCTCTAAGATCCCTTGCCGCATCAAAAATGAAGTTGCAATACCTAATAAATCAATCAATTTTTTTCTCCTTGCCTATAACTTTATCACTTGGTGTAGTTTCATCTCTATAACTCGGTGTCGGGGTCACTATCGAAATCGGTATCGAAAAGCGCATAGAATCGGTCCCGATCCCGATTCCGATCCCAATGCAGCTAACCTTCGAGTTATCTCATAGTTTTTCCGCGGCGCAGCCGCGCGGCTGGCTGACTTCTGAATTCTGAATTCTGCTGCTCCGCAACGCGGAGCCACTTGATGTGAGCGGAGTCTCAGATCAGGCCTAGTCGCTTAAGCGACCAGAAAAAAATTAATTGTTCTTTGCAAAAAGTTGTCTATCACACGTTTATCGGGGTTTAGTGTATCGTAAACCGGAGGCGAAGCCGACCTCCGCACCCTGCGCGGACCTAGGCCCTTACCAAAGAACAAACATGGTTGTTGATCCTTGAAAACATGTTGTCGGTGGGCCAATCCTAATCCCAATCCTCGTCTCTTTCGGTTTGTCCTGATCACTGCTGCTTGATTAGGATTATGATTAAGATTGTGATTAGAAACCCTAAACGCCTACAGCCTAAAAACCTAAACTCCTGCAATGCTATTCCGCATAGCGGAATCATATAATTCGGCATAGCCGAATTATTCTTAGCACCTACACCCTCCTAGCTCCGTAAATTATTAAGCAGTATATCACGAAGGTTAAAAGAGTCAATTGCA
Source organism: Kiritimatiellia bacterium (assembly GCA_041673345.1). Lineage (GTDB taxonomy): Bacteria > Verrucomicrobiota > Kiritimatiellia > RFP12 > UBA1067 > M55B167. The sequence goes on from JBAYXX010000035.1 coordinate 26,145, forward strand.
TATTTACGATTTGCATATTTACGATTGCATATTTACGATCTTAACGCAGCTCACTCATCACTGCGGCGGCGAGGGTGTTTTCCAATAACCGCCCAGTTAAAGGCAGCATCACAAAGAAAACCGAGAATTTTTTAAAGAGCTGCACCTCATTGGCGGATAGCGGCAATGAATCAACCAGAACAATCGGTGCCCGCTTGGTGGCAGCCGCGTCGCGGAAGTAAAAGATCAACTCCTGGACATCAACACCTCTCATACGACGATCAATGATCAGAACAGCTGGCCGCTCGTCCCGGAAAAGCTCAACCACTCCGGCCCCGCCGCTTTTACAGATCAACTTATAACCGGCGTCACAAACTCTTTTTTTCAAGGAAGCGACCAGAACACTGTCGTCCGATAAAAAAACTGTCATCGGCGCATCCGCCATCGGTAAGCGCACACTGACCTCTGTGCCGCAAGAGGTTCCAGGCACGGGGCTGGCAAAATTCAGTGTGCCACCGTGCATCTCAATCAGTTCACGTGAGATAGCCAGCCCCAAACCACTTCCACTCACATGTTCACCGATCCTAAAATAGCGCTGTGAAAGCTTCGGCAGCAAATCAGCGGGAATCCCCATGCCCGTGTCACTCACTTTGATCAAAGCCATCTTTCTGTTCCTAGGGTCAACTGCAAGCAGGATATCGATACTGCCGTCCTCAGGCGTGAACTTAACCGCGTTCCCCACCAGATTCATGATCACCCGCTGCATCTTCTGGTTGTCACAAGAGGTGAAGATTTCACGCCTGTCAAAATCAAAGCTCAGTTTGATGCGCTTGGCATCCGCCTGTACTCGCAAGGTCTCGGCACCGCAGCCTATCACCGACCGCAACGGAACAACCCTGCGGGCCAAAACAAGTTTTCCACTCTCGATCTGGCTTAAATCTAAGATGTCATTAACCGTTGTCTGCAGCCGGTTGCAATCGGCTTGCAGCCTTTCGAGATAGTGCAGAACTTTTTCTGACACCGGACCAACCACCCCCCGTAGCATATTGTTGACAGCGTAGATCATGGAGGTTAAGGGGGTGCGCAGCTCATGGGAGACGTTGGAGACAAACGCCATCCGCGCGCGGTCATGCGCCTGCAGGCGTTCAACCGCATTCTCAAGCTCCTGCTGCGCCTGGTGGCGAATTGAAACATCCCTGACAAAGAAACACAGCTGCCCATCCTGATCCATATCCAGCCGGTTGACCACAATCTCAGCGGCAAAGGAGGTATTGTCCGCCCGCTTGCAAAAGCCCTCGACTAAGGTAAACTTTTTATTATCCAAGTTGCTTTTAAAGATCTCAATCAGTTCATCGGTTACACCGGAGATCAGCGCGAGCATGTTCATACCGACCAGTTCAAGGATATCAAACTGAAAAAAAGTGGAGGCTCTGGCATTGCCAGTCAGGATAAACCCCTCAAGATCCGTGATCAGAACCGCATCATACAACCCTTCAAACAACCGAAAAAGAGGCGAGCCCTGCGGGATATTTGTCTGGCGCCAAGTGTACACATCCGGCACCGCAGTACGCGTGCGCGCCTTTACACCAGAGCTATCTGGCAGTTCGGATGGATCAATATCAATCCGCATAGTCATGTCCGGGCGCTGCTTGTTATCTTTCATATGGTCTCTTTTATTCGTATCCCACCAGATGCGGGAGTTTAGCCCCTTGCCTAAAACCTCAGCGCCGCGCAACGCTGATGGCGTAAACACGCAGCGCGCCGCAACGCTTGAGTGCTTTAGCGCACTCGCTCAGAGTCGCGCCGGTTGTCATTACATCATCAACCAGAAGGATTGTCCGCCCCCTGATCCACTCTGGCCTTACAACCGAGAAAGCCCCCGAAATGTTCTTCTTCCGCTGCGTTGCATTGTAGTGCGTCTGCGTATCGGTGTGCCGGATTCGCTGCAACGAACGGCCATCCACACCTCTTTCGATACGCCGAGCTAGCTCACGCGCCAGCACCAATGACTGGTTGTAGGAGCGCTCTCTGAACCTAGTTTTGAAAAGCGGAACAGGCACCACCACGTCAATGGCTTGATAGTCAAACTGAGCTGTGAGCGCGCCTTGAATCAAATCTGTCAAGTCGGCGGTCTGCCACAATGCGTCCTTGTATTTGAACGCATGCAGCATATCGCGCACCACTCCACTGAATCTCGCAGCCGAACGCGCGCGGTCAAACGCAGGTTTGCGTTTGCGGCAGTATCCACACACAAAAGCTCCCGCCGCACTCCCGGTCAGCGGATTGCCGCACAGTTCACAGAGGTTGGAGTGCAACAGCTCGATCTGGCTGAAACAGCTCCAGCAAAGGTGGCGCCCCATACGATCACACGAGCGGCCGCAGCCACAACACTCCCGCGGATAAACCGCATCGCATAACAGATGCCCTGTAAAACTCAGGAGTTTCATAGCGATCAAGCCTCCGGTGTAGAAGTTCTAGACCCTTGCTATAACTTCGAATGGTTGAAGGGGTTCTCCATGCGTTTTTTTCTCTTTGTCGTAAACTTTGTCGCGAACTTTGTCGATCCTTCTCGCTCATTTGTTTGCGACAAAGTTTGCCTGCAACTCGGATAGGGCGTTCCTTACAGCTTGCGTAGCACTGTAGCCGCGGGCCGTGGCCGCGGGGGGCGCGTTTATGGAGAGCCACCTGGCAGCTTGCGGCGTGCATTGCACTACACTGTCGCTTTGTCGGCGCGTTCACGGCCCGCGCCCTACAGCTTCGACCTGCTAATCACTCAGCAGACACGTTCCTTTCGGCTGCGACTTGCCTACACCTCGGCTACTTGGTCAAGTTACCCCATCGTTTTTCGCAGCGCAGCTACTCTACATCCCACAACCGAGCGGGATAAACTCCCTGCTCCACCAATGCCGCAACTGCGGCGACCACCTGCGGACGGTCCTCGCGATAGGTGATGCCAAACCAGGAACTCTCGGTTGGCAGAACCATCACCTCAGCCCGGCGCCCCTGAACCATCGTGTCCACAACAAAAGGAATGTACCACTCGGCTTTGAGATTGCCACTGTGTTTGTCAAGAAAGGCGGGAAATACAGCTTCCAGTTCGTCCATAAACTCGGACGTAAACCCCCAGAGATTCAAGGAAACCCGCTCGGCACCGGTATAGACCACCCGATGGTCAGGATCAGAGCGATCTTCCACATCGTTCCCAACACGCACGAGTTTTGTCTTCTCGGTCACTGCAAGCAGGCGGCCGGAGTCGTCCACCGTGCAAACTCCTCGTGCAACGCTGCCATTCTCCGAAAGGGTCTGATCCATGCGAAAACCGACCAACGCAAAGCGCGCGATCTGAGAAGCCGCCGGTTGCTTTAAAAAGCCCGACAGTTGTTGAAAAGAGTCCTGCCCGTAAAAATCATCGGCATTGATGGCGGCAAAAGGCCCATCGATTAAATCCCGCGCGGCACGCAAAGCGTGCGCAGTGCCCCAGGGTTTTTCGCGCCCGACTGGAAGCGTGTAGCCAGCTGGAAGGTCATCCAATGACTGAAACGCATAATCAACCTTCACAACGCCCGCATACTTGGAGCCCACCGCTGACCGGAAATCCTCCTCAAAATCGCGTCTGATTACAAAAACAACCCGGTCAAAGCCAGTGCGCAAAGCATCATACACCGAGTAATCCATGATGGTTTCGCCAGACGGCCCCACGGGATCGCACTGTTTTAAACCGCCGTAGCGGCTACCCATTCCAGCCGCCAGAACAACTAATGTTAAACTCATATTAAAATTCTTTTCTTTTCGTATGTTTAGAGAATTTCGTGGTCTCAAGGATGCAGCCAAGCCCGAAAAGGGTCAAATCCTCGTCAATAGTCAGCTCCATATCCATCCCGCGCAACGCCCAAGCCGCATAACCTCCGGTGGCGACCAGCCTAAAGTCCACCTGCATTGCGTGGCGCAGGTGCGTCACAATTTCGCGTACGATTCCACGGTATCCGACCTCAGCGCCAATGCGCATTGCCTCCTCGGTGCTGCGTCCCACTGCCGGACACTCCATGCCTCTGAGTTCCACGCGCGGCAAAAGCGCGGTGCGCTCACAGAGATAGTCGGTCATTAAGGGAAGTCCGGGTGTGATCACGCCTCCCACATAACGCGCGTCAGGCATAATCACATCAAATGTCAAAGCTGTTCCAAAATCCGCCACCACCAGTGGTGCGCCGTAGCGCGCGACACCGCCGCAGGCATCCGCCAGACGATCCGCACCAATTTTATCGGGTTCGGGGTAATCAATGGTTATGTTCATCGGCAGAGAGGCGTTGACCCGCAGTGCGTCAACACCAAAGTCCCGCAGCACTAGATCACACCAGCGCTGGTTCACTGAAGGCACCACTGAGCCAAGAACGGCAGCGTCAACCCCGCCCCCTGCAATCTGACGCAGAGCCTCAATACAGAGTTGCGGACTGGCTCGGATCCCCCCCTTGATATGCGCCGATGTTGTCACACGCCCATCATGGTACAGGCCGACACTGGTTGAGGTGTTGCCAACATCTATGGCCAGAGCACGCATACTAATCAACACTCCAATCCAGTGCCAGATCCACCGCGCGGGCTGAATGAGTTAAACAGCCCAGCGAGATGGCATCCACGCCAGTCTCTGCCACAGCATGAGCCCGATCAATCGTAATCCCGCCCGAAGCTTCCGTACGGCTGACATTGCGGCAGAGCGCGACACATTCACACATCATTTCACAACTCATGTTATCCAACATAATCCACTCTGGCGCGGCTCGCAGAGCACTGCGGCACTCAGCTAGACTCTCGACCTCGATCTCCACCATCAAGCCGGGAAAGGCCTGGCGGGCGGCAGCCACCGCGAGATCCAGCCGATCCGGGTCGCCTTGCTCCCAGAGTTGGCGATGGTTGTCCTTAACCAGCACACGGTCATACAAGCCAAAGCGATGGTTCGCGCCGCCGCCGCAAAGAACCGCGTATTTTTCAAAGGCCCTTAGATTCGGTGTTGTTTTGCGTGTGTCCAAAATCAAAGTGCCGAATGGACGCACTGCATCGACAAACTGGCGGGTCAGGGTCGCAATGCCGCACATCCGCTGCATAAAGTTCAAAGCCGTGCGTTCAGCGGTCAGGATCGAGGCAGCCTTGCCGCGAATACTAATTAATGTAGTGCCAGCGGCGACCTTCGCTCCATCCGGCACCAGCACTGTGGCGGTCAAGGCAGGGTCAACCAGTTCAAGCACCTTGCATGCAACCCTGCCACCTGCCACAACACAAGCCTCGCGCGCCAAAATTTCGCCGGTGGCTATGATCGCCGGGTTGACCAGCGCCAGCGTGGTCACATCACCGCTGCCGATGTCCTCACACAGCGCGGCCTCTACCACCGCTACTGCCACAGGTTCTTGCATGATATCGTTTAGTGTCATAATTCCTCATATTTTAACATAAAGTCCAGTAGCGTCCAACAGGATACTTAGCCATGCTGAATTGTAATATGAAATGCGACAACACATTGGACAAAAAAATGTCCCATGCGACAACACCCCTCAACAAAAATCCTTCAAAAAAATTGAAGAAAGGAAAAGCCACATGGAACAGCTGAATATTAGCACAAGCCGAAAAGTTGTTTATCGAACGTTTATAGGCGTTTAGTGTGGTAGTCGCTCTACTTGTCGGGCATAGTTCCGCTTGCGGGACGACGCCTGATGAGCGACACATGCCGCTCATAGAGCGGCTTCGGCCGACGATGCTGTGCGACCCGCCTTCCAGTCGTTCGGCGTGGCAAGCGATGTTGGTGGACGATTGGGACCATACGGGAAATCGTCAACCAGCATCGTCGCCGCTATCGTAAACCGGAGGCGCGGCTGGCCAGCCTGCGTAACCTGATCATTCGCATACCACCCGCAGTCGCCCGCATAGCGAAAGAGACGAGGATGCAGGTGGTTTAAAAGCTCTTGTTTGAGGCGCTGCCTGAAGAGGTCTCACCCTCCACCGCATCATAGGAGCGCAGGATATCGCTGCGAGTATATTGCTGAAAAAGCACACGACTGTCGGAGGGGTAGTATGGCAGCACATCAGAGTAACCAGGCACCACCACCTCAACTACCGGAAATCCGATCTCAGTGTCTGTAAAGTCAATCACATAGCAATCCTTACCCAGTTGCTCGAAAATCTCCTTGGCCCGGGCGATATCCTGCAGGCAGTCGTCAAAATTCTCACCTTTATGAAAAGACACGATTGGACCCTCTTTCAGAAACTCCGCGTGAATCTGCGGCACAAAGCCGAACATAAAGGCGGAGAGATAATTGTCCCCATCAACTGGAATGCACTTAAGCGCCCGCAGGTCATACTTCAGCACCCGCTCCTGATCCGCCTGGCTGCCGTCAATAAACTCGTCGCGCATCCGGCCCTGAGCATACTCCGTAAACACCCGGATCAGCGCGTCTTCCAGATTAAAACCGGCGCCAACCTTGAAGAAATGGTGAAACTGATACTCCTGCGGGATATTCGGATCCCAAAAATAAGCGCCCACACAAGGCATCACACCGCCGAAAGTCAGATCTTTGAGATAAATCTCAATCCCCTTGCTTTTGATAAACTCGATCTGCTCTCGGATCACAGGATGATCGATGGTACTCTGATCAATCGTCGGCATAACAAGCCTCTGCTTCAGCACAGTGATGTGTACTCTGCGTTCAAAGACCTCGTCGATCGCGTGTACAATCGCCTCTTCGCGCCGGTTGCCGGCCGCCATGCCGCTGGGGCCGCTGATCCGCCGCGCAAATTCAATCGGGATCTTGGCCGTTTTGCCAGTCATCAGCGAAAACCCATCCACCCAGAACATGGCGACATCCGATTGCTTGATGCTGTCCAACACCTCTGGCGCCAGCGCGACATGCGGGATCATCGCTTCAATTCCAATTGCATCGGGAATAGTACTCTGATGGCCGACCGTATAACCCTGCAGCTCTGCGTGCGTCCTGTCGCCCACCCACTCCGCGCACTCCGCCAGTGCTCCGGCCTTGGCCTGCAACGCGGTGATGCCCTTGCCCATGGAGCGGAATTCCAGCGCGTCAATATACAGTGCCGACCAGTAAAGCCGCTCAGAAACCTGGGTCTCGAACAGCCGGTAATCATGGCGGGCGCCGATCACCGCCTCCAACCGCTGAACAGTCTCTTCCAGCGGCACACAGCGTCCAAACTCCAGCTTTTTGCAACTCTCTAATCTCATAAAAAACAGACCTTCCTTATATTATTATTGTTCGTATAATTCCCCAAAACCTAGGCTTATCCTGTCGCGCCGCGGGCATTCCTGGTTAGTTAAATCAATAATTTCGTTGAGTATGATAACCTAACATTCCTACGCTTGCAATCCTGAAACGCAACTGGTATTATTGCGATACTTTTTTGGGAACGTGGTGGAATTGGCAGACACGCAGGATTTAGGTTCCTGTTCCGCAAGGAATGAGGGTTCGATTCCCTCCGTTCCCACCAATCAGCATAAGTCTATATAAATCAATGAGTTAAGAGTGTTTTTTGAGCCTTGCTTTTCGCGAGTTACCACCAAACTTACCACAAGGTTTATTTAATCCTGTATTGTTTTATGTAGTTTTGTCTATATTTTTGACATTCTTTCAGGGGTTGTTTTCGGTCTTTTGATTGAACGTTTACGCTTCCGGCGCGGGTGAATGTATGCTTTAACCTGCAAGGCCTTAAAACGCTTATAAATGGCTCTATCCCTGCAACAATTAACGCCGCGTTGCTCCGAGTGCCGATCTCTGCGCTAATCGTTGCCGCTGGGCTGCGCTGGTCGCTCTGCTGGTTCCGGCCCGGGTCTTTATACGCGTCACCCTCGCAAGGGCTTAAATCGCTTTAAAATGGCCTTTTTGACCATCCTGCTTTAAAGCAAAAAAACGGCATCGCCTTATGTAAGACAATGCCGCGTTTTATTGTGATCTGGACTTAGCCGTATATCGTCCGGTCGATACTCTTCTTAGAAGGCTTGTTAGTAACGACCCATGGGGCGTTGTGCTTGCAATTAACGCCCTCCACGCCCTCATTTTTTTGTGCTGTCTCAATCGTCTTCACTGTTTCTAACGATTTCACTGTCTCCAGTGCCTTGGCTTCGAGAGCTTTAATGTGCTCATCAATTTGAGCGAGTCGAGTCTGTATGAGCTCGGCTTCGATCTGCTGTAACCGCTCCGTGTCATCCATTTGATACCTCCGTAGCTTCAATTGAAAACGGGTTGGGCATTTTCTTGTAGTCAGCAACCGCCGCGGTGATATCCTTTTCGCATTTCGCGATTGCTTTCTCAACCGATTTCTGATCTTCGGTACTCTTTTGCAATCGTTGTTTCAATAAGTCTCCCTCATCAACCAGCCCTGCGCTACTTATGCTTACGTTATCACGATTGCCACATGTACCGATCTTATCAACCTTTCGTTGTTGGCTCTCTACGATTTGCTCATTGTCATGCTTGATTTGGAGTAGCTGCTTGTATGTCCGTTCAAGCTCGTGGATAGCGTCGCCGGCCTTCCTTCGGGTTAAGATCTGGTTTACTATCTTGGGCGCTTTGTCAGCAGGAAGCTCGTTACACTCTATCTGGTCGGCTATCTCGGTATAGGCCTGCTGAGCGTCATAAAGCTCCTTAGCTGCCAGTTCGCTAGTTCTGGCGGCCTGGTTTCGCTGGTCGCTGATAAGCTTGAATTTGTCAGCTATGACTTGAAACGCTGCTTTCGCGCTGATTGCGTCCTGCTTCAATTTTTGAACATCATAGACCTCCAGCTTACTTAGCTCGGCTCGTGCATGACTTATAAACGCTTCGACCTTCTCGACCTCTGTCGGAGTGAGTCCGCCGGCGATTGCTACACTTGCAATCTTTTCGGCTGGTTTGTCTTGCCATAAGAGATTACTAACTTCCTCGATTGCGCTTGTTTTTTTCGCTTGCATTACGGCTGCGATTGATTTTTGTTCTTTCATTTGGTATTACCTTTTCTGTTTTGTTGTTTTGTTGCGTTAAATTCCGGTCACTCGACCGGGTTTAAAAATGATTTTTCCTAGCTGCTCGAAAATATGCGCCCGTATAGTACAGCTCGGTAGCAACCGCTCTAACCTGGTCGCGATATTTCCACGTCAAATACCGAGCGTGTGCATGGACCCTTTTAAATCTGCGTGTCCAGTCCTTGGGATCTCCTGGGCTGAATTTAATACAGTGCGCCGCAACCAATTCAACGTCTGTTACTATTTTGCTGCTTGTGAATGAGTCTCTTAGCTTTGCCGCACTCGGTATGCCGCCCTTCTCAATCTCGATTTGCTGAGCTTTTACAATCTGAGCCTTTTTGGTGTGCGATCTCGGGCGCGGGTAGCGATCAATCAGCCGTTCCCCGTACATCCCTGCCGCAACTCCTACGGCATAGCCATGTTCGGTTAAGTCCCTTGGTGGCTTCGCAACTCCCGAGCGTATGCCCTTATCGAATAGTACTGCCCTTAGCTCCGGCGGGTGCAGTGAAT
>JBAYXX010000036.1:0-35404 GCA_041673345.1 Kiritimatiellia bacterium
GTTCGTAACCGGAGAGACCGGAGATGTTTTGGCCGTTGGCGCGTTGCTTAAGGATCGGCACAAGCTCTCGCATGAGGGCCAGTTCGCGGGTGCGGCGTTCTTTCCAGCGGAGTTCCAGCGGTGCCATGAGGTCGGTCAGGCGTTCGCCATCGAAGACAAGACGACTGAGAATTTCCTCTACAAAGTCGCTGAGGGTATTGTGGACAAGCCCGTACTCTTCGGCGAGGGCCTGTATTTGCTTGGCCTCTGCCGCGGTTTTAAAGGCTTCGTACCCCTGTAGGATCTCCTCCTTGCTGCGTCCCTGACCAAGATCGAGTTGATTGATGTAGGCGGTAAGCTGATCGCGCTGGTCGGCGAAGGATGCATCGGAGGAGATAAGGGCGATGAGTTGTCCACGGGTCATCTTCTGCTTGCCAGGGGCTTTCTGGTCGCTCTTGGCAACCAGCTCCATGATATAATCATAGTCGATGGTGGCAGAGGCGAAGAGCACGAACTCAAAGTCAAGCTCATCAATCTCGGAGGTAATGTATTGGCCGCTGGTCTCACGTGCCTGCTGCAGGTCGCGAGCGGTATCAATGTAAACTCCCTTAAAGGCGCGATGGGTGTCGATGGAAAGCAGATTTTCAATGGCGGTTTTCTGCTCGGAGTTGAGATCGGTATATTGATCGAGCTGGGTTTTGAGGCGCTGTACCTCCTTGAAGGTCTTGATAAACTGCGCACGGGCGGCGTCACCCTTGAGCTTGGGCACATCCTCGGGTGTGGCCTCAAGGCTCTGGGAGCTCATGAAATCGCCAAGATTCTGAATCGCTTCGCTAAGCCGGGTGATAATGGTGGGAGCGGAATCAACCAGCCAGATCTCTTTGGCTTTGTCCTCGTACTCTCCTGAGAAGATTTTTATGGCCTCATCAACGGCGTCCTGCTGCTGACGGAAGTCGAGGATATGGCCGAAGGGCTTGGTGTCGTTAAGGATGCGGTTGGTACGGGAGAAGGCCTGTATTAAGCCGTGGTGTTTCAGCTTTTTATCAACGTAGATCGTGTTCAGGTATTTGGAATCAAAGCCGGTGAGGAGCATATCAACAACAATGGTGATATCAATCTTGTGAGCTTTGGCTTTAGGTTCCGCCTTGCGCAGATCTGCAATAGGGAATTTCTGAGCTTTGATACGGTCTTGAACATCCTGATAGTAGGTATCGAATTCGGAGATCCGATGGTTGGTATTATATTGGTCGTTGTAGGTGGTTATAATAGCCTCGAGGGCGCGTTTTTTTTCGTTTGGCTCCTCTTCGTTGTCCGCCTTTTCCTGCGGAAGATCCTCCTGAAGTTGTTTGATATCCTGATTGCCGTCGGCGGGTGGCGAGAAGACACAGGCGATGTTCAGCCGTTGGAACTCAGGGTCGGCTGACTGTTTACGCTGCTGAACCGCTGCGAAGAGTTCGTGATAGGCGATAGCATCGTTAATCGAGGCGGTGGCGAGGAGGGCATTAAACTTGCGGTTTGAGGTGACAATGTCGTGCCGATCAATAATCGCCTCGATCACGGCCTTCTTGGCGAGGGGCTCTCCGGGTCCGGGGGCTTTTTTCCCTTTCTCAACCTCGGGTTTGAAATAGTCGATGTGGAACTTGAGGACGTTTTTATCATCAATGGCGTGGGTAATGGTATACTTGTGAAGTTCCTTTTGGAAAACATCCGCGGTGGTCTTGTAGGTGGCGACCTCACCGCTGATCTGGCGGACAGTTGAGTTTTCCTCAAAGATGGGCGTACCAGTAAAGCCGAAGAGCTGGGAGTTGGGAAAGAAGTCCTTAATAGCCCGGTGGCTCTCACCGAACTGCGAGCGGTGGCACTCGTCGAAGATAATGACCATGCGCTTGTCGGCAAGCGGGGCGAGCTGTTCGGTGTAGCTCTCTTTGTTGCGCTGTTTGCGACCAATGTTACGTTTGCTATTTTCATCGAGTGCGAGGGCGAGCTTCTGGATGGTGGTGACAATCACCTTGTCGGCATAGTCGGTGGAGAGGAGCCGGCGCACAAGGGTATAGGTGTTGGTGTTCTCTTCGACGCAACCCTCCTGAAAACGGTTAAACTCTTCGCGGGTCTGGCGGTCGAGATCTTTACGATCGACGACAAAGAGGCATTTTTCGATATCAGGATTATCTTTAAGAAGGGTGGATGCCTTGAAGGAGGTGAGGGTTTTGCCGGAACCGGTGGTATGCCAGATGTAGCCGTTGCCGCAGTTCTGGTGGATGCAGTCAACGATGTCCTGGACAGCGTAGATCTGATAGGGGCGCATCATGAGCAGCTTCTGTTCACTGGCGACAAGCACCATATAGCGGCTGATCATATGTCCAAGGGTGCACTTGGGCAGGAAGGTCTCGGCGAAGCGGTTGAGGTGGTTTATTTTTTGGTTTTTGCGGTCGGCGAACTGATAAACAGGCAGAAAACGCTCCTTGGCGTCAAAGGCAAAGTGGCAACTGTTGTTGTTTACAAAGTAATGGGTGTTCGTCCGGTTGCTGACAATGAAGAGCTGCATAAAGGCGAGCAGCGAGTTAGTATAGCCATTACCGGGATCGCTCTTATAGTCAACAATCTGCTGCATGGCGCGGTACGGGCTGACTTCGAGCGTCTTCAGCTCCACCTGCACACAGGGAATACCGTTGATAAGAAGAATAACATCGTAGCGGTGATGGCTGCTCCTGGTATTGATTCTCAATTGATTGACAACCTCGAAATCGTTTTTACACCAATCCGCTATATTCACGAGAGTGTAGTTGAGCGGTGTGCCGTCGTCACGATCAAAGCTGTTGCGGGTGCGGAGCATCTCAGATGATTTATAAACATCGGGTGTGATAATCTGGTTAAGCAAACGCTTAAACTCGCTGTCGGTCAATGTAACAGCATTAAGCCGCTGAAATTTGTCAAGGAAGTTGCTCTCCAGCGCGGCACGGTCACGTATGTCAGGGCGATAGCTGTATTTCAGCCTGACAAGGGTCTGGATAAAATCATCTTCAATATCGCCTTCCATAACCCTCAATGGTTCAGAACTCAGAGCTTCGTAATTTACAGACTTCGACGACATCATCCACATCTTACCTTTTCTTGACAGTTATTTATGTTGCAATCGTTAGAAGTTTAACATAATACAACAAACTCAGATAGAGTTGAATGTTTTTCAAGTACCTCTTAACAGTTGCCGCTGGCCGCAAAAATTGTCAGCATGAGTTCAGAGTCATCCAGGAGTTTATATATCGGCTTCTTTCCTGAGAGTTGCTTGCTCTCAGTAATAATGATCGGAACCCCTTCACCGCGTTTATCCATGATAAAATTACGCTGGCTGCCGATAGCATTCACATTCATTGGGCAGCGCGCCAAGAGAGTACTGATCAATTCATTCCGCGATGACTGACGCTCTGAAATGCTCTCGATAGTCATGGTGTTGGGAATAGTGCCGGGAGAAAAGATTTCCAGACGCTCCGAAAACAGATGCAGACGAATCTTAGAGCCATAGATCGAATAATCACGATGAGCGACAGCATTGACTATCGCCTCAAACACCGCATTCATAGAAAACTGCGGTGTCTCAATCCTATTGGGTGCTTTTGTGGCAAAGACGCGCATGTTTCTCTCTACGAACTTGCAGGCATCCTGGATCTGGACATCCAGTGCTCCGGTAATATCCTTGGCATCAAGCTGATAAACAGCGTTGCGTTCAGTGCCGCGGTAACAGACAGCCTGAATAAACGCGCTGGAGATAAACGACTCGGGCGCATCCGTGGCCATTAGAATGCCGCTGACCGTAGCCCGCATGGCACCATCTTCGTCTCTGGAGATAAGTTTAATCTTTTCGAGAAACTCATTGTCATCTCTGGAAGAGATTACAGTCCTGAATTTGGCCCAAAGTTTTGGGTTCAGATCATTTACCGATGTTCCGGGAACTGTCTGCTCATCAAACCGAATTATCCGCGTCTGACTTCTTTGCTGAAACAAACGCGCTAAAACATCAGGTTTCATCTCGCGTTTAGAACTTCCTAAACGCCGAAAATACCCATTGGGGCTTTTATGCACAAAAAGACTGCGTGGCACATCTATACGTAGAATGTTTTTTTCAACACCAGTTGAATCAGGTACGACCAGCTTCCGGATAACACACTCAAGAGGAGGATCAATCAAATCATTACAGATTGAACGTAGCCAGCCTTCAACTACATCCAGCTTCTCTGACGGTATTCCACTAATCTTCCTGGTTTTGTCCCCAACCCCCAGCACAATGGTACCCGAGACTGTATTTGCCATTGCAGCAAGTTCATCCGCCATACCATCCCTGTGCGGGCCGACAACTTTATTACCGCTGAAATCCACTGCTTTCAGTTCAAGAACAGAGTCTTCTCCCAAAGCAATCTGTTTGAGCAGATCTGACATACTTGCACGTCCTTTATTGTTTATCTATATCATTAATTGAATCATAAGTTCACATTGTTCAAAACACTTTATACTTTTACAATACAAATAAGATCATACTGCAAAATCCCGATTTTTAACATACAATTTTTTGCCTCTTACCCCACAAACCTCGCCAGAATTGCCTTAAACCTCTCCTCAGCCTTCAGGCTTTCGTCCCAGGCTGTTTTCAAGTCAGCCAGCACCTCTTCCTCTACCGGCAAGTTGCCTTCGATGATTTGGATATTAACCCAAAGAGAGGGTGAAGTGAAGCAAAATCAGAGCACTCCAGCTATTGCTTTAATCGCTTACCACAGAAAGCGGGACTTCCCATAGCTGTACAGGTTTATTGAGAGGGCTAACTGCGCAGGGATGTCCAGCGCATCAGCCAGTGATAGTGCTGTGGAGTGCGTGATGACGGAAATTGATGTTTCGCTGTTGGCCATGCCGGACTTGAAAGCACGCGCTTTGATAGTGGTAGTGGCGTAGATGTTGAAGGAGCCGGATACAGTGCATCAGTTATGGTCGGGGCGCTCCCGTCCGTGGTATAGCGGATCTCCGCATCTTCGGTTGCGCAGGTTATGATAACTCGTTGACTGGAGGTAGTAAACTTCGTTCCGTCCGGTGGCAGAGTAACGGGGGTAGCGACTACGTCCGGTTCCAAAACGGCTTCTGATTTCCAGACCACGCTGTCCACATAGGTGCAGTCTGCTCCCTCACTGTCGTAGGCATCTTTGCTATATGTCCAGGTCAGGATATGCTTGCCCGCGCCCTGGATCGCTACGTCCCTCTGCTTCCAGCCGCTCTCTCCGGAGTCACGAAAAACCTCAACGTCGTCCACAAAGAAAGTGAAGAAGTCATACCCTGCCTCCGACGATACACGGTATTTGAAGCTGAGCACGCCCTCGCCTTTTACAGCAGTGTTCATTGAGGCCGACTCCTCGTTTAAGATGTTGCCACTACGCAGGGAAAGAGAACCATCGCTGAAATCATCCGATTGAGCGAACCACTTTCCTGGTGACCAATCCAGCCCTTCCGCGTTTGCGGCAAAGTTAAAGGTTTTACCGGTTCCCCACAAACTCTCCAGCGTACTGACCGGCCGCCCTCGTCAGATGGGATCGGCCACGTCGTCCACCCAATTATTCAGATATGCGGCAGGAACAAAATTCTTTAGCTCAACCTATTCCATGTATGCCCGCTGTCAAAGATGCGCGCCAGCAACCAGCGTACATCATTGGCGGTCACAGTGCGGGGGTTGGCCTGTGTGGAACCAGAGGCGAGTGTTTCGGCTATAAACGCTTCCAGGTCATCAATTTTTTTGCCTTTAAAGGGGTTGGTCAGCTGCATGGCATTCATCCATGTTGTGACCAGCTCGAGGATGTCAATCTGGCAGCTCTGTTTCAGAGTGTGGAGGTGATCTTGGATCTGCGCTTGGTTATACTCCAGTGCGGCGGGCAGGCAGCAGGCGCAGGTCAGACCGTGTGCTGTTTTAAAGCGTCCACCGAGTGGGTGGGCCAGCCCATGCACAACTCCCAGCCGCGAGTGCGAGAATGCTAGGCCTGTGATATAGCTGGCCTCCAGCATTGCGGCAGCTGCTTGCATGTTGGCGGAGTTGTGAAAAAGCGGCAGCAGGTTATGTGCGATACGCTCGATGGCAAACTCGGCAAGGCTCTGCGTGAAAGGTGTCGCATGGCGACTGGTATATGACTCAAAGGCCTGCACAAAAGCATCCAGTCCGGCCGCCGCAACCGTCGCTGGCGGACACGCTTGGAGCAGCTCTGGGTCGAGGATAACGATCCAGGGCATGTGGGAGGGGTGGCGCATTGACTGCTTGAGACCTTTGCCTGGGTGGGTCAAGACCGAGACAACGGTTGCTTCGGAGCCGGTGCCAGCGGTTGTCGGCGCGGCGATCAGCGGGATTCGGGCGGCCTTGATCTGATCGGGATGGAGCTGATAGAATGCGGTCTCCTCGATATGATCAGCCAGCCCAGCGGCTGCTTTCGCCAGATCCAACACGCTGCCACCGCCGATTGCTCCTACCCAATCGGCATTGTGGTGCCGGATTTCAGCGCGCAGCGCGTCGACTTCGAAGACGGTCGGTTCACCCCCGCGATGGCAGTGGGTTTGAAGATTAGTGCCCGCGTCAAAACACTCTATGATCCTGGCGAGCTTGCCTGAGTCACGTAGTGAGCGGCCATGCACCAGAATTCCTCGGTCCCCAAACTCAGCCGTCAGGGCCGCCAGCTTGAGAGCCGCGTTGGGTTCGAAGACGGTTTTTTGCGGCAACAATAATTCTTTTGGCAGGAGGTTCATATGAGTTAATGGCTGTGGATAATGGCGGCTATGACCAGTGGCGCATCGCTGTTGTTCTTGACTCCATGCGACCCGCCATCTCCGGTTAGGATTGCATCGCCAGCTGTAATTGGCACCCACTCGCCATTTTCTTCGATCATGCCTTGGCCGCTGATCACAATATAGATCTCGTCCTCGTTTTCATGTATATGGGTACCAATGCTTGCTCCGGGCGCGATAATTATACGGCAGCAGAGTCGCACCTTCGCTCCGAAATCATCAGCCTTAAACCAGTGTTCAAGAGTTATGCTGCCCTTGCCGCCGCGCATGTTCTGGCGCTTTTCTCGGATCACATCGCAGTTTTTGGTTATCATTCAAAATTTCCTATTTTAATGGTTAAATAATTTAAATATAAGCATATGATAAATGCTGTGGCTGTTCAAGGGTTTTTTGCGACCGCTTTTTACGACCACAAAGTGGTCGCAAAGACGAGGTTAAAAAAGTGGCGCGGGTTTAAATGTATTTATAAACACCGCGCATTTGTGGTATAAATGTTGGCTATGGCTTGGGAAGAGATAGATGCCGCGATAGAGAGGTTGGGCGCGCAACCATCCAACATGATTGCCGTTTTGCAGGCAGTTCAGAGCACTTATCATTACATTCCTGAGCAGGCGATCACGATTGTCGCAGAGCAGCTCGGTGTCAGCGAAGCGGATGTGACCAGTGTGGCGACCTTCTACGGACAGTTTCGGCTGCAACCTGTCGGGAAGCACCTGATCAAAGTCTGTGTTGGCACTGCCTGTCATGTGAAAGGCGCGCAGATCACCTATGAGGCCTTTAAGCGCGAGCTGGGGATTGGGGCGCATGAAGAGAGCGATGCCCAGGGCCTTTTCACGGTTGAAAAGGTGGCCTGCCTTGGTTGCTGCATGCTGGCGGTGGCGGTGCAGGTGGACACGACGATTTACGCGAATGTCACACCCTCCACTGTGCGGAGTGTGCTGGATGATGTGTTGGCTGGTGATGATCAGCGCGAAAGTGTGCTGGGGCGCGTGACCGCCAATGCGGCGGTTGTGCGGCTGTGTACCTGTTCCAGCTGCGCCGCTGCTGGCGCTGACGATGTGCTGGATGCCTTGCGCCGCGCCATCCGCACACGTCACCTGCCTGTTATTGTGCGCGAGGTGGGTTGCACCGGAGGGGCATACCACGCGCCGTTGATTGAGGTTATGACTGAGGATGGACACTGCTTTCGATATGGAAGGGTGCGACCCAAAGATGTGGAGGCCATCTTACTGCGGCATGTCAAGCCAGCCAAGGCACTGCTCCGTCTGGGCGTGAAACTGTTGGCAGCCGCTGAGGAGATATTCTCGGACGGCGTGAATGAGCCTCCGCTGCGGTTCCCTCTCAGCGTCAAAGATCAGCCAGATGCCTGCTATTGGATCAGCCAGCGGCGCGTGGCCACGGAGGGTGCCGGCGAGCTGTCGCCGCTGAGTTTTGCGGATTATCGCAGTCGCGGCGGGTTTGAGGCCTTAGAGCGCTGTCAAACAGAGTTAAATGCTGAGGAGATTATAGCCATCCTTGAAGAGAGCGGATTGCGTGGCCGAGGCGGCGGCGGGTTTCCAACTGGACGCAAATGGCGCGCTGTGGCGGAGTCTCGCAGCCAGAGGGGGGTGGAAGCCTATGTGGTCTGCAATGGTGATGAGGGTGATCCCGGAGCGTTTATGGATCGGATGCTGCTGGAGTCCTATCCCTTCCGTGTGCTGGAGGGCATGATGATCGCAGCCCGCGCGGTGGGGGCGTTCGAGGGCATTTTGTATATCCGGCACGAGTATCCACTGGCAGTCGAGCGGGTGCATGAGGCGATTGCGGCTCTGGTTGACGCTAAGTTGCTGGTCGCTACTCCTGGACAGGTCGGTTTTTATGTGAGGGTGGTAGAGGGCGCCGGCGCTTTTGTCTGCGGCGAGGAGACAGCACTGCTGGCCAGTATTGAGGGGCGGCGCGGGGTGCCCCGGCTGCGTCCACCTTATCCGTCGCACTCTGGTTTGTTCGGCCAGCCGACCCTGGTGAACAATGTGGAGACGCTGGCCTTGGTGCCTTGGATCATCCGCTCCGGCGCGCAGGCGTTTCGAGCATCGGGCAGCGCGGCGAGCCCGGGAACCAAGGCATTCGCGCTGGCTGGCAAGGTGGAACGCAGCGGTTTGATAGAGGTACCCATGGGGATGACGCTCAATGCGATTGTGAGCGAGATCGGTGGCGGGGTGCCCGATGGCGGAACGCTGAAGGCCATTCAGGTGGGTGGTCCATCGGGGGGGTGTATTCCCGCCACGCTCTGTGGCACGCCGGTGGATTACGAGGCTTTGACTGCGGTAGGCGGTATGATGGGCTCGGGCGGCATGGTGGTGTTGGATCAGAGCGACTGCATGGTCGATATTGCCCGCTACTTCCTCTCCTTCACGCAACTGGAGTCGTGTGGCAATTGTACCAGCTGCCGGGTGGGCACCCGCAGAATGCTTGACATTCTGGAGCGGCTCTGCAATGGTTATGGTCTTGCTGGTGATATTGAAACGCTGGAGTGTCTGGCGCACACTGTGTGTGCGGGCAGCATCTGCGGCCTTGGTCGGACAGCACCCAATCCCGTGCTCTCCACCATCCGGTATTTCAGAGCAGAGTACGAGGCCCATGTGGCCGGACGTTGTCCAGCGCATAAGTGTCGCGCGTTGATTGTTTACACTGTGACTGACCGCTGTATTGGCTGTACACTCTGTGCGCAAAACTGCCCGGTGGAGGCGATCGACTTCAGTCCGCTGGAGCAGGCAGTGATCAAGAGTGACGCTTGCACGCAGTGCGATATCTGCCGTCAAGTTTGTCCGCAAAGTGCGATTGAGATTGTGGATAGCTATATGTGAGACAGTGCAAGCTGCTATTAAGATGATTTTGTTTTATGGCAATTCCTAAAGCAATGCCGACGAGGACGTCGGCGTTCCCAGGTATGCCAGCATTCCCAGGGGCTGCCCCATTTTTCACCACTACATTTTTTACCTCAAAACATAACTTCTCAATAGCCCGCTTTTGGACAGTTTTCCTCCTTCGCCAAGGCTACGGCGCGACAAAGAAAGGCTGGACAACAAACCTTACGCAGCAGCCGTTTGTTGTTCACGCTTCAGCGTGTCTATGGCCATAATTAGAATTGCTGTTTGATAAGAGTCAAGAGTGACATAATTCAGCTGACTCTGCTATAATGAAGCTACTGAAGTCCGGCTTCGCCTTGGTTGACGATGCTGTACGACGATGATGGCCGACGATTTCCAGGAGCGGAGTTTTTAATTGTAATCCGCTATCGCATGCCACGCCGAACGACTGGAAGGCGGGTCGCACATCATCGTCAACCGACGCAGCTCTATGAGCCGCACATGTCGCTCATAGAGCGACTACTACACTGAATTCACATAAACGTTCGATAAACAACTTTTCGCAAAGAACAATTAATTGTTCTTTTGTGCCCCGCAAGGGGCGGACGTTACTAAACCTAAACGACAAAGGAGTTTACATGCCACGGGATGATTCAGAGCTTGATGGTTTGACTCTGCTGGGGGAGAGTCACCGGGAGTATGCCATGCAATATGATCCGGGAGTGCTGGAGTGTTTTGAGAATAGGTATCCAGACAACGATTACTGGGTGACATTTCATTGCCCGGAGTTCACCTCCCTCTGCCCCAAGACTGGGCAGCCCGACTTTGCGAATATTTTGATTCAGTATGTGCCTGCGGCAAAGATGGTTGAGAGCAAATCCCTCAAGCTTTATCTATTTGGTTTCCGCAATCACGGTGATTTCCATGAGGACTGCGTGAATATCATCATGAAGGATTTGATCAAACTGCTGCAGCCGAAATATATTGAGGTATATGGACGCTTTCTGCCACGCGGCGGAATCTCGATTGATCCGTGGTGCAACTATGGTCAAGCTGGTACCCAGTATGCGCAGTTGGCGCAGGAACGTTTCAATTCACGCAACCTAAACCCTGAAAGAGTTGACAACCGATGAGTGCGGCGGAAAAAGCGCTGGTGATTTTTTCTGGTGGCCAGGACAGCACCACCTGCCTGTTCAAGGCCATCCGTGAGTATGGCGGCCATAATGTGTACTGCATTATCTTCCTGTATGGTCAGAAGCACGGGGATGAGGTGAAGGTCGCGCAGAAAATCGCAGCGGATCAGCGGATCAGTGCGCACAAGTTGGTCGATTTAGCGTGGTATGGTCAGGTCACCACAAATGCGCTGCTGGACAGCGCGATGGAGATCTCTCAGGATGCGGATGTCGGATGTCCCAACACGGTGGTGGATGGGCGCAACATGCTGTTTCTGCTGGTGGCTGCCATTTACGCCAAGAGCCTTGGAATCCGGGACATCATCCTTGGTGTGAGTGAAACCGATTTCAGCGGCTACCCTGACTGTCGCGAAGCTTTTGTGAAATCCTGCAATGTGACTTTAAATCTGGCCATGGATTACCCTTTCAGGGTGATCACGCCGCTCATGCGTCTGACCAAAGCGCAGACCTGGCAGTTGGCGGATAACTTGGGCGTGCTGGAGTATGTGGCAAAGAACACCCTCACTTGCTACAATGGCGTGATTGGGAGCGGGTGCGGCTATTGCCCCAGCTGCGTGCTGCGCCAACGCGGTTATGATGAATACATGCGTGGAAAGGCTGAAGGATGAAGTTTCAAAACGGAGTGTCCGCAAATCGATTCCCTTGATTCAGTCGATTCCCTTGATTCCCTCGAGCCCCGCGCCCTTTTTGCCATACAACCAACAACCAGAGGATCTTTAATTTATGCTGACTGTCAGTAAAGAGTGCGTGTTTGACGCAGCCCATGTTTTGACCAATCACATTGGCCAGTGCAAAAATTTGCATGGCCATACATATCGGCTGATTGTCGAGGTGGCAAAGTCGTCCGAGAGCACAGATATGATCATTGATTTCACAGATCTCAAGCGGGTGATGCAGAGTGTGATCCTCGACCGCTTTGATCACGCGTTTATCTATGATGAGCGCAGTGATAGCGAGAGCGAGATTGCCTCGGTGATTACCAAGCACAACATGAAAAGCGTTGGCCTGCCTTTCAGATCAACCGCCGAAAATCTGGCTCGTTACTTTTATCAGCAGCTCGCGGCGCATGTCAATGTGCGGTCGATCAAGCTCTATGAAACTCCGGCTTCGTGCGCTACCTATAGCGAAGATAAATGAGCGTCCGGTTTGCCGCGTACGATGAAATGCAACTAATATGAAATATCCGGTGGTGGAGATCTTCCACTCGCTTCAGGGCGAGGGTTTTAACACAGGGCGCGAAGCGGTTTTCCTGCGCATGGGCGGATGTAATCTGGCCTGCCCTTGGTGTGATACGCAATACAACAACTACACGATGATGGATGCTGTCTCCATTTTTGAAGCAGTCCAGCAGTTTGGGGTCAATTCATTGATTGTTACTGGCGGCGAACCGCTGATTATCTCAGGGTTGGCGGATTTGATTAAATGCTTTAAGAAGCATGGTTATTGGATTGCAGTCGAGACCAATGGTGTCAGTGTCGTGGAAAATGGGGTGCTCAAGCTTTTTGATTACATTGCTGTCTCACCCAAGGCCGTTTATGCCGACCTTTATACGAAAGAGGGCGCAATGCGCGAGGCCGATGAGCTGCGGGTGGTGGTTGACGGGGATGTGCAGGATTTCTGCCTTTGGATAGGCACCATGATCAAAGCCCGCAAATATTACCTTTCGCCTTGTGAGCGTGAGGGGGTGGTGAATCTGGAGCAGACCATCAAGTTGCTAGGACGCCTCAATCAGAGCGAGGGCGGGAGCGAGTGGCTGCTTTCATTGCAGACGCATAAACTCTGCGGGATACGGTAGTAACTAAAAAAATCAATCCCATGGTTGACATCTTCGGTCATGTTGTGGTTAAATGTCTTTCTTTTCTTAGAGGTCATTGGGGGTATAGCTCAGTTGGTAGAGCGCTTGAATGGCATTCAAGAGGCCGGGAGTTCGACTCTCCCTACCTCCACCACACTTTAAGAATTTCTGTAAGGTTATGATTCACAAGCTTTAGAACTTCAGTTTCCCTAACGTCTGTGGATTAGAAACTGAACCGCCTTTACTCCAAATCATGGAAGGACCTTCTCGGCTGGCGTTAAATCTCCAGACATCGCCGCTCTTAGGGGGCTCGGCATCCAACGTGGCGAATGGTATTTCGAACCAGACTGTCCACTCTAAACTGTGTTGGTTTTGAAGCCATCCCTTTGTTTCGCCTCCTTGATAAAGGGATGTCCAATCACCTTTCCAGGAAGCATCCGTTTTTGCGCGTGGTTTGATGATGGCATCATAGCGGGCATTATCTATAGGATTCACTGCCAAATGATAGATTGGGCCATTATCTTCCGGTTGAATGCTCAACTCTACACGATGCCGCTTTAATACATCTTCCTCTGTTTTGGGAGCAGAGGTATGTGGTAAATAAACACTGGGGTTTTTGATGTGTATGCGGACATAAAGGTTTTTGGTATCGTGCTGAACCTGAAGAACAGTCGGTGTGTCGACCACCGGCATGCCATCGCTGCTGCGCAAAAGCATTGCCTTGGGGGCACTTTCCCAGGTTTTGGATTCGATGGCGGGGGCTTCCATGGCTGTGAGCACTTTTATCTCTGGTGAATTGGTTAATATCCCGTCACGAATTGCGGCCGTGTCCCAAGCCAGGCTGGTGGTGTACCAGGTTTGTTGATAGAACCTTTTGAGAAGTGCTGCTCGGTAATAATCCCCATCGCGTTCTTTTTGATAATATTCAGTAGCGAAGGGGCGCATTTCTGGCCAATCATCCAAAGGCTTGAAAGGAATTGGACCTGTCATTGCATCCAGGTTTTTTAATGCTGTTTCATCTGCAAGTGTTTTAAGGTACCCCCGCCAGGAATCGAGGGCATCGATAAGCACTCCCAGCGTGGCCTGTGTAGGATGGATCTGCCAAGCGTCTTGAAGCATGAGTATCTTCGCCAACCCGCGCAGATAGTCAAACTCAATCCGTATCAGATGGAGTCGCGCTTTGACATCCGGAGATTTGGCATCTCGCTCTGCTTTGGTAAGTTCGTTATCTGCTTTCAAGATATATTCAGGGGTATACACAGTGAGAAAATACCATTTATTGGAATGTCCGCTGACACGCTGACGAGCTAAATTCCGAAGCGGCATTGAGAAAGCGAGATGATCAGAAAAAAGAGCCAGTTGTTTATCTTGAAGATCAAAAAACGTACTCATTGTGGGGGCCACTTCAGCAAAGGCCGCTATGATAAATTCGTTATAAATTTCTTGCCAATCAGCCGATGGATCATCCATTATGCGTCCATAAATGTAATAAGAAGGAGCCTGAAGGCCGGGTACTGCAGCGGCGCCCCCATCCGATGAGCTCGAAATAATGGGACTGTGTGCCAGTGCCTTTGACATTTCGGCGGCATATTGCGGAGTTCGTACTGGAGCGTGTGGTCCCATATAACTAAAGGGATTGAATGTATCCGAAAAACCATCTAATCCCGCTGGAAACTCAATGCCTTCCAGCTTCTTGAGATCTTGGGCACTGCCGTATTGAACCTTAACTCTAAGGTTGTCAGGAACTTTCCCCAGTTTATGAATGTATTCGCTATCGAGCGGGGTATCCTGGTAATTTAAGACGGTGATTAATACTTTGGGGTGTTTTTTGCCGATACGCTCGGCAATCGAAAAATATACGTGCCAGAGCCTGCCAGTTCGGCTCCGCGCGAGTAATTCTTCCATGTTTTTGGCTGACATGCCAAAATGCTGGTTGCAGCGCTCGCAGTTGCAGCGAGTCATTCCAAAAGAATCGAGGACACCGATTTTAATTGAGGAAGCACCTGCTTCAATCTTTTCCTCAATAGCTTTTACCATCAAATCCTGCACATCCAGGTTGGTGCTGTCTAAGTGATATACAGGTGTGCCCCAGAGGTTTCCTGGGGTGACACCTGAATAGGGATCGCTGGCGCGTTTGCCATTGGGCAGCAAGGCAAAATATTCCGGGTGGCTCTTGCCGTATTTTTCAAATGAGATGACTCTGGGCCAATATACATTGGCTGTACTACGGGAAGGCAAAGAGGGGAAAAAGTTGTTGGCAATGAAATATAACGTTTCGTAATACCCAGCAGTAATTCCATGCGACACCATAAACGGTTTTTTCTGGCGATCAAGGTTTTCCTGGACTGCAATGTTCGTTACCGGCGTAAAAGCGATGCTCCTGGTATCTAAGTTGAGGCTGCCATCGGGTTTAATAATAAGCATGCGTCCGTCTTTTACGGCGTGCTTATGCTGTGCTCCTCTATCCATAAACAGAAAACGCACGCCTGCATACTCACGCAGGAAATCGCACACTCCTTTTACTGTGCCAAGCAACGCCATTGTCGAGTCTGGGATGTCATTTTTTGCTGCGCCTGCTCCTCTATCACTACCGGCTATCACAATGTCCTTGTCCACCACCTTCATGACGTAAGTCCAATCGTCAAAGTCTGTGCGAATGCCATTGTTGTGTGCAAACTGAGTAGCGCCTAAATAAATGGCGGGTTTGCCTGGTACTAGCTCTGATTCACAGAACAGCGCAACCTCAAACCCGTTGCGTTGGAAAGTTTCCTTGATCAGCTTTCCGGCCACTAAAAGCCATTGGTCAGCCAAAGTATCGGCGGATTTATCGGGTATCACGATTTGGTAAGAACTCGTTTCTTTGTCCGCGAGCACAAGATCGGCGGCATTGGAGGCGTTTTTAAACCCTAGAGCCATCGAGCACAGCAAGCATAAAAAGAGTAATCTTCTTTTAATGCCCACTCTATGGCCAATTTCTGTGCGCCCCCCAATCCAGCCTAACATCTTTTTCATTTTCTTTAGCATGCCAAACATCTCCGCGTGACTTCAGTTTAATTAAAAGTGCTCAAGCCTACCTGTTAAGCGGTTTTACCGCATTCGGTGGAAGCGCACGCATTGCTGCCGTGTCCCAGCCAATAGCTGTCTTCTGCCAACCGCTATTTTGATAAAAGCGGCGTTGCAGCGCTACATCGCTGTATTTGTCACCATGGAATGGCCGCATCTCGGGCCAGTCTTTCAATGGCTGCATGCAATTGTTATCATTACCGCCTGCTAGAGTTCTTATTTGGTTATGCCAGGCGTCTACTGCATCTAAAAGCACCTTTAAAGATTCCGGTGAGGGGTGGATTGTCCAAGCATCCTGCAGAAAGAAAATCTTACCAAGGTCACAGAGGTAATCAAGCTCAATGCGAATCAAGTGCAGCCGCGCTTTCACATTTGGGTCTTTTGCCTTTTGCTCGGCTGTGGTTAGCAGTGCATTGGCTTTGGCCGCAAACTCCACAGTATAGATGCTTTGATGGTGCCACTTATTATCACGGGTACGGCCATACCGCGCATTCGCGCCAGGCGTCCACGCTGGCTGATAAAGGCCAAAGAAATCAGAGTAGAGATCAATTTGTTTGTGCAAAAGATTATAAAACTCTGTCATCTGTGGTGTCACATCACCAAACGCTGGCGCGTAAAACTCTTTTTCAAGATCCTTGTAATCCGCTGTCGGATTATCAAGCATGCGGCCATACACATAGTAAACTGGAGCCTGTAAGCCCCATACTTTCATATACCCGTCACGATTAGACCATTTCACGTGGTGCTCTACCATTGCTTGCGCCATCTGCGCCGCATACTCGGGCGTATGTTCTGGCGCATAAGGACCATCCAACCCAAATGTGGTGAACGTTTCTTCTACAGCGGCAATTCCGGACGGGATGCTGATGCCATCCAGTCGATCGAAGTCGCGTAGCGTACCCATGTGAAGCAAAGGAATTACATTGCTAGGGAACTGCTGAACAGCCTTAGAGTTGAGTGGGGTGTCTTGATAATCCCAGAGGACAATTTTGACTTTAGGGTATTTTTTCCCAATGCGTTCCGCAATCGAAAAATAGACCTGCCATAGTCTACCTGTTTCGCCTCTAGCCAACACTTCATCCCAGGTTTTAGCCGACATTCCAAATAAGGCATTGCACCTATCGCAATTGCAGCGGTCTAATAGATATTGATCCGGTGGCCAAATAAGCAGTGTTGTGGCGCCTGTCTTGATATGCTCTTCCGCAGCTGAAAACATCAGGTCTAAAACATCAGGATTGGTGACATCCAGGGCTGTCTGCCCTCTGGGATTAACCGGCTCATACCCTTTCGTCCGTTCGCAGGCGCGTTTGCCGTTTTCAAACAGTGCGAAATATTCTGGGTGGGTTTTTTCGTATTTAGCCACAGGAACAACCTTGTTCCAATTGACCATAGGAATCCATGTAGAGGTGGAGGACATCGCCGGAAAATAGTTGTTTGCGATCATGTAAAAATTTTCTATACAATCATCGTAACCGTTGCCTCTAGCCTTTAAAGGTGGCGTCTTTCGCAGATCAAGATCTGAAGCGATAGTGATATGCTGAACCGGCTCAAAGGCGATGCTTCGCGTATCAAGCGGCATATCTCCGTCTTTGCCAAAAGCTTCAGCGAGTCTCATATCCACGTTATTGTTGAAAAGAAATCGCGTCCCGGCATATTCACGTATGAAGTCGAGGGCACCCTTCACTGATCCAAGCAGCGCTAGTTGTATCTTACCTCGATCAGGGTCTTTACGATCACTGCCAACGATCACCAAATCACGCCCTATTGCCTTCCAAACATAGCTCCAGTCATCGGTGTTGACCTCTATTTCGTTCTTTTTGGCGAACTCCGTTGCACCTAAATAGATACAGGGGTTGTCGACTGACTTAGCAAACTCGCGAACAACGGGAGTCTTAAAACCGCTTTTGCTAAATGCGGTCTGCATCAGTTTGGCAGTCACCAACAACCACCGATCTACCACCTCGTCCACGGCTTTATCGGGTATCACGATTTGGTAAGAGCTGGTTCCTTTATCAGCAATCACCAGATCAGCGGCGTTGGATGCCCGTGAACTCATCAGAGCCATGGAGCACAATAACAATAAAAAGGAAAACGTGCTCTTAGTTTTCACTTTGTTTCCAACTCTGGCTAACACTTCACTGCAATGTGACGTTATTTTCATTATCTGCATCCTTTACTTTTATTCATCGTGCGCACCCAGCTCTTTTTCTGTAGGCGCGCACGGCCGCGCGACTCTACCTGATAAAAATATTTAAAATCAGGTTACAATATTCACGGCGTGTTGTTCAATCTTAAAAAATGTTCTTTGCGCTAAATTATTTGTTCCGCAACATCGAAAGCAACAGTCCCATAAAAATCACAAGAGCGGTTGCCAGCCCGGCTGTGCCTAATGTGCCTTGTAGCGAACCTTCTCCAGTTGGCTTAAAAGTAACAATCAGGGCCGAACCCAGAAAGAGAGCGCCGCCCATGATGCTGAGTGCCAGCTGCACTGTCATGCGGTTGAACTGTCGAACGTGCTTTTCCAGGCCTTCGTGCCGACATGCAACCGACTGCTTACCCTCGCTCAGGTTGGTCATAATTGTGCCGATTGCCATGGGCAGGGCTTTGATCGTATCGACACTGTCCAGCGCGAACTGACTGACTCCGCCGCTCAGGTTGGAGAGCGTAAAGCGCGAGCGGATTGCAGTACGGACATAAGGCGCGAGCTCTTTTACAAAGTTTATATTTGGGGAGAGTAGCATTACGATGCTTTCCGTCATGACAATTGTCCTTCCAAGCATGAGCACCTGCTGCGGAACGATCAGTTTGTGCGTTGCGAGGAGATTTATGCCTGCTTCCAGCAGGGTGTCGATGCGCAAGTCCTCGAGGGGGAGGTCATAGTAGAACACGATTAGTTCATGTAACTCCCTGGACAACTGTTTGATATCAACGCGGTGGTTGGGCTCAGCATAGGCTGCCAGCAACCTGCTGATTCGATCGGAATCCTTTGTCAGCACCGCAACGAACAAGTCTGTCATCAAACGCTGGGTATCCGGATCGATTGTTCGCACCATTCCAAAATCGAACAACCCCAAGACATTCTCTGGTAAAACGATTATGTTGCCTGCATGAACGTCTGCGTTGAATATGCCGTGGCTAAAGATTTGTTTAGCCATCAAGGCAACCAGCCGTTTCGACAGCGTGTCGCGATCATATCCCCGTCGGACCAGTTCTTCGAGCTGATCAATCTTGACCCCCTCGAGCTTTTCCATTACAAGCAATTTGTTTGTGCACAGGGCCTTATACATGGTTGGGATCCGGACGGTCGGGTCTTCGGCGAAGATGGTTTTAAACTTCAAACCATTGTGCATTTCGCGATTGAAGTCCATTTCCATCAGGATTGTCTTATAGAACTCCGCGACCATACTGCGCAGGTTCAAACGCCGGAACTCCTCCACATGTCGTTCAAGCATGGGGAGAAAGGGGGATAGAATGGCGATGTCTGTTTCGACGATGGTCTGGATTCCCGGGCGTTGCACCTTGACAACAACGAAATCACCTGTCGCCGCCACGCGGGCCTCGTGCGCCTGAGAGAGGGAAGCGGCCCCGAGAGGCACTGAAGAAAACTCTGAAAACACATCCTTCAATGGGCGCGCGTATTCAGCCTCAATGACGTTGATGGCATCGTGTGCGGGAATAGCGGCAAC
This sequence comes from Kiritimatiellia bacterium, assembly GCA_041673345.1. Classification (GTDB taxonomy): domain Bacteria; phylum Verrucomicrobiota; class Kiritimatiellia; order RFP12; family UBA1067; genus M55B167. The sequence goes on from JBAYXX010000036.1 coordinate 19,364, forward strand.
GCTGTCCTGCAGATGCGCAAGTTCGTTGGCGATTCCGTCTGGAAGTATGTCGCGCCGGGTACTTAGTATCTGACCAAACTTGACGAAGGTCGGCCCCAGCGACTCGAAGGCTTGGCGTAGATTCTCTCCAATGCAGGCACTTAGGTCGCCAGGCACACCGTTCGCTTTAGTTGAACGGCGAAATCGATGTCTGGCCCGTAGGCATTTCCATGCGCACCGAGCGAAAACAACGAAGATCCGACGCAGGCGCTTCGCGTTTCGATATGGACGGATCATCCCCAGCCGAGTCAGGCGCATAGGTGTTCCCATCAAGTACTATGGTGATGCGCGCTCACAGGCGCACAGATAACAGATCGATTCATTTTAGAGTCGCTGAACAGGCATCTGCCGTCATGCTGGCGGCGAAGTTTATTATGCAGTCAGGCCTTTTTGGAGCGGGGCGGCTTGACCATCGCCTTCAATCCGATGATTTCTTTGTGCATCTTGGCGACATCGTCTGTGGTAACAAAACCTAACTCGCCAAGAACTTTTTTTGCCGAATTTAAAAATTGATCTTCGATTACCTTTTTGCATTCGGCACCTTCAGATTGCGCGGTATGCAGAAATTCCTGTGCCTGCTGCCTGCTCATTGCTCTTTTTTCCACAAGTGAATCAACAGCCGCCGCCAGCTTCTTCTGGCCCATCAGGGCCAACCCAAGCGCCATCTCGATGACGTATACGCTCTTCTTTTCGCTCTTTTTTTCCATGTCTTCTCCTTCTCTGTGTTTTTCTGATATCTAATAAAGTAAACCGGAGATATTTCGGTACCCATGATTGGCATACAGTATGAGCTGAGACTTGAAAAGAGTCAAGCCCGAAAACACAAGCTCAATTTGGCTGCCAGGAAAGTAGTTTTAGTGTTTAAAGCTGCGTTGTCCTGTAAAGACCATGGCCACCCCAGCCTCATTGCAGCAGTCAATCACATCCCAGTCGCGCTGGGAGCCGCCTGGTTGAACAATCGATTGTACTCCTTCGTTAATCCCGACCTCAACTCCGTCGCGGAAGGGGAAGAAAGCATCGGAAACCATGCAGGAGCCTTTCAGGTCACCTTTGCGCGCGCTCACCTCTTCGTCGATCTCCCGGATGATTGAAGCCGCGCCACCGCCAAACTTGAGCTTTAGCGCATTGTAAGGGGTCTGGTATTTTTCCCATGCAAGCCAGTCAGCGAGTTTTCGGTAGGCTTTGTCACGCGCGATCTCGGCCACGCCCACGCGGTCCTGTTCGCCCGTGCCGATGCCTACGGTGACACCGTCTTTGACATACAGTACCGAGTTGCTGGTCACTCCCGCCTCTACCAGCCATCCAAAGAGCAGATCCTCATACTCAGCCGCGCTCGGCAGACGCTTGATAACATGTACTGTGCCGTCCTTGCGGGTGGTTGATGCTGGCAGCAGTTGCTGGACTGTGCGGGCTTGGGGGACAAAGGACCACTGCGCAACAATACCACCGTCGATCAGTGATTTGAAATCAACCACCCGCTGGGCCACAAAATCAGAGAGACGCGCCATGTTGTTAATTTGCATCACGCGCAGGTTTTTTTTGGTTGCGAAGAGATCCAGAGCACCCTCCACGAAGCCGGGGGCAACCACAACCTCGGCATAATTTTCGATCACCAGTTTAGCGGTCTCCCGATCAACTTCGCGGTTGAAAGCGATACAACCACCGAAAGCCGCCAGGCGGTCGGCCTTGTTGGCAAGATAGTAAGCATCCGCCAGCGTGCGGCCTTTGGCAACTCCACAGGGGTTGTTGTGCTTAACAATCACTGCGCAGGGGGTTTCAGAGAGGTAGCGCAGAATATTTAACGCGTTGTCGGCATCAGTGATATTGGTTTTTCCAGGGTGTTTTCCACTTTGAACCAGCAGGGGATCCGAAGCCAGAAAGTTTTTCGCATCCAGGGCTTTGACCTCGCCCAGCACCAGATTACCGTTGACCAGCTTATACATGGCCGCTTCTTGTCCCGGGTTTTCGCCGTAGCGCAGCCCCTTTTCTTGATGGCCGATCACCCACGCCACCTTTTCATAGGCCAGTGTCTGGCGCTGATCGCCGTCAATAAAAGAAATCTCCAGCTGCGGGGTGAAATGGTCATCCATGATGGTTTTATAAGCGAGTTTAAGATCGGTTGCCATGTGTGCAATTTCCTTTTGTCTAAGTCGTTTGTTTCGTGCCGCGCCGAAATGTAATTAATTTGGACTTGCTCAAATCAGTAATTGAGAGCATGTTACTAAAAGTTGTTGAAAATGGAAATACAATTCACCTGCTGACTTACCGCCGCAACAAATTTTTTGCCACTAAGACACTGAGGGTCCTGGCGCAGCATAGCCGCAACCAATTTTTTATCTCTCACAGAGGCACCCTCCTACGCCAAGGCTACGGCGTGCCATGCAGAGGTCTCAGAGTCTTTTCAGAGTTTCCCTAGCAAAGGCTCAAAGGCGTAAAGCGGGTGCTCGGGGTTCCCGTTTTTCACCTCAAAGATTTTTCACCTCAAAATATTCTCTCAGGGCTGCGAAGAGTTCAGAGTAATAGGCTGCTGCTCTCTCTCTGCGTTCTCTGTGCCTCTGTGAGAGATAAAAAACATGCACAAAAAACACGAATATGAATGATAGTAGTACAGAGGGTGCGCTACTTTTTTATAACCTTCATTACAACTTCTCAATAAACCGCTTTTAAGCGGGCTTCCGTCTTCGCGCTTCGCAGCTACGCCTGACACAGAAAGCCTGTACTACAAACTTCGTTTCCCCAAACGCGTAGCGTTTGTTACTAAAGCAGCGGGCTCCTAACCATACAACCTTCAATGAAAACGAAAAGCTTCCGCATATGACATAAACTCAGCCGGTTGCGGCGGAAAGCTGCTTTAGTCTAAAGCGCTGGTGAGCTGCTCCCGCAGTTGCGCGATTGCCAGCTCTTTGGCTTTGGCCTCGACATCAATGGTGATATCAAGCTGACGCCAGCACTCTGGAAAATCAGATATGTCGATGTAGTCGTGGTGGCGGTTGGTGTTTGGTTGCCCCCAGCCATTTTTAGGGGTGGAGATATGGAAAAGAGGACGCCGATTCCAGGTCTGCAAAGCCAGCTCTGTGACCTCTTCAACGGTCAGGCCGTCTGGTAGACAGCGGTGGTGATGCACATCATAAACAAAAGGGATTTGATGGCTGCGACAGAGCGGGAGCAGGTCGGCGGGGGTATAAACCCGATCATCGTTCTCCAGCGTCAGCCGGCTCTGTATCGCGCCTTCGAGCTGTTCGATGGCCCGGGCGACCCGCTTAAGGGCAGCGGTTTTATCTCCATAAGCTCCACCGCCGTGAATATTGATCACATCTGCCCCAATCCAATTTGCGACCTCTGCCTGATATGCCAGCTCCGCAATTGATTTGCGGGTGATCTCAGGATCCGGCGAGCTCAGCAGTGTGAATTGATCTGGGTGGAAGCTAAGCCGTATTTTAAGGTCAGCCGCGGTCTGCCCACATTCCAAGAAACGTTCTTTGATTTCCGCACTTGCTGGGAGGCTGCTCAAAGCATAGCCAAAATCCGGGTGCGTTTTGAGCGGCAGGATCCGGCTGTTGACTCTGAACGCGCCAATGCTATGTCGGCTGCAAAAATTAATTGCCTTCAGCAATGCCTGAGCATTGTGCAGACAGAGCTTTGAAAGTTTTTTGGGGCGTTCGGCGCGCGGCAACGTGCCCAAATGTTTCGCGGTTGTAACGCGAAATTTAATCGGTTCCTCATGAAAGAGGCAACATAACCCTAGTTGTAGCAATCTATGACCCTTTTAAAGTCGAATTTATTTTAATAAAACACATTATATTTTCGCACATCACAGCTATAAAAGTAAAGCGATGAAGAGTTACAAGTTGGGGTTATAAAAAAATGATTATTTTTTCTTTTTGCCCTTGCGGAGCCCGAAGTGGTTTGCTATATTGGGTGAACTTTTGCGGGGACGTGGCGCAATTGGTTAGCGCACCGGACTGTCGATCCGGTGGTCGCGGGTTCGAATCCCGTCGTCCCCGCCATTTTTTTTTCTAAAATGGTCACCCTTAGAGGTGGCCTTTTTTTGGCAATCGATTGTGCATGATCTCCTCAATGTGATAATTTTAGCAGTTGTGCAAGGGTTAACTGAGTTTTTGCCGGTCAGCAGTTCGGGTCACTTAGTGATTGCACAGCATCTGTTAGGTGTTAAAGAGCCGGGAATTACACTGGAGATCTGGCTGCATATTGGTACGCTGTTTTCAATCCTCTTTTTCTACCGCTCGGTTATCACGGCTGTGATAAAAGGTCTTTTCAAATGGGAGCGGCAAAGCGTTCTTATCTCATCTGCTGTTTTAGTCTCAATGGTTCCCGCCGTTGTCTTTTATTTTTTCTGCCAAGATTTTCTGGAGGGGTTTTATAAATACCCCCGAGGCACTGCGAGCCTGATGATTTTTACCGGCGTGGTTTTGATCTCTCTGCGCTGGGTGCGCTGTCGCGAGGGGGAGCTGACCATTTCACGCGCTGTGATGGCTGGTCTGGCGCAGGCGCTGGCACTATTCCCAGGGATCAGCCGCTCTGGGATGACGATCTCTGCGGCCCGCGCGTTGGGGATATCCCCGGTTAAGGCCGCTGAGTTCTCGTTTCTGATGGTTATCCCGCTGCTGATTGGCGCGGCATCCAAGGATTATTGGGGTTATATGAGGCAGGCTTCAGCGGTTGCAGGAGAGAGCAGTGTCGGATTGCTGGCACTGGCAATCGGTGTCGTTGTTTCAGCCGCCGTGGGTTATTTCGCGCTCAAGGCGGTGGTGCGGGTTCTCAATGACGAACGCTTCTGGATGTTCGGCATCTACTGTGTGCTCGCCGGCGCACTGGCCGTTGTTTTGCTTTAAAAGTAAAACCGGATAAGTCGAGCGGATCGATTCTCTCGATTTTGATGATTCTCTCGATATTGCTATGGACACGCGTGCTCTGTCGCGGGTGGTAGCAGGCGATACCAAGACAGGTAGTCAGAATTCTGAGTTCAGAATTCTGACCCCTGAATCCTTGGCAGTTGCTAATTACGAAGCCTTGTCAAAAGTGCGCACAACCGCGCCATCGGCGTTGTAAACGCGAACTTTGTTGTCAGCACCGGTTTTTGCGGTGTAAAGCACCTTTCCATCAGTGTCAAGAGCTTTGATGGCACCGTCGGTTTTCTGCAGCACGCAACTTCCGGCCTCGCTTTGCAGCAGGATGGTTCCATCAGCATTATAGGTCAGTTTGACACTCTCATCGCCCTGCGAGAGGTTGGAAGCAATTGGGCTTTCACCACCCCAGAACTCAATGCTGTTGAAAATAATCGCATCACCGAGCGTGCATATCGCGTAAGCCGGAAATATTATGCAACCGAGGAAGACAAGTTCTTCGGCCCAGCCACTTCCCACGTTCCTGTTCCAGGTGTGCAGTTGTTTCGTCAGTTTGAATGGTCCGGTGCAAGCGGTTGTGCCAATAATCATAACGCCTGCCAGCGCGCAAACTATCAATCTTTTCATGTTGTACTCTCCGTTTTGTTAGGTTAGGGGTTAGTTTTAAAAAGTGACAAAGCCACTGTTCTTTTTTAATATTAAATATTATACGCTGATCACGAAAATTTTGAAAGATGAATTTTTTAAAATTTACTCTTAGGTTTAAGTTTTTCGCGCGCCAGCTGTGGTTGTCATGTAAATGGCCAGCCCAATCAATGTGGCGCCGGACAGGAGCACAAAGGGGTTGGAACGCTCTCTGAAGACCAGCAACGAGATCAGAACCGCGGCTGGAATTTTGAGGTTGTTCATTACAGCTAATCTGGCGGCCGAGACTTTTCTAGCACCTCGATTCCAGAGAAAAAAGGCGATGCCTGAGGCGATCACTCCGAGATAGATAATGGTTAGAGTTTGTTTCAGGTCGGGCCAAGGCATCTTGTGGAGCATGTCGCTGACGGCCAAGGGCAGTAGGACTGCGAACCCGCCCAGATAGAGCCATGCGAAAACATTTTTGTCAGTTTTGGAGTGCAACTCAGCTCTGTGTTTTACAAATGTCCGGCAATAAAGTAGTTGTCCGAGGGCAAAACAGATGCCGGAGAGCTGCACAAAGCCAAAGCCTGCCAGCGATTCAATCCGGCTCCCTTGGTTCCAGAGGATAACAGCGGAGCCAGCAGCGGCCAGCGAGGCTGGCAGCAGGTTGCGCGGTGTGAATTTTGCATGCTGAATATCGTTGATGATTGCAACATAGATTGGGGTGAAGATTGTGAAAAGAGCCACCTCGTGCGATTTCAAGGTTTGAAAGCTGCGCATGTAGGCCAGATACATCACTCCAAACTGAATAGCTCCGATAAGAAAGAGGCGGGCCGCAGTTTTGAATCGCAGTAGCTTGACAAAAGGCAGGAACAACAGCGCGGCCAGTAACAGCCGGGCTGCCGCCACCCATGCGATCGGCAGCCCTGTAAGGGTGTTTCCTATCAAACCGAAAGAGAAGCCCCAGACCAAAGAAGCCGTGATTAAATAAAGCATGGAATAATTATATCATAAAGCGTATTTCAACGCCAACCACAGGGAGAACTGGGCGTTGTCAGAAGACCGGTTACGGAAGGTCTATGGCGCGAACTTTGTCGAACTGGAATCAAGGTGGAACAGGGTGCCGTGAGCTCCGACATGCCAGCTTCGACCTGTGGCAGGAGTTGATTTTATGGCAACTAAAGTCACTCCCACTCAATGGTGGCAGGTGGTTTGGAGCTGATGTCATAGACCACACGGTTGATGCCACGCACTTCGTTGATGATGCGGTTGGAGATGCGTGCCAGGGTCTGATAGGGCAGGCGGGTCCAGTCGGCGGTCATGGCATCAATGCTGTCCACGCAGCGCAGAGCGCAGACACTCTCGTAGGTGCGCTGGTCGCCCATTACTCCCACTGTGTTGATGGGCAGCAACACTGCGAACGACTGCCAGATCTCCTTATAGTTCGGTAGCCTTTGCATCTCCTCCTGCACGCGGATATCCGCCTGTTGTAGCAGGTGGACGCGCTCGGCATTGATCTCACCCAGAATACGCACTCCCAGACCAGGCCCGGGGAAGGGCTGGCGGTCAAGCAGTGCCGGATCAAGTCCCATTTCGCGGCCGACTTTACGCACCTCATCCTTGAAAAGTTCGCGGATTGGCTCAACGAGTTCAAAGTGCATATCAGTCGGCAGCCCGCCCACATTGTGGTGGCTCTTAATAGTGGCACTGGGGCCTCCGCTGGGGTTGACGCTCTCAATTACATCCGGGTAGATAGTTCCCTGCGCCAGAAATTTACTGTTTTTGAATCTGCGGGCCTGTTCCGCGAAGACCGTAATAAACTCGCGCCCGATAATTTTGCGTTTGGTCTCCGGATCGGTTATCCCTTTGAGAGCGTTGTAGAACTGCTCTTTGGCATCAATCACATGCAGGTCCATACCCAGCTTGGATTCAAACATCTCCTTTACCTGCACATCCTCGCCATAACGCAGCAGTCCGTTGTCGACAAAGATGCAGTGCAGCCGGCGTCCAATAGCCTGGTGGATCAGCGCGGCCACCACCGATGAGTCAACCCCGCCGCTGAGTCCCAGAATGACCTCGTTATCGCCGACCTGCTGCTGGATAGCGGCCACAGTGTTGGTGATAAACGCGGAGATTTTCCAGTCGCCCGCGCATCCGCAGATTTTAAAGAGATAGTTGCGCAGAATATCGGTGCCGTGCTGGGTGTGAGCTACTTCAGGATGGAACTGCAGAGCATAAAACCTGCGCTTTGGGTCGCACATGGCGGCCAAGGGACAGGACTCGGAGCGGGCGGCCACTGTAAATCCCGCGGGCAACTCAGACACCTGATCGCCATGGCTCATCCAGACTGAGAGTTGTTCAGGAACACCATCAAAGAGCTGACACTCCACCTCGGTTGTGATGGTGGTGTGACCATATTCGCGAAGGACATCTGGCTTGACTACACCATTCAAAGTCTTGGCTGTGATCTGCATGCCGTAGCAGATGCCAAGCACTGGGATGCTCAACTCAAAGATAGCAGGATCGCAGTGGGGGGCGCTTTCCTCAAAAACAGAGTTGGGACCGCCGGAGAGGATTATGCCAGCTGGGTTGCGCTCGCGCAGTTGGGCGGCGGTTGTGTTAAACGGGAGGATTTCGCAGTAGACCTGTTGTTCGCGTGTGCGTCGCGCGATCAACTGCGTGTATTGTGATCCGAAATCGAGAACGGCAATCCAGTTATGTTTCATAATCGTTTTTTACCTTAAATGTGTTAGTGCTACGGATTATAATGGGCAGGCGAATGAGAGTAAAGCAGGAGTTTTGTGGGTGTGTTTAACCCCGCATCACGAGTTTCATATAGCTCTCAAAAATTTGCTGGCCCCAAAACATCCAGATGGTGGCGCCTGCGCAGATGTAGGGGCCAAAGGGAATCTGGCTCTGCTTTTCGGCTTTGCCGGATAGCATCAGAGCGATGCCCACAATGCTGCCCAGCGTGGCTGAGGCGAAAACAGTGAAGAGTACTGCCTTCCACCCTAGAAACGCGCCGATGGCGCCCATGAGTTTGACATCACCAAAACCCATGGCCTCCTTTTTAAATGCCCATGTGCCAATCTCCGCGATTGCAAACAGGATGCCAAAACCAGCCAGCAAGCCGATTGAGGAACTCATCAAGCCGCGCCACCAGATCTCCTGTCCATGCAGTACAGGATAGAGCGCGCTCAGGACCGGGCCGACAATCATGCCGCCAATGGTCACGGAATCAGGGATGATAAAGTGCTCAAAATCCACAAAGGCGCCCAATACAAAACCGCTCAGAATTAGCCAGTAGATGGGTACCAAAGCAAACTTTGCGATCGGTTGCACGGGCATCTGTGTTGGCATGGCCCAAGCCATATAAACCGCTAGAAAGAGCATGGCGGTCAGCAGCTCCACCAGAGTGTAGCGAAATGCGATCCTTCCCTTGCATTGTGCGCATTTGCCACGCAGCGCTAGCCAGCTTAAAACAGGGATGTTCAGATACCAAGGGATCATAATATTGCAATGCGGACAGTGCGAGCGGGGTTTGACCACCGATTCATCCCGCGGGATGCGGTGGATGCAGACATTAAGAAAGCTGCCAACGCAGGCTCCGAAAAAAGTGGAGAAAAGCGCGAACATCAAAATAAAAAATCGCAGCTCTTGATTTGTGAGTTGATTTGTCATTGCCGTATGATACATGGAGAGCGGGGGTTGTCGCAAGTGCGGAGTTGAAATCCAACGGGGATGAATAATTTTTCTGCTTCAATCATAAGGTGTGAAACGCTATAATCAACCGTATTAATAACTTAAGGAGAATTTAATGAACAAGCAAGCGTGGAACAAGGTGTTGAAGGAGCTAGGGGCTCATAAAAGCCTTAAGCTGGGGGAGTTGTTTAGCGGGGACCCTAAGCGGGCGGGACGGTTCACTCTCAAGGCTGCCGGATGGACGTTGGACTACTCCAAGAATTTAATCACCCCGGCCTTGATGAAGAGGCTTGTGACGCTGGCTGAGGCTAGTGATTTGGGCCAGGCGATCGCCGACATGTTTGCTGGCAAGAAGATCAATGGAACCGAGGGGCGCGCAGTGCTGCACACTGCGTTACGCAACATATCGGATGAACCGGTGATGGTGGACGGGCAAGATGTGATGCCCGATGTTCGCAAGGTACTCAAATCCATGGACTCTTTCTGCGACGACGTGCGTAAAGGAAAGTGGCTGGGCTATACCGGAAAAAAGATCAAGTATGTGGTAAACATTGGCATCGGCGGCTCGGACCTAGGGCCTGCGATGGCCTGCCAGGCTTTGTCACCCTATGCCAGACGCTCCATTAAAATGTTCTTTGTCTCTAATGTGGACGGAACACACATGGCTGAAACACTACGCGAGATCAAAGCCGATCAGACCCTTTTTATTATCGCCTCTAAAACCTTCACCACGCAGGAAACTATGACTAATGCCCTGACTGCCCGTAAGTGGCTGGTGGAAAAGCTAGACTCTCCCGCAGCGGTGGCCAGGCATTTTGTGGCGGTCTCCACCAATATGCAAGCGGTCACCGATTTTGGCATTGATCCAGAAAACATGTTTGTCTTTTGGGATTGGGTGGGTGGACGCTACTCGCTGACCTCCGCGATTGGGCTGCCATTGATGCTCTCCATTGGCCCGCGTAACTTCAATAAGTTGTTGAAGGGCTTTCACCGCATGGATCACCACTTTGCCACCGCGCCGCTGAACCGCAACATGCCGGTTCTGATGGGGCTGGTGGGTCTCCTTTACACCAACGCCTATGGCGCGGAGAGCTACGCAGTCCTGCCCTATGATCAATACATGGCGCGTTTCACCGCCTATCTGCAGCAGATGGATATGGAGAGCAACGGCAAATCGGTTGACAAACAGGGGCGGCAAGTTGATTACACCACCGGCCCGATTGTCTGGGGGGAGCCAGGCACTAATGGCCAGCATGCGTTCTATCAGTTGATCCATCAGGGGACGCATATGATCCCCTGCGACTTTATCGGGTTCTGCACCTCGCATAATGACGTGGGGGATCACCACGATAAACTGATGGCGAACTTCTTCGCGCAGACCGAGGCGCTGGCCTTTGGTAAGAGCGCGGAGCAGTGCCGTGCCGAAGGAGTGCCTGAAGCTCTGGTGCCGCATCAAACATTCCTCGGCAACCATCCGACCAATACATTGCTGGCCGATAAACTCACACCTGAAACTCTAGGAGCTTTGATTGCGCTTTACGAGCACAAGGTCTTTACACAGGGTGTGATCTGGAATATCTGCTCCTTTGATCAGTGGGGGGTGGAGCTGGGTAAGGTTATGGCCTGCAGGGTGCTGGCTGAACTCACCTCCAAACGCCGTCCGCTGCTGCAGCACGACACCTCAACCAACAATTTGATTGCGCACTATCGTGATGTCAATAAGCGCGACTGATGCCGGAAAGCAGGATAAATCTAATGCAATTTGAATCAACAGCCATCCCTGAGGTCATCCTGTGTCATCCCGATGTTTATCGTGATGCGCGCGGTTTTTTTATGGAAATCTATCACGCCGATAAGTACCGGGCAGGCGGGGTGGAGTGCGTTTTTGTGCAGGACAACCGCTCGCTTTCCGGGCGCGATGTGCTGCGCGGCCTGCACTTTCAGCGTCGGCGGCCACAGGCGAAACTGGTCTCCTGCCTGCATGGCGAGATCTTTGATGTGGCGGTTGATCTGCGGCGTAGCTCACCGACCTTTGGGTGCTGGGTTGGGGAATTGCTTTCAGGGGAAAACGCGCGCCAGATGTTTATCCCCAAAGGGTTTGCGCACGGTTTTTGCGTCCTTTCAGAGAGTGCTGAGATTATGTATAAATGCACTGGGTTTTATGATCCTGCAGATGACTGTGGATTGATCTGGAATGACCTGCGGATTGGAGTTGAGTGGCCGTGCGCTGAACCGCTGCTGTCGGAGAAAGACCGCCAGCAGCCATCGCTGGCGCAGCTGCTGGCAAAGGATGAGGTGTTTGAGTAGCAGAATTCAGGATTCAGAATACAGAATACAGAATACAGAAGACAGAATGGGTAACTTGAAGCTCCGCTGAATCGGAGCCGGAGGTCAGCAAGCAATGTCACCAGGTCACCAATGTCACCAGGTCACCAATGTCACCAGGTCACCAATGCCACCAGGTCACCGAGTCACCAGGTCAAAAAACAAATTTTTTGGAGAAAATTAATATGAGTAATGAAATGTTTTTGTCTGCTAATGAGGCGGTTGCCTACGCGGCGTATAGTGCCGGGTGCAAGGTGGCCTCCGCTTATCCGGGAACACCCAGCACAGAGATCTTTGAGACGCTGGCTAGCTTTTCGGGTACAATCAACTGTGAGTGGGCCGTGAACGAGAAGGTGGCAATGGAGGTCGCCATCGGCGGCTCCATGGCAGGCGCGCGCTCCCTCTGCGCCATGAAGCATGTGGGGCTCAACGTAGCACTGGATCCGCTGATGACTTACACCTTTGTGGGCGCGCTCGGGGGTTTGGTGATTGTGATTGCCGATGACCCTGGCATCCACAGCTCGCAGAATGAGCAGGACTCTCGTGTGCTGGCGAGATTCGCCCGCGTTCCGCTCTTTGAGCCCTCCAACTCGCAGGAGGCTTTTGACATGATGCTGGAGGCCTATGAGCTCTCCGAGAGGTTTCAAGTTCCCTGCGTGGTGCGCTTGACCACCCGCACCTCGCACACCTCCACCAAGGTTGATGTTGGCACTGATTTCGGGCCAGGTGGTGTTGCGCTCAAACCTTATGTGAAAGATATTGCGCGCAATGTTGCGGCCCCGATGTTTGCCCGCTTGATGCGGGTCAAGGTGCGCCAACGCACAGAGGAGCTACGCGCCTATAGCTCAAGCGAGACAACAGTCAACCGGATTGAGGAGGGTGATTGCTCACTGGGGATTATCACCGCCAGTATCGCGTATGAGTATGTGAAAGATGTTTTCGGCGAGTTCTCGATCCTAAAGCTCGGTATGTCCAACCCTTTTCCAACTGAGCTTGTCCGACGCTTTGCAGCCGAGGTGGAGCGCGTCTTGGTGATCGAGGAGCTTGATCCAGTTATGGAGGAGCAGGTGCGGGCCATGGGAATTGAGGTGATCGAGCACAAGATCGAACTGGATATGATGGAGCTTAACCCAGGGCGTCTGCTGGCGCTGCGGGCGGAAATCCTAGGCGATGTTGAAATCCCCGCTGTCCATCGAGCAGATGCGGGACTGCCCTCTAGGCCGCCGGTGCTGTGCTCTGGCTGCTCTCACCGCGGCTTGTTTTATGTGCTGTCAAAGCTGAAAGCGACTGTCACCGGCGACATTGGTTGCTATACCCTCGGTGCCTTCGCGCCGTTGAGTGCCATTGACAGCGTGATCTGCATGGGTGCCAGCATTGGCAATGCTTTCGGCATGGAAAAAGCCGGCCACAAAAACCGTCTCTGCGCGGTGATCGGCGACTCCACCTTCTTCCACTCTGGCTACACTGGTATCCAGAATGTACTGTATAACGGCGGCTCGGTCACCACGATTGTGCTGGATAACCGTATCACAGGCATGACCGGTCATCAGGTCAACCCTGGCTCAGGAAAAACTTTGTCCGGCGCTGTCGCGCCCATCACGGATATCGGAGCGGTGGCGCGCGCCATGGGGTATCAGCGGGTGGAGAGCGTGGATGCCTTTGATATTGAACGCATGGAAGAGGTGCTGAAGGCGGAACTCGACTCGGATCAACCCTCGGTTGTGATCATCAAAGGCCCCTGCCGTATCTCGGCTGGCTTGATGCAGGCCGGCACCTTCGCGGTGGACGCGACCAAGTGCAAGGCCTGCGGCGCCTGCTTTAAATTGGGGTGCCCCGCCATTGTGCGCGGCGAGACAACCGCGGTTGGCAAACGCTTTCAGGCCACGATCGATCCTGTTCAATGTTCAGGCTGCGGCTTTTGCGTGCAGGTCTGCCGCTTTGACGCAATCTCACGAATCCGCTGATTCCAGCAAAGGAGCTTTTATTATGAAAACAATGAACATTACTTTAGTAGGCGTGGGCGGTCAGGGCACTCTGCTGACCAGCGATATCTTGGCCAAAACCGCCGCCCTGGCCGGACTGGATGTCAAGAAGAGCGAGATCCATGGCATGGCGCAGCGGGGCGGCTCGGTGATCAGTCAGGTGCGCTTCGGCGATGAGGTCCACTCGCCGATCGTGCACGATGGCGCCAGCGACCTGCTGGTCTCTTTTGAGCGGATGGAGGCCTTGCGCTGGCGCCACCTGCTGGCTCCAGCCGGGCGATGTCTGATTAACAATATTGATCTCATCCCAATCACAGTCTCAAGTGGTCAGCAGCCCGCAGTGACAGATTTACAGGAGCGCCTGGAGGCAGAGTTTCCTGATGCTATCTTCCTGGATGCTATTAGTATCGCCACTGAGATTGGAAATCAGCGCTGCATGAACATGGTGCTTGCCGGGGCCATCTCCAACCTGACACCTTTTAGCACTGAACTCTGGCAGGAGACTATGAAAAATCGTATTCCCGCCAAGATGCTGGAGCTGAACCTGGAGGCATTCAGGCGCGGCCGCGCCTTGACCACGCCGGCGGCGGGTTGAGCATCTGTAACAGGCATCAGTATTGCGTTTGTTGTAGTAGTCGCTCTATGAGCGACATGTGCCGTTTGTTGTAGTAGTCGCTCTATGAGCGACATGTGCCGCTCATAGAGCGGCTACTACAGTTAACGCTTTAACGACCACCGCCTTTTCATTTATCAGGAGCGTGCCCCATGCCGCTATATGAATTTTACTGTCAGAACTGCCACATGATCTTCACTTTTCGCGCTTTGCGGGTGGATGTCACGGGCGCCCCGACTTGTCCCCGCTGCAATGGGGAGCTGAAACGTGAGGTTTCCGCCTTTGCGCACATTATCCGCGGCAAGAGCGAGAGCATGGCCAATGCGGATGACGGGGCGGCAGAGCGTATGGAGAGTGTGATGGCGCAGATGGGCGAACGCATGCAGGCCTTGGAGGGTGACGATGGCGATCCCCGCGAGGCAGTTTCCGTGCTGCGGGCTATGGCAGAGGCGGGCGGTGTTCAGTTCAAGCCCGAGGTGATGGAGGCCATGGCGCGGATTGACGCTGGCGAGGATCCGGCTAAGATCGATGAGATGTTCGGCGAGGTCTTTGATGCAGAGAATCCTTTCTGTGAACCTGATGAGAATTCAACCGCTGCCAGCATGAGTTGGTGGCAAAGGCTGCATGAGCCGCAACGCGATCCAGAGTGGCATGACTGGCTGGTTAGGGGTTAGAGAGCTGGAGGGGTTAGGGAGCTGGAGGGGCTAGGGAGTCGCTTTGCTCCGTGGGTTGTGGGTTGTGAAGTTTTTTTAACCTCATCTTTGCAACCACTGAGTGGTTGCAAAAAAGAGAGCATACGCATGGCAATTAACATTAGTAAGCGAGCGAGCGAGGCAATACCCTCCAGAGTGATCGAGGTCACAGATCCCACGGTTCCGCTACCAATCAATGATCTCTTCCGGGAAAAGAGAGCTTTGGAGGTTGAGATCGGTGCCGGGAATGGGCGCTTTCTCATCTCGCGCGCGGCAAACTACCGGGATGTCAATTACCTGGCCATTGAAAGAATGTTGGGTCGCGTGCGTAGGTTGGACCGGCGGGCCTCACGGCTGGGGCTTGATAATATCCGAGTTCTGCGCCTGGAGGCGTTTTACACACTTTACTACCTGTTGCCACATCACGGGGTGCGGACAGTCTATGTTTTCTTCCCTGATCCATGGCCCAAACGCCGGCATAATTCACGCCGACTTTTCGCGCCTCTTTTTTTAGATGCTTTGTGGCATACATTGGAGCAAGGTGGTTGCGTTCAGGTGGCGACCGACCATTTGGATTACTTCGCGCAGATCAAGAGACACCTTGCTGCTGACCCCAGGTTTGAAGAGGCACCCGCCATGGAGCGCACTGCGGGTGAGCAGACGGATTTTGAGCTGCTCTTCCGAGGACAGGGATTGCCGGTTGGTCAATGCGCCTTCCGCTCGCTGCCCTCCGAGGAAAAACCGCTGGAGCCGCTGACCTTGCCGCCGGAGATGTTGCCTCGAATGGAAGAGAACTTGTAACGGAGAACCTGTAACGGAGAACCTGTAACTGCTCATTATAAAACGGTTAGAATTATGTAAAAATATAGGGTTGACAGATAATTGTGCTTTGTCCTATACTCCCCGTAGCTTGTAGGATGATAGCTACGCTCAGTTTAAATATACAGGGCTGTAACTTCGCGAATCATCCTTCAAAAAAGTCACCGAGCGAAGCGAGGTTACCCTTGAATATACAGGGCTGTAACTTCGCGAATCATCCTTCAAAAAAGTCACCGAGCGAAGCGAGGTTACCCTTGAATAATGTAAGAGAACCTGTAACGCACTTACTAAAATACTGAGTCAAGCTTTAATTTTGTTTATTTGTTTTCTCTTTCCAAGTTTTTATGTAAGATAGTTGCGTTTTGGTGCATGTTTTT
>JBAYXX010000037.1:0-35378 GCA_041673345.1 Kiritimatiellia bacterium
GAGTTCTGGAGAGCTTCACTTCGCAGTACGACGCTGCCGGGTGGAAGGCCCTGAACCTGACGGATGGCAAGACGGTCAGCGGCGCGAACACTTGGGTCAGCGGCGCGAATCCCGGTCCACAGACGTTTGAGTACAGCTTTGCCGAGAGCGAAAGCGCGCAGTTGACTGGGCTGACACTGGTCAACGCGGCGCGGTCGTATAACAGCAAAACCTTCGAACTGTGGGTTCTGCCCTCCGCAGGCGGGACATGGGTCAAGATCGCGTCAGGCGCCTTGGCGAACAACGCGCTTTCGCAGTCCTTCGATCTGGAAGGCCAGACCGCGCGACGCGCGCGGCTGGTGATCACCAGCGGGTATGTTTCGTCGTACTGGGAACTGGCGGAGTTCAAGCTGCACGGTTATTTTGACGCGCCCCAGCGGCCATCCGATCTCTGGTACACTGCGCACGGGTTTGAGCGTGGTCCAGGTGAGAGCTGGGAGGATCTGGACACCCGGCCTGTGACAGGCAAGCGAACGACCCTGTGGCAGGAATACGTCGCCGACACTGATCCGAACGACACCAACTCCGTGTTCCGCGTGATCGCTGTTGATCCCGGTCCACCGGTTGTCATGCGTTTCGTGCCCGCTTCAACCGGGCGCGTATATACGCTGCAGTACACCGACGACTTAGGCGCGGAGTGGCATGATGTTCCCGGTGCTGGGGGCCATGTCGGAGCAGGCGGCGAAGATTCAATTTCCGATGACAATGCACCCGCAACTGGAGGTCGCTTCTATCGCATGAAAGTGGATCTGCCGTAAAGAGTGCGTTTGGTGGTGAGTTGTGAAATGCAATGCCGCTCATAGAGCGGCTACTACACGAACGGCAACTCTTGCAAGCGGCAAACAACTCACAGTGCGGCTACTACACGAACGGCAATTTTTGCAAGCGGCAAACAATTCACAGTGCGGCAGCTTGTGTAGTAGTCGCTCTGCGTGTCGGGCATAGTTCCGCTTGCGGGACGATGCCTGATGAGCGGCACAACGCAGTGGTTTGAGGAGTTCCCGGATGTGCGAAGAGGGTGCGCCGCGTTGTTTCTAAGGTAAAAAATGTTGAGGTGAAAAATGGGTGGCAGCGCGATTATTCAATCTTAATGGAGGGACGTGCAAATGCAGGCAGCCCGATGTCACGCACTAAATTTGCAGGGACTTCATTAATATTCAGCTCGCCACAACCAATATATCTTCGTATATTCTTAATAAACGTAACCATCTTAAATGCGCGTGATTTCGCCTGGTAGATTGCAAGTCGCTGCAAAGCTCGTTGAGATGCATACCCATATTCAGGTAGAGCCTGATGTAGCATCAATGCTTTGTCCAACAGAGGGGCTACCTCTGCACTACTTCTTTCACCCCTCTTTATCTGCCCCCAGAGCTGGTGTAGCCGTGGAGGATAAAAAGCCAGTTCATAGCAGTACTGTAGTTCCTCGCGAGCTGTCATTTATTCACCCTTGTCCATAATTTCAAATCCGCTTCCAAATTCAGAAGATTATCCACAACCAAGCCATCATCGATTTTTTTTAGATACACAAGAAGCTCGCTTTTATCCATGTATTTATAATACCAAAACCACCTATTGGATTCAATCTAGATTATGCAATGCCGCTCATAGAGCGGCTACTACACGAACGGCAATGCTTGCAAGCGGCAAACAACTCACAGTGCGGCAGCTTGTGTAGTAGCCGCTCTGCGTGTCGGGCATAGTTCCGCTTGCGGGACGACGCCTGATGAGCGGCACAGCGCAGTGGTTTGAGGAGTTCCCGAAGGCCGTGGCGAAAAACTGTTTGCGTCACGTGCAATGTCCACCTCTTGCGGGAAATTTGAAGCGCCTCTCAAATGGGAAAGCATTCTCCAGATGCGTCACAACGGGGTCTTTGTCTTCGGGTTGTCCCACGACCTCCATCACATCAAAGCGGTAATAGAAATCCGGGTAATTTGCCTTGCGCAGATAGGCTGCCGCCGCACGGTTCAGCGCATGTCGCTTCTCTCTTTTAACCGCGGTGGCCGGGCGCCCGAAATCCTCAGAGCCGCGCGTCTTGACCTCGACAAAAACCAGCGTCTCGCCGGTGCGCGCCACAATGTCGATCTCATCGTGCTTATTCGGCCGGATATTATGTCCCAAAATGTTATAGCCAGCGCGCTTAAGAGCTGCGCGCGCAACCTCCTCGCCCCACTCACCAACCACAGTACTGCGCGGCTTTTCGGGTGTAAATTTTTTGCCAAAAAGTTTCATCGCTGGAATGCTCTCAGTCGCTTAAGCGACTAGAAAAAACAATTAATTGTTCTTTCCAAAAAGTTATCTGTTTGTGAAATCGTATAACTCTAATGTAGTAGTCGCTCTATGAGCGACATATGCCGCTCGTAGAGCGGCTTTGTCCGACGATAGCGGCGACGATAGCGGATTACGATTAGGATTGTGATAAATATTGATCACCCTCTAACCCATAACTTTGCTAAACCAGGCTGCTCATAAATCAGCTCTCGCTATTGCTGTTCCGCGCAGCGGAATCATGTAATTCGGCGTAGCCGAATTATTCTCAGATGGTGCGGATGGCATTGCGCTCGCGTCGGGTGTGTGTCCGCTCGCTACACTCGCCGATATGCCTGGCGACATTAATCAACATGCCGACCGCAATCAGAATGGAGAAAATAGAGGTTCCCCCATAGCTGAAGAATGGGAGCGCAATCCCTTTGGTGGGAACTAGATTAGTTACCACCATCAGGTTAAATAACCCAGGAAAGGTAATCAGAATGGTGAGACCAAAAGCCATGTAACGCCCGAGTTTATCTGGCGCATTGCAACTGATCAGCATTCCGCAAATTAAAATTGTCACAAACAGCAGCACCACAGCCAGCGAGAATATCAAACCGAACTCCTCGGCGCCGATGGGAAAGATAAAATCGGTGTGCGACTCAGGCAGATAGCGATATTTTTGCAGCGAATGGGTAAAACCGACACCACGCACGCCGCCACGCTGAATTGCCAAGAGCGACTCCCGGACATGATCACCCTGACCGCCCCACCAGTTTAAAACGCGGTTCAAACGATTCGGCGAGCTAAAAATATAACCAACCGATCCAGTGATCGCAACTCCGGAAACAGGCAGTAGGTATCGTAGATTCACGCCCGCGACCAGCATCAACGCTGCCGCCAGGGTTGCAATCACTACGGTCGCCCCTAAGTCAACTTGGAAAAAAATCAGCCCGGCAACTGGGGCGACAATCAAGGACGAGACCACTAACCCCTTGCTAAAACTTTCGGTTTTGCTGCCGATACGGTCTAGCCAGACCGACATGGCAATCACAGTGATAATTTTGGCAAACTCACTTGGCTGCAAGCGGAAAAACTTTAGATCTAACCAGCGCCAACTTCCATTAATTTTAAGTCCGACAGGGGGGATGTAAACGAGAACAAGAGCGACTACGATCAACAAAAAAAGGAGGATTGTCAGAACAGGGACCTGACAAAACCTCCGCTTGCCTATCTTAAAGCTTATGCTGACAAGTTTAAAATGATGGTAGTCAAACCCCCTTGCGATAAAAGCCAGAATTAGCCCCAAGCCAGCCCAAATGAGCTGTTTGTGAATCAGCTCATAAGGGTTATTATGCAATCTGATCGACTGTTCAGAGCTGGCTGAATGCAGAACAACCAAGCCCATGGCCAGCAGGACCAGAGATGCGGTGGAGAGCAATGCGATCAACAGTCGGCGCTTCTCAATACGCAACAAGCGAGCTTTTAAACGCTGCCATTTAAATGAAATTGTTCGTATCATCTCTCAACCGCATCCTGCTTTAGCCCTTTAAAATCGTCCACCAGCATCGTCGCCGCCGCCGCCATCGCACACCGAAGGTACAACCGAAATCCAATAGCTCCCGGTCGCATCGGGAGCTGTCCGATTGGAAATCGGACCTACGTTGCCCCCGCGCCAACGGACCATCTTTTCATTTTAGAACTCTCGAACTTTAGAGCTTCTTCACTAATGCGCCCCTGCGCGGATCTAGTTGCTACTAACTCAACTCCTGCCACAAAAAACAAGAAAGTCAAAGACAACTACTTCACACTTGGGATTTTAATAACCGCACCGGGCTTCAGCTCAATGGACTTGAGGTTATTTAGAGTTTTGATTTCGTTGGGACTCACACCCCATCGAATTGCCACTGCATACACATCCTCACCCTCCTTAACAGTGTAGGTCTGAAGGTTCGCATCGCCAGCGGCAACCGGCGTCTCCTCTTCATCAACCCCATCCACTTTAACCTCAGGTGTTGCCACATTGAGCCCAGGTGCTGGAGGAGTAGCCACCGCCGTCTTGATTTCAACAGGCGGACTTTCTACAACTGGTGTAACCACAGATTTAACTGCTGGTGGCGCGGGCACTTTTTTGGCAGGCGCCGCAGCTGGAGTTGATGCCTTACCAGGAATCTGCAGTTTCTGGCCGACAAGAATGCGGTCAGACTTTAAGTTGTTAGCCGCCCGCAGGGCTGCGGTATTAATTCCATGCTTATAAGCGATCACAGAAAGCGAATCGCCTTGCTTCACAACATAGGTGGTGGCTGGCCCATTATAGACCGGAGCCGAGACCTTGGGCGCAGAGATGTTGGCAGCAGTTGAACTTGGCGCAGCGTCCTTCTTCGCACCTGCCGGACGAGACGTTGCCCTGGATTTGCTAAGATCAACGTGGCCAGGCAGTTGGATCACTTGGCCGATGCGCAGGCGCTTGGGATCAATCCCGGGATTAATAGCCAGCACATCCTGCCAGCGCAGATAATAGCGATAAGAAACACCCGAAATTGTGTCATCCTTCTGAATGGTGTACGGAGTTGTCGCGGGTTTAATCGGAACTAGCGGCGGCGCAGGCCGCATCAGATTCGATTGCCCCTCAATCACCGGGGCGGACGGGTCAATTGTCTCAACGGTCACCGCGTCCAGCTCTGGCAAATCCCTTGGGTCATTGACATCTGTCTTTTTTCTCATCTGCACACAACCCTGAAAAAACAGAGATCCGGCCAGCAGATTCATGCCTATCAATAGGCGTAATGTATTGTACTTCATTATCCCTCCTTGTTTCTCTTTACACTCCAGAAGAAAAGTGCCCTTTAGTCCGCAACCATACGAACCAGCTCTTTAAAACGCTTTCCTCTTTCGCAATAACTGTTAAATTGATCAAAACTCGCAGTTCCTGGCGATAACAAGACAGTCTCACCCGCTTGCGACTCGCTGACCGATGCCTTGACGGCCTCTTCAATCGTTCCACATTGGACACAGGCTACCACTTTTGACCAAGCGTTAAACATCTCTTGACTGCAATGCCCTATAAGATATACTTTTTTGCTCTTGCATACTAGCAATTCTTTGATGTTTTCCAATAAATCTTCTTTTAGAAGCCCCCCTGCAATCAACCTGACAGGCGGTTTAACCATTTTAAGAGCTGCCAGCACAGCCGAAAGTGAGGTCGCCTTGGAATCATTGATGAAATTCACCCCTTGGCGACTGCAATAAAAATGCTCCATACGATGCTCCAGCGGCACAAATTCCCTGAAGCCCCTCTCAATTTGAGCCGCGCTCACTCCAACTGCGTACAGCGCCCCAGCTGCTGCGGCAGCCGACACACCGAAGATTTCGTTATCAAACCACCCTCCACGCAGATCAATTTCGACCGCGCCACCTGCCAGCACACCGCGCAGGCACCCCGCCTGCCAGCGCCAATCCGCATCCGCGGAAACCCCGAAGTGCCGCAGCTCCAACTGCTCTGATAAAACTCCATCAACAGCCAGGTTTTCTGGCAGTAACGCCAGCCCACCCTCACGCATGATTGCGAACATTTTGAGCTTCAGCTCTTTATAGCACTCCAAGCTAACATGGCGATCCAAATGATCGGGTTGCACGTTCAGGAGAATCGCAACATCCGAAGGCAGGTACTCCGTGTGCTCCATTTGAAAAGAGCTGACCTCTGTGACCGCCCACTCGATCTCCGGTTTTTCGAGCGCAAGACAGGAGAGCGGAATGCCGTAATTTCCCGCCGGTGATGCCGTTTTTTCCGCTAGATTCAAGGTGTCAGCGCACAGCTTCACAACCGAGCTTTTCCCTTTGCTGCCAGTCACAGCCAAGATGCCGCCCCTCCAGCAGCGGGCAGCGAGTTCAAGCTCTGAGATGATTTGTATGTTGCGGTGGTTGCAAAACTTGATCCACGCATGGCCCAACGCAAATGCCGGGCTGGCAACACAAAGATCAAAAGTTTCATCTGGCAGCCCTGTTTTCCCGAGCCAAAGTTCGACACCTTCACTCCGCGCCCGTTCAAGCGCAACTCTTAATTCAACGGTGTCTTTCCCGTCCGCCAGTGTCACCCGGGCTCCTTTTGAAATCAGCAGGCGAGCCGCTGCTTCGCCACTGACCCCCCCTCCCAGAACCAAAGCATTGATACCGTCAAATTTCATCCAGCATCTCCTCCAAGCGCATACCCCGCGAGCCTTTTAATAAAACCAGATCATCGGAACGCAGCCAACCAGCCAGTGCCCTCCCGGCGGCGGCGGCATCCTCAAAGCAGAGAACTTTTTCACGGGCCAGGCCGATAGAGACCGCCTCATGCGCAATAAACTGGCGGGCCAGCGGGCCGACCAGACACAATAAATCCGGGTGAACCGCGGCAACTGCTGCGCCAACCCCGCGGTGGCCGCTCTCCGCGTGCGTTCCCAACTCCAGCATATCGCCCAGCACCACCACTTTGCGTCCGACAGAGGTCAGCCTCTGAAAAACCTCCAGCACCGCTTTCACGCTCTCCGGATTGGCGTTGTAGGCGTCGTTGATAAAGTTGACACCCCCTTCGGTTTTAAACCTCTGCCAGCGCATGCCGGTAATTTCAATGTCCACCAGCAGTTTTTTAGCGGTCTCGGCGGCAACGCCTGTGCCGCGGGCAGCGGCAAATGCCAGCATCAAGTTGTAAACATTATACTGCCCTGGCAGCCCGCTGCGCAATTCCAGACGCGCTCCAGACGCTTTTTCAGTCACTGCTACGTGTCCGCACATTACGTCAATAATTTCACCGTAAAAATCCGCACTTTTGTCCACCAGCGATACTGTCACCACCCTGCCACCATAAGTGCGCCGCAAACGCTCAAAGTGGGCCATCTCCATACTCAGAACCGCGAATCCGTCGCTAGCTAAGGCTTTCAGCAGTGCCCCTTTCTCATCTGCAATTGCTTCGGTCGTCCCGAAATTTTCGATATGCGCGGAGCCCACGCTGGTGATCACTCCCACATCCGGCAGGAGAGTCTCGGCCAGCAGGGCAATCTCGCCCTGACGATTGGTGCCCAATTCGAACAGCCCAAACTCACAATCCGGCTCCATGGAGAGAATACTCAGCGGCAGACCGATCTCATTGTTGCGGTTGCCATACGTGCCACATACTCTGCCGGCGCCTGAGAAAAACGCGGCGGCGATCTCGCGGGTGGTGGTCTTACCGGAGCTGCCGGTAACCCCCACGATTTTTGCGGTGGACCGGGCGCGCCAGGCGCGGGCAGCGTCCAAAAGAGCGCGCCGGGTGTCAGCCACCCGAATAAGAGGCCAACGCGTCGCAGCTGGAATATCGGCCAGCTCCTGATCAACCAGCGCGGCGGCGGCCCCTGCCTCAAAGGCCTTTTGAATAAAATCATGGCCGTTATAACGCTCCCCGCGCACTGCGACATATAGCATACCAGGCTTCAAATCGCGGGTATCCTGCGTGACACCGCAAAAGCTCGCGGGCAAATTCTGAGGCACACCCCTCACCCAACCAGTAAATTCCACAGCACTGAAAGTCACCGCGCTGGCCGCTCTATTTTTCTTCACATTCATCAATTAACACTTTTCTATCATCAAATGGAACTGAGCGCCCAGCCGACTCCTGGAAACACTCATGCCCTTTGCCAGCCACCAGTATGACATCATCCGGACCGGCCATGCGCAAAGCTTTGCGGATAGCCTCGCGGCGATCAACACAAACCGTGACATGCTCATGCGAAACGATCCCGGAGAGAATCTCCTCAATAATCTTTTCGGGCTCTTCATGACGCGGGTTATCGGATGTAACCACAATCTCATCGGCAAGCTCAGCGCAGACCTTGCCCATCAAGGGGCGCTTAGTTCTGTCGCGATCACCACCGCATCCAAAAACCACAATCAAGCGGCCACGAGTGATCTCGCGCAGGGTTGATAAAACATTCTTGAGCGCGTCATCGGTGTGCGCATAGTCAACAAACGCCGCCACGGACGAGTTTGGCAGAGGAACCCGCTCAAGCCTCCCCCAGCGCGGCCGAACCTGTTCGATCACCGCTGTAATATCACTCCAGGAGACTCCCACGGCGCGCGCCATTACGGCGGCGCAAAGGATGTTCTCAACATTGTAGCGTCCCGCCAGCGCGCTGCGCACCTTGACAGAGCTGCTGCCGCAGCCCTCCATCACAAATTCACTGCCAGCCGCCGACCCGGCCATCCCCACAGCCCGCAACTGCGCCTGCTCCGAAAACCCGATAGTAATGAGCTTTAAGGGCAGGCGTTTAATCTCCTCCGCCATTCTAAGACCATGCGGGGTGTCAATACAGCAGACAGCCGGGGCACCGGGATTCAACTCCGCCATCTGTTGAAACATCAGCAACTTGGCGGCAAAATACTCATCCATAGTTTTGTGATAATCCAGATGATCCTGCGAAAGGTTGGTAAAGACTCCACCTGCGAAGGGGATGCCTGCCACACGTCTTTGCATCAGCGCATGTGAGGAGCTTTCCATCACTACCGCATCGCAGCCGCTCCGCTGCATATCAGCCAACAAGCGGTGGAGTTCATTGGCGGGCGGGGTGGTGCGCACAGCGGGAATCTCACGGCCCGCATAGGCAACGCAGACAGTGGTGAAAACCCCAACTTGGCGCCCGCCAGCTTTGAGCATCTCACCCAGCAGCCAAGCGGTAGTGGTTTTGCCGTTGGTGCCGGTGATCGAAAACACATCCATTTTTTTTGCCGGCCACGCATTGATCGCCCCTGAGAGCAGAGCCAGAGCCATCCGCGCGTCATTGACTTTGACATAATCCTGTTTGAGGAACAGAGAAATGCTCTCGCCAACAACCCCGGCAGCCCCTCTTTTTAGAGCAGTGTCAATATAACGTGCGCCATCCTCTTTAAAACCCGGAACCGCGACAAAAAGATCACCCGGCCGCACCTGACGGGAGTCACAGGCAACTCCTTTGAAATCAAAGTCGCCAGAGCGTTCAACAATCAAGGGTTGCAGCTCTTTTATCTCTTTTATCTTCATATTTAGCTACTCATCATCAATATTGTCTGGAGGGATCTCAAGGTATTTCGCTGTCATTGTTGCTATCTCCGAAAAAACGGGCGCCGCCACATAGCCGCCGGTATGCTGCGGTCTGGGTGTGTCAATAGTCACCAGCACTGCGAAAACCGGCTCGCGCGCCGGAACAAAACCGATAAAAGAGGCGTAATAATCGGTCTCAGAGTAATGACCTTTCACCGGTTTTTGAGCAGTACCCGTCTTACCGCCTACGGTGTAGCCCTTGACTGCCGCGCGTACTCCGGTGCCGCCCGGTCGGGTTATGTCCGCCATCATTTCCCTGATACTACGGGCAACTTCCTTCCGTACCGGCCGCCCGATCACTTCAGGTTTGTTTTCGAGGATCACCTCCCCGTTGGGTGAAACAATCTTGCTGACAACATAGGGCTTCATCAATACCCCGTCGTTGGCTAGGCAAGCGAACGCATTCAATATCTGCAAAGCGGTGACTGCCACACCCTGACCGATTGGAATCCGCGTGGGCTTGAGTTTATCCCATTTGTCCGGCTGATGCAGGATGCCATACTGCTCGCCTCCCAGATCAATCCCCACCTTACTGCCAAAATTGAATGCCCGCAAATACCGATAGAGGCTGTCATTACCCATCATCAGTCCGACTTTGGCGCAGAAAATATTGCTGGATTTAACCAGCGCTTTTTTGGTGTTGATCATACCTTTGCAATGGTCACGCAAGATGCGGTTACAGTAGAACCAGTTGCCGTTTCCAACGTCCATGACGGTACGCTCACTGATAACCCTCTGATTTAGAGCAGAGGCGATCACAATCGGCTTCATAACTGAGCCCGGCTCATAGTTCACGGTCAGAGCCTGATTACCCCATAGATTGGAATTGACGTTGTTGTAATGCTCTGGCTCAAAGTCAGGAAATGAGGCCATGGCCAGAATCTCGCCGGTTTGCACCCGCGCGACAATCGCCCAACCCCCTTGGGCCTCAAAGGCGCCGACCGCTTTTTTTAACGCTTTTTCCACCTCATATTGAATGTTGTGGTCCAGCGTAAGGTAGACATCCGACCCATTCAGGGGCGGGACTTCCAGTATTACTTTGGATGCGATCGGATGCTGCTTGGCATCTTTTTTTCCCTCGGTCCGGCCATCCACACCGGTGAGATAGGAGTCATACCGCAGCTCAATCCCGCTGCTGCCTTCGCCCAAGCTATTAACAAACCCAACCACATGCGACATCCCCCGGCCATCAGAGTAAAAACGAACCACTTTACTTTTTATGCCGACCCCGGAGATCAGAGTTTCGTTTGTGAGCACCGTGTAAGCATCCTCGTCAGCCGAAACTGACAACAGATTGTTACGGTTGCGGGCTCTATGTTGATCCCAAAGATCTGGATCATCATTGTTCAGAAGAATCCGGTTGTATTCATCTTTAGGGATCTCTAGAAATTTACTCCAGACCTCGTCCGAATTCAAGGCCAAAGCCTGTGAGATCTGCATGACCGCTGAGAACAGATTGGTCCGATGTGCCAATTTGACAGAGTTCGTGTGTGGGTCAACAAAATACTCTCTGGTCACCAAACTCATTGCAACTGGATGTTGCGTGCCATTGCAATCGTATATTTTTCCACGTAGACCCAGCCGTTTGTTGTCGTATTGACTCACTCTGACTGAATTTTTATCTGGAGTCGCTAAATGTTCGCGACAGAGTTTGTAGCCCACAGCCGTATACAACATGAGGAAAACCAATGTGACAGCCACCACCCAGTTTCTGAAATACTTGTCATCCATCTCTCCACCATCTCAAATCCCAGCCAAAACATACAACACTCTGCTCGCTACCGCTCAAGATTGGCTTTCACCACATTCCCGCGTTCCCGTTCGCTACGGGTTCTAGCATACCACTCCACTGAATGTTGATTCTGAATTGGCAACCCGTTTTTACCCATCTTGACGATCTGATGCGACTGGGGCAGATCCATTGCAATACCGTGTCTGGCCATCGCGCGCTGAAGGCTCTCCGTGCTTTTCATTGCATTCCAGCGCGACTCTTCACGCAGACACTGCTCAGTCAACCTCCCAAGCTCAGCCTGTTTCGTGTTAAGATCTTGCTGTAGCGTTGTATTTTTATTGATGTAAGCACCGTAGCCCAAGGCTAACCCAACCGCAAGAAACATCATCCCTACAAAAGATAACGAGTTCCAAGAGCGCTTAGCCCGAAGGGTGCGCTTCCGATTGCGCTTTTTTTTAAAAGATCTTCCTATCATAACTCACCTCTTTCCAACATATCCCAAACCAGCCAACAAATCAATACCGATTCGCTTTATTTTTTTTAGGCTCAACCACACGCTTGACAACCCTCAGCTTCGCCGATCTGGCGCGGGGGTTGTTGCGTAACTCACACTCACCAGCTTCAACCGGTTTTCGTGTGACCCGTTCCACGGGTGGCAGCTCTCCCTCCCAATGCTCGCCGCCTTGCTGCAGCGAGACCCAGCGTCCGGCATGACTCGCAAAATGCCTTTTCACAATCCGGTCGCTTAAACTTTCAAAGGTTATCACCGCCATCCGTCCGCCCGGCTTTAACAGCCAGAGCCCATCTTCAAGTGCCTGCGCAAGCTCCTCCAGCTCCGAGTTCACCGCCATTCTCAACGCCTGAAAAACGCGGGTCGCCGGATGCTTCGCACCAGACCTTCCCACCGCGGCGCTGACAATGTCCGCCAGTTGCACGGTGGTTTCAATCGCCGCGCTCTCGCGCGCCTTGACGATCGCTCGGGCAATTCTGCGTGCCCGCGGCTCCTCGCCATAACGACGGAACAGCTCCGCTAATTCTCTCTCATCGCTGTTCGCCAGCAGCTCGGCGGCACCTACGCTTTCAGCGTCGGCATCCATCCGCATCGAAAGCTTTCCGTCTCGCTGAAAACTAAATCCTCGCTCAGGGGTGTCAAGTTGAAAGGATGAAACACCTAAGTCGAGCAAAATCCCATCCAACTCTAAAAACCCGTTGCGCGCGGCAATCCGTCGGATATCACCATGTCCGCCATGCACCACTCTTTTTTCACCATCGACATGCTCCAATCGCCGAGCCGCCTCCTCCAGTGCCACAGTGTCTTTGTCAATACCCAGCAACCGACCAGCAGGCCCGGCGCGCCTCAAAATCTCCGCCGCGTGCCCTGCCAGTCCCAGCGTCCCATCACAATAAATTCCGCCCGGCTCAATCGCCAGTGCCTCCAAGGTCTCGGATAATAACACCGGCACGTGCATTTATACTCCCATCCGTGTGCAAATCAAAAACAACTCTCAGCCTTAAAAGTTGACCAAATTACACGCTGCTTCAAACGCATCCAGATCAATCACCTCCGGGCTTGCCAATCCATCGTCATGCCAAACCTTGATCCGATCATTAGAGCCTGCCATCACAACCCTATCCTCCAAACCTGCAAATTTAAGGAATTTATCAGGTATTCGGATACGTCCTTGAATGTCGAGATAAACCTGCGAGGCTGAGTCACAAATGAAGTTGATAGCACTCCAGCGCGGGTCTTTGCGCGACATTCCCTGCATCTCTCGGAATAGCGAGTCAAAAATCTGTGGTGGAATCACATCCACACAACTAGCTCCAGCCCCATTCTTACCTGGCATCAGATACACATAATCAGGCTGCCTCATTACCTCCCGCCACCCTGCGCTGATCGTCACCCGCTTCTTCGGATCCAAACTGCGGCAAACAGTGTCAACCAGCACACCAACACAGGTGAACTCGTTTTTTTGCGATTTGACACTTTCAGACACAACATGCTCCAAATTGACATTCCTTGACACAACAAGATTAAACTACTATGGAGCTGATTTGTCAAGCAGGCAATCGCAAAAAGTGAAAGTTTTTTTAACTAGTTGATTTTCAATGGTTTATACATTCTCTTTGATCCCCGCATATTCCAGAAATCGTTCAGGGATCTGATCCGCCCCTCTGCATCAAAATAGCTTTGGGCGATATCCCGGCAGTATCGCTCCATTGCCACCCGTTCTGGATCATCGTCATCAAGTTCATGCAGTACCCTCAATCTGGCATCCATCACTGGCGGCGGCACAATCTCCATACATTCGACCAGCCCTTCCGCACCATCCCCGCCACTTGGGGCTAGCACGCCTGGAACCAGATAGACATACGAAGGATATCCCATGACCTCGCGCCACCCCACACTCACCGTCAACCTGCGCTTTGAGTTCAACTTGCGCCAGCAAATTCTCTCTTTCCACGCTTGATTTTTATCAAACAAACCAGTAAAGTGAGCGGTTTTAATAAGCCAACGTAGCTCAGCTGGCAGAGCAGCTCATTCGTAATGAGCAGGTCGCGGGTTCGATTCCCACCGTTGGCTCCACTTTCAGTATCCCTTTTTCTGTTTTGCGTTAGCGTAAACCGAAGACAAAGCCGAACTCCAGTAGGTCCGGTTTACTATGACGGCGACGATGCTGTGGACGATTTTCAAGGGCGGATTTTTTTAATCGCAATCCACTATCGCATGCCACGCCGAACGACTGGAAGGCGGGTCGCACAGTATCGTCGTCCAACATCGGGTGTAGTAGCCGCTCTATGAGCGGCATGTGTCGCTCATAGAGCGACTACTACACTAAACCCCGATAAACGTTCGATAGACAACTTTTTGCAAAGAACAATTAATTGTTTTTTCTAGTCGCCTAAGCGACTAAGAATAATTCGACTATGCCGAATTATATGATTCCGCTGTGCGGAATAGCAATAGCGAGGGCTGATTTATGAGTCGCCCGGTTTGGGAAAATTATGGGTCGGAGGATTAGCCCACCGACAACAAGTTTGTCTTGCCCTTTGGTAAGAGGCTAAACCATTACTCCATCTTTCCTTCAATCAGCTTGAGCACACCGGCTGCCTTCAGGGAGAAAAGGGTGTTGAGATTGGCCCGAAGATACGCATCCAGCTCCTCCTTAGAGCACTCCAGCGTAAAAACGCCGTCCTTTTTAGTGCCTTTGATAACACCTTTTTCAAAATCAGCTTCCACCTTTTCGTGGTCAATGGTCAACAGCACAACATCGCGCTCACCAGCTGGCACAACCCGCAAGATCGTGTAGAGCCCCTCTGTCTGGAGGTTCAGGAACAAGGTTTCATCCAACTTGGAGAGCACAACCTCCCCTGATTCTAGTTTGTGAGTGGCGGTTGCCTCGTCCCACTTAACCCATGCCGCGACAACCTTATTCGAATTAACCACCTGCACGTGGTAGGTCTCAGTGCCAAACTTCCAAATACTCTTGCCACTGAGCCCCTTGTCCGTGACTGATTCCCGTGCGCCGGGAAAGTACTTACACTTTAGACTGGCACAGGACGCACAGGTAAGCGTGAGTGCCATGAGCATGGCACAATGCATAATTTGATTGAACATGACTGATCTCCTTTTTTGTAGGCATATTGCTGTCTTCTGTCTTCTGATACTTCATTAACACCTTACCATTTCTGTGTGCAAACAGCCACCGTTTTTACGAAAAATCTGTTATTTTTCAATTTGTAGCTTTGTAATTTTGGTTGCATTTGAAAGTTGCTTTTGGCTTGAGATTAATGGCCAGTCCGGTTATAGTTGTATTAATTTTCACAGATCATTTTCAGGAATTCAGAATGATAAAGAATTTATTTTCAGACAAGACGCGCGGCGGCTCTTTTTTTCGGAGAATTGACTGGAGTGCTTTCTGGGCCGCGACCATCATCGCTTTACTTGTCTACTTCATCACACTGGGGCCATCGGTCTCGCTGGAGGATTCAGGGGAGCTTGCGGTCGCAGGTGACCATCTCGGCGTTCCTCATCCGCCAGGCTATCCTATCTGGACCATGTGCGCCTGGCTCTTTGTCCGGATTTTCAGCTTTGTGACCTTCAGGGGGCAACCGACCCCTGCCTGGAGCATCTCGTTGATGTCCGCTTTTTTCGGGGCGCTGGCCGCCGGTATCACTGCCATGCTGATCACCCGCTCTGCCTCAGACATCATGCGCGACGCGCATGATGCTGATCCTGATTACAAACAGCGCGAGAATGATTGGCTCTGTTGGGCTGGCGGTGTCAGTGGTTCGCTGGTTTTCGCTTTCAGCCCGGTGATGTGGTCACAGGCGACGATTGTTGAGGTGTACACACTGAACGCCTTTTTTCTGATGTGGATTTTCCTTTTGACCTACCGCTGGATGCGGAAACCTTCATCCAGAATTTTATGGTTGACCGCCTTTGTCTTTGGCCTGGGAATGACCAACTACCAAGTTTTGCTGTTGGCAGCCCTGCCGCTGGTGGTGGTCATCTTCCTGCGTAACATTCGACTATTCCGTGATTTTCTGCTGCTCGGCATACCAGTGCTGCTCACCAGTCATGTACTGCAAATCGGTGCCATGCTGCCAGCAGCGGCTGGATCGCACAGTGTTGCTTTTGCGAAATCTGCGCCTTTGCTGAATACCGCAATTCCCTCCATGGGAATGTTGGGGGCAGGCGTTGTTTTTATTTTTATTGCGCTCGCACTATTTCTGCTGGGTGGTTTCCTGAAAAGCAAAGACATCTCTGAACAAGAGAGCTCTAAGGACAAAACCAAGCAGTTTGTTCTGCGTACTTTTATTGCTGATCAAGGGGGATATCTGGGGGCTGGAATTGCTCTGCTGGGTGCTCTATCAATCTTGACATCCTGTTATTCAAATAAAGTGGTCGCCGTATCTCTGCTTGATGCCCCTCTGGCCGCGCCCTCACTCTACACCTCAGTCGCGGCTCTAGTTGTGGCAACCATCGCGTTTTCACTGGCTGGCGCATATTATTACCGTGGCAGCTTGAAAGAGCAGCGCATCCTCGGCCCGCTGATGGCTGCGGGCGTGACGCTGGCGATTCTCCTGCTCCGGCTTACCGCAGTCAAGTCAGCTGTTATGCCGCCGCAATATCTAGGGATTGCCTTTGACTGGTCGCTGCCGACTTTGATTTTGGTGGGCGGGATTGCGGTTCTGATTGCGCTGAGTTTAACGGTTGAACGCGGTGTTTTTTACGCATTGCCTGTGGCCGCCGTGCAGTTGGCAGCCTTTGTTCTACTGCGCAAAGGGGCGATGAATGGGCTTTATCATCCGACCACCTGGTGGTTCTGGTGGCCGATCATCTGGAATTTCGTGGTCATCGCGCTGGCCTGGATCCTGCTTCCCAACGGACGAACCACCGCACTGACTATGCTGTTCGCCGAGCTGGGGGTCTCTTTCTACATCTATATGCCGATTGTCTCGGACCTGCGTAATCCCCCCATGAACTGGGGTTATCCCAGAACCTGGGAGGGCTTCAAACATGCGATCACCCGCGGCCAGTATGAGAAGATCTCCCCTGCAAATGTCTTCAACAAGAATTTTATTTTCCAGCTTGCATCCTATTTCACTGATATGCGGGTTCAGTTCACGATGCTGGTGGCACCGCTGGGCTTTGTGCCCTTTACCCTGTGGAGTGTGAAGTCAGGGGTCAGGCGGCTGCGTGCGCTTTATGTGGCGGCAGTACTCTTTGTGACCACCTTTGTCTTGGTGTTGATATCATACATCACCGACACTGAGGTCTTTCTCCGCTTGGATAAACTGCTGGTGGGTTTGATCCTTGTTCTATTTGTTATTGGCTTTGCAGCGATAGGCAGACAGCAGATCGAGGATTTTGTGGTTAAGATGTGGCAGCGCCATAACCTTTCGGAGGGGGTGACGGTTGGCATCACTTTTGCAGGATTGTTTGCAGCCGCGGTTCTGTTTGTGACCAAAGGGATGCTGCACTTTTTGGCCGAAGGGGGCGAAGCCTCGGGCGGACAAAAAATAGCCGCTTTAATGCTCAGCATGGTGGTCGTGATTCTGCTGGGAGTCACGATGGTTTTGATTGGCAGGCTGGCGCAGAAGCACCTTGACTTCCGGGTTGATATGGATGATGTGACGCAGCAGTGGATGCTGGCAGTGGCTTCCGGGTTTTTTGTGATGAGTGTGCTGCTGGTAGTGCTGGCAAATATCAAAGGCGACCTCCAAGACAACTTCATCCAAAAGGTCAAGTTCATCAGCTCTCATGCCCTGTTCGCGCTTTGGGTGGGTTACGGCTTGACCTTTGGTATGGTCATTGCCTACCGGATCTTAAAGTCAATGGTGCGCGCCGGCAAGGTGGCCAGGGCGGCACTGGTGCCCGTGCGCGTGGCGCTCTGCTGTATAGGCATGTCGGCAGCTTTGATTCCTATCTATGAGAATTACAACAATGACTATCTGGTTTTCTCAATGAGCGGCGCGGAGCAGAATGACCATGACTTCGGCTGGCAGTTCGGCAATTACCAACTGCGTGGCGCGCATGCGGTGACCGAGGAACTGGAAGCAGATGAAGAGCCGCTGCCGAATCCGGTCTACCCGCCCCGCATGACCGATAACGCGATCTTTTACGGCGGCACAGATCCCGGGCGTTTTGTGCCCACGTACATGATTTATTCGGCTCAAGTGCGGTCAGACGTATTTTTGATCACGCAGAACGCGCTGGCTGACAATACCTATATGAACACCATGCGCGATCTTTATGGCAATGACATCTGGATCCCAAGCCCGGAGGACAGCGCCAAAGCCTTCCAGATCTATGTGGATGAGGTGCAGGCTGGTAAACGCGCAGCCAATGCGGATTTAACGATTGATAACGGACGGGTGCAGGTCAGCGGCGCTCTGGGGGTCATGGAGATCAATGGAATTCTCTGCGATATGATGTTCGCCAAAAACAAGTCGCGGCATGATTTCTATATTGAGGAGAGCTATGTGATCAGGTGGATGTATCCCTATCTCACGCCACATGGTCTGATCATGAAGATCAACTCCGAGCAGGTTAAGCTTTCCAAGGAGCTGATGCAGGATGATATGGATTTCTGGGACTGGTATACGCGGAGGTTGGTGCGGGGGTATACCTTCCGACGGGATCTGCCAGCGCAGAAATCTTTTTCAAAACTCCGCAGCGCAATTGCCGGTCTGTATGCAGCCACTGGCTTGCAAAAAGAGGCGGAAGAGGCTTACCGCGAGGCGCGCCTGCTCTATCCACTCAGCCCTGAGGCCAGCTTTCGGATGCTGCAGGAGGTTGTCCTGCCGCAGGCCCGTTACGATGAGGCAGAGGATGTTTTGAAATATTTTGTTGAGAAAGACCCCAACAACACCAGGGCTGTGCATTTTTATGGCTTTGTGACCAATGTCAATGTGACGCAAAAGCGTATTTTGGAACTCATCAAAAAAGGGCAGGTTGATCAAAAACTTGCGACAGATGATGTCTTTGAACTGGCCATGGCCTACCGCCAAATTGGGCAGAACCAATCCGCCGCCCACTATTTAAAGCGCTTGGTTGACATGGGAGTGGCTAGTCTGCCAGCGCAAAAACGGCTGGACGTGGCCCTAACTCTCTCCGAGTTAAAACAGCATGCCGACGCTGTAAAGGCCATGGACCCTTTGCTGCACTCTATGCCACCTGGGACCAGTCTGGAAATCCTGCTGCGAGTTGCTGACCTTTATCAGGATGCGCAGCAGATGGATCAAAGCGCCGCAGTTTTAATGATGATTCTCAAGGCAAATCCCAATCACTGGCCTTCGTGGGTCAATATGGCCAGCATCTATCTGGCTAAAGGGCAGTCCCAGCAGTTTCAATACGCTGTGCAGAAAGCGGTGTCGATTGGCCAGGGAGCCGCTTTGCAGAGTATCGAAAAGAACCCAGTGCTGAAAAAAGCGGCTCTGCCGATTGTTCAGCAGATGATGCAGCGCAGCACTCCCGCTCTGCCTGGAGTCGGCTTGCGGTGAAAAAAAATGCTCTCTATATCGGTGCTCTGATCGCAGTGTTTGCCGCTGCGCTGACATTGCGCATTCCTGAACTCGACCAAAAACCGATGCATGGAGATGAGGCTAATCAGACAGTGCGCGCCGGCCTGCTGATGGACTCTGGAGTCTATCACTATGACCCAGCGGATCACCACGGCCCGGTGATGTATTTCGTGGCCATGCCGTTCTGCCGGGCAACCGCCTCTAGCTTCGCCGAGACAAGCGAATGGAATTTCAGGCTGGTAACTGTCTGTTTCAGCACTCTGACCATGGTTCTGATGCTCGGTCTGGGATTTAAATCAGCGGGCGGGCTGTTCAGCAACCGCAGCGGTCTGCTCTTCGCCCTGCTCTTCACCGCACTCTCGCCAGCACTGACCTATTACAGCCGCTTCTTTATTCAAGAGTCAATACTGGTCTGCTTTCTGACCGGCATGCTGGTCTGCGGCCATGGCTATGCCCGTTCGCGCGAGCGCGCTGGCAACGTACTGCTCAAGCCTTCGGTGATGGCGGCGTTTTTCGGCATCTTTGCCGGCTTGTGCATTGCCACCAAGGAGACCGCTGTGCTCTCCTTTGCCGCGATGTTTGCGGCCGCTCTCACGGTGTTCGGCCCCAAGCGGCTGCTCAAGGTCTGGAACACCCGCGACTTTCTGATTGCAACAGGCTCCGCAGTATTAGTGGCCGTGCTGTTCTTCTCCTCTTTCTTCACCTATCCCCAAGGTGTTGTTGATGCGCTCTTTGCCACAGTGAAAACCTATTTCTTCCGGGCGACCAAGGTGCCGGAGCACCAGCATCCATGGAACTTTTACCTGAAAATCATCTTCTGGTTTAAATATGGGCGGGGACCGCTGTGGAGCGAAGCAGGGGTGTTGATTCCCGCCGCCGTAGCTCTGGGTGTGGCCCTCACAACCTGGGTTAAACGAAAAGCCGCCGTGAGCGCTCATACACTCTTTGTGCTCTTTCTCGCTGTTTACACCGTTGTTTTGACAGGCGTTTACAGTGCCATCCCTTATAAAACACCGTGGTGCGCGCTCTCATTTCTACATGGTGCGATTTTGCTGGCAGGTGTCGGCGCTGGTTACTTAATTGATCGAGCCGCCCAGTTACCCTCCCGCTCGCTCCGCACTCTCGCATATTTAGCTGCGCTGTGGTTGACAGCCTGGCTTGCCATAGCCCATACCCTCCAAAACAATCGAGCCTGCGGCAAGCTGGCGGCTGACCCGCGCAACCCCTACGTCTATGCGCATACCGGACGCGACGCGATCGAGCTGGTGGCCTCAATTGAAAGGGCCGCCGACACGGCGCAGCCCTTTGACACACTCATCGCCATTGCCGTGCCCACGCCCGACACCTGGCCGCTGCCCTGGTATCTGCGCCGCTACCGCAATGTCGGCTACTGGACGAAGGTTGATCAGATCCCCGCCAGCCTGCACCCAACAATTATTGTCGCGGCGGCGGATCAGGGTGACGCTGTTGCTGAAAGGTTCGGCAAGGATATGCAGTCCAACTTCTTTGGCATTCGCCCAGGTGTGCTGTTGAACCTCTTTGTTCCCGCCAAGGTCGAAGAGTAGGTGATACGAAATAGGGGTTAAGTCGGTTCCCCAGAGAAATTTGTGCCTCTCTTATTTAGAGGACACGATAAAGAGAGGCGAAATCGTCCGTAAGCCGTTGGAAACCAACTCTGAATTCTGATGTCTGGATTCTGAATTCCAGGCGTGATGCAATGAAGTAAAATCACACTTCAAAGCCGCTCTCTTTAAGGATGTGAATGAGGGCTTCGGCGGCGGCGACTTCGGCGGCGCGCTTGGTGCCGGCTGTGCGCTGAGCCTGATAGCCGCCGTAAACCGCCGCCCGCATAGTATAAGAGGGGTCATGGTCAGGGCCTTGGGAACCCATCAGGGTGTAAATCGGCGAGTTGGGCCAGCCATGGCGCTGGGCCAGCTCCTGCAGCGCCCCTTTGGGATTATCAAACCAGCGCTCGGCTGGCATGTCAGGGATTTTCAGAGCCAAATTCTCAAACAACTGCGCCGCAGCGGCGTATCCTCCATCGCACCAAACCGCGCCGAAAATCGCTTCGAGAGCGTCTTCAAGTGTCCGGTCAACACTGCGTTCATCCACTGGCAAGCCGGAAACGAGGATGTACTCGTCCAAACTACAGGCGCGCGCCAGCTCCGCCAGCGCATGGCCGTTGGCCATATGCGTGACGCGCAGGGTCAGCTCCCCTTCGGCCAGATCAGGCGAGTGAAGGTAAACATACTCTGCCGCCAGAAGACCATACACTGCGTCACCCAGAAACTCCAGCCGCTGATTGTCCGACTTGACACTCTCCGGGTTGCGCCCGCGATAGGCAGGCGGCGTTAAAGCCAGATCAAGCAGGGTCATATCATTAAACTGATATCCTAAAATTTTCTGGAGCTCTTTGAGTTTTTCTAATCTTTGCATACTGTGAATCCTTGGCTATAACTTCAAGTGGTTGGCTAGTTCAAATAATCGTTCAACAGGTTCAAATGTTTAAAGGAGTTAAGATGTGTGCCATCTTTTTTCTTTTTGTCGCGAACTTTGGCGCGAACTTTGTCGATTTTCTTCACGCCTACACCCTCTTAGGCCCGCGCGGAGCGCGGAGGGAGGTGCTCTACTAGCGACACAAACCATGCAATGCCGCTCATAGAGCGGCTACTACACCGAACAACCATCCTTGAGCCTTGCGTTCCGCAACGTAGCGCACGTGTAGTAGTCGTTCTATGAGCGACACCGCACGGCAACTCTTGCACTTTGCTCCGCAATCCAGGCTGCAGGCTGTTCTTTTGACCTGGTGACTCGGTGACCTGGTAACTCGGTGGCAGCGCTTACGGACCTCCGCCTCCGATTCACTGAACCTTCAAATTACCTCCTCGTTTTTTCGCGGTACAGCCGCATTGCCCCACTAACGCCACCGGATCAAAGAGACCAGGCTGCCGCAATCATCGCTTGGCAGATTAAAAGCGCGCACCTTCTCCCAGTCAATCTCGCGCACCTGACTCCACAGGGGATAGCGGTAGATGAATTTATCACGGGTCATGAAAACCCAGACCGCGGAGGTGGAGAGGGAGTTTTCCTGCACTCCCACCACGCCATAGGGCACTAGGTTCAGCTCATAAGCAGCTGCCTTGCACAGCGGCAGCAGGTCGATGTGCCAGTTACTGACGTGCATGGCAAGGATACCACCCGGCGCCAAACGATTGAGATATAACTCAAAAGCCTCACGGGTGGCCAGGTGGCAGGGCACCGCGTCGCCAGTGTAGGCATCGATCATCAAGACATCATAGAGCGGGTCCCCGGCTGCCTGCTCAATCTCCATCATCCGGCGGGCATCACCTTCAATCAGATCAACTTGCGCTGGGGAGTCCTTCAAATAGGTGAACAGTGATTGGTCGGTGGCCACCTCGATTACGAGCGGATTGATCTCATAGAAGCGGTAGAGATCTTGCGGGCGGCCATAGCAGGCCATTGTGCCCGCACCCAAACCCACAACCCCGACTGTCATGGGCTGAGCGCTCTTAAACTTAGGATGGGCGGCCACCGCAATCCCGCCGCCGGTCTCGCCGTAATAGGAGGTGCCTTTGTTCCGCAGGGAGGAGCCACACGCCTGAATGCCATGGGTGGTCTGCCCACACCACAGATAATGCACCTCATGCTTGCCCTCCTCGCCAAAAGACTCTATGGTGCGGGTGACCTTGATGCTCCCGTAAAAATTGCGTTTCTGATAACTCACCCGCGATGAAGAGCGATGCCCACCAGTGGAGATCACAAAAAAGAAGACGCTCCCGCAGAGGAGTAAAAGCAGCCGGAAAAAGAGCACCCGGTCCTTGACAAAAGTGATCGCATCCAGCATCCACCAGCACAGGAGCAGCCCGCAGACCCCTAAAATCAAAGGGTATTCCAAAACCGAGCTGAACAGGTTAGGGGCAACAACAGCGGAGAGAACTCCGCCAACCGCTCCGCCGGCAGCCAGCATCAGATAGAAACAGGTCAAACGTTTGTGTTCAGGACGGTTCTGATAAAGCACAGTGTGCATCCAGGTGCCGCAGAACATTAAAAGCGCAGCCGAAGCAGCGCAACTCACGCCAAAACTGCCAGCACCGACAATCCCTCTGGCAAGGGCAGCGAACACCAGCGATGCGAGAGCCAGCGCCCCCCAGAACTTTAACAATCGGATGCCCCAGCAGGAGAACCCAACCACGTAGCTCAGCAGAAAAATTGCGACAAACGCCACCCATAACAATGGCAGCGGTGTGACATCAATAAACATGTGGGCGATCACCGCGTTGAGCATAAACGCGGAGATGGCCGGAATCACAAACCAGCTCCACTCCAGCACCTTTCGCTTTGGCTCAGGGGCGGCCTCGACATGGAGTCTTGAAAGATCTCTTGTTTGCGAGATCATAACTTTAAAAACAACACCATAGATCAAGATCAGAACACCTAACCCATACCATTGGATAGTAACCGGGACAAAAGGTTCGATCAGGAACGGATAGCATAACAACCCAGCGAAAGACCCGAGGTTGGAGATGGCGTAGAGGTGATAGATGTCACCCCGGGAATCGTCGCCTGCCAGCCAGGCCTGCACCAGAGTACTGCCAGAGGCTAGCAATACATAGGGCAGCGCGGCGAAACTCAAAACACCCAGCACCACATAAAACAAGGCACTCGAGGGTCTCTGAATAAACTGAGCAACATCGGTTCGAAAAAAAGTGACCAGAAAAACTGAGCATGCCGCCGCAATCAGCAGCGCCAGGTGTAAGTTTTTACCCGCGCTTTTAAAATCTCGAAACCAATGCGCATAAAAATAACCAACCAGCAGCAGTACCTGAAACGAGGCGAGGCAGATGACCCACACTGCGGCGGCGCCCCCAAAAACCGGCAACAAAGTACGGCCGACCACTGGCTGCATCAGAAACAGCAAAAAAGAGCCTGTAAAGACCGTTGCTGTCGGCAAATAAGAGTGCCGCAATTCAGCGCCCATATCAACATATCCCTTTTCCAGAGTTTAGTGTGGTAGTGTAGTAATCGCTCTACGTGTCGGGCATAGTTCCGCTTGCGGGACGACGCCCGACACGTAGAGCGGCTTCGGTCGACGATGCTGTGCGACTCGCCTTCCAATGGTTTAAGGTGTTTTCCATGTGTTTTTTATCTTTGTCGCAAACTTTGTCGATCCTTCTCGTTCATTTATTTCCAACAAAGTTTACAACAAAGTTCGCCTATCATTCGGCTGGCGTATCCCTTCAAGCTTGCGTAGCACTGTAGCCGCGGGCCGTGACCGCGGGGGGCTCGTTTATGGCGAGCCACCTGGCAGCTTACGGCTCGCGAAGCACAGCACTTTCGCTTCGCTAGCGCGTTCACGGCCCGCGCCCTACAGCTTCGACCTACTAATCACTCGGCAGGCGCTACGAGCCTGCCGCTCTACAAACCGGATCAGCGGGTTCATAGCCCCGCCGTACTTATAGTTGCGCGAGGCGGACTGAATCTTTGTCTCGAACCTTGTCTCGAACCTCGTCTTTTTCGGCCATTTAGCCTAGTTACCTCATAGTTTTCCCGCGGCCCAGCCGCACGACTTGCAAGCTTCATCAAGGTTGAAATTGTAGGGTTGGCGGTGCTTGTCCGGCGTAGTTCCGCCATGCCACGGCGTAGCACCGCCATGCGAGCGAAGCCGGGTTGCGGAACGACTTGTCGGGCGTAGCTCTTGCGAAGCCTGAAGCCGGATGAGCCAAACAAAGATTATGAAATCCCATGGTGCGCCTTTGACAAACAAACGCCCGGCATCCGCACATTGCTTCTAAGAAGCAACACTACACCCCAGAGCGCGCCTTTCATGAGCCTGCTGCAAAATGCCGCTCATAGAGCGGCTACTACACCGAACGACAACCCTTGCATTCCGCAGTGCAGCACATGTAATGAAAATGTTTTCTGCAAGCAAGATGCTTGCACTACTCTCACGCTTGCGCTTTAATCCACGCTTCCGCTTTAACAAACAACTCTTTATTCTTTTCCGCAAGTTCCGGCTTTTTCTTAAAGCTGGCACCCAAAGCGAGAAGAATGCTCTCACGGTTTAAATTCATCGCCCCATGCACAGATATCGCAGCCAATATGATTGTGTTGGCAGCCTGGGCCACTCCAAAATCCACTGCCATGCGGATGGCCGGCACAGTAATAACCTCTACACCTTGCGGCGCGGAGATCTTAAGCGGGACCGTCTCATCCACAAAAGCAACGCCGCCGGGCAGCACATCACCGATGAACCGCTCGTAGGCCACTTGATTCATGGCAACCAGCAAATCCGGGCGGTCAGCATCTGGGGAGCCCACGGCGGAGCCGGAGACAACCACGGCGCAGGAGGCCGCGCCGCCACGCTGCTCCGGGCCATAGCTGGGGAACCAAGTTGTAAACCTGCGGTCGATCCTGGCGGCCTCTGAGAGCCAGAGCCCCAGGCTTAGAACGCCCTGCCCGCCATAACCGGAGAACCTCATCCGACGCTCCTTGAAGTTGGGATCCACTCTGGGAGCAATTATTTCATAATCATGCTCCGGACGTTCAAAAAATTCCTGCACTGAAACACAGGTTCGGACCTGCGGTTCCGGTTGCGGCAGGGCACTGTTGTCGCGGAAACATCCCAGCGGAAACTCGGCCTCCATCTCTTCCATGCAAAAGCGCGCTGTCTCCAAGGCCGAGGCTTTAATCCCTGTTGGGCAGGGTGTGATAATCTCCACAAAAGCATACCCCAGGTTGTCGCGCTGCATACGCAGCGCCTTACGGATCGCTTTTTTGGCTTTCATAATCCGGCTGGTATCAGCCACCGAGACACGTTCGATATAAACCGGCGCTGTGATCTGGTCCATAATCTCACAGACGTGAAGCGGGTAGCCATCAGT
The DNA here is from genome assembly GCA_041673345.1 of Kiritimatiellia bacterium. Taxonomy (GTDB): domain Bacteria; phylum Verrucomicrobiota; class Kiritimatiellia; order RFP12; family UBA1067; genus M55B167. Next base: position 26,042 of record JBAYXX010000037.1, read on the forward strand.
CAATGGATCGCGTCCGAAGGGAGAGGTCAGGGTGCGCATGCCCCCCAGCGTTGTCGGCGCCATTTGCCCACCGGTCATACCGTAATTCGCATTGTTGATGAACAGCACAGCCATGCGCTCGCCCCGGCTAGCCGCCTGAATGGTGCTGTTCAGCCCAATCGCAGCCAGATCGCCATCCCCTTGATAGCAGATGATCGACTTGTTCTTCAACGTCCGGGCCAGACCGGTGGCAGCTGAAGGGGAGCGGCCGTGGGCGGCGGAAATATTACCTACATCCCAGTAGAAGTAACCAAAAACACTGCACCCGACTGGGTTGAAAATGATAGTTTCATCCTGCATTCCCAGCTCTGCCAGGGCTTCAGTAATAAGTTTATGAACAATTCCATGGCCACAGCCCGCGCAGTAATGGGTTGATCTTGTTCGCTCCCCCCCCCGCGTAAAGAACTCATACATACCCAATGTTTTAATCTGTGTCATACAAACCTCTAGCAACCAAGCTCTTTTTTAACTCGTACGATCAGCTCTTCAACCGTGATCATGACACCGCCCATATGGAAAATTAGGGCAAGCTCCTGATAACGGTGCCCCTCCTTAGCGATATGCATCCGTAAATCATCGCAAAACTGGGAGTCACTGTGCTCAACAACCAGGACTTTGCGGTTGAGTGTCACTGAACAGAGCTGCTCAGAGGGAAGCGGGCTCAATGTAATTGGTCTGAACAACCCTGCTTTAACGCCCTCTGCTCTTAACAGATCAACCGCTGAGCGCGATATTCGGCTGGAGATGCCGTAAGCAGCCAAAATAATATCGGCATCGTCACAGCAATAGCACTCGCAAAGCACATCTTGCCGCATACTCTCGTATTTGGCTTTCAAGTGAAGATTGCGCTGCTCCTGAATTTCAGCATTCATAAAGATCGAGGTGATCAGATTGCCGCGGGTCTCGGCTGTGCCCTGCACCGCCCAATCCGTGACATCCGGTGGCTGATAGATACTCACAGGCAGAGTAATGCTCTCCATCATCTGCCCCAACAAACCATCGGCCAGAATAATAGCGGGTGTCCGGTATTTGAACGACAACTCAAAGGCTTTGATGGTCAAATCGCACATCTCCTGCACACTGCCGGGGGCAAACACCAGACATTTATAGTTGCCGTGTCCTCCGCCTTTAACCGCCTGATTATAATCGCTCTGTTCCGGAAAAATATTTCCCAGGCCCGGCCCTGAGCGCATGATATTGACAATAACTCCAGGAAGCTCTCCGGCGGCCATATAGGATAGGCCCTCCTGCATCAGGCTCATGCCCGGCCCAGAGGTGGCAGTGATCGCCGGCTTTCCGGCGCAGGCCGCGCCATACAGCATGCTGATCGCCGCCGTCTCACACTCAGCCTGCAGAAAAGTTCTGCCAACAGCGGGGTACCACTCAGCAGCCGCATGGGCAATTTCGCTGGCAGGAGTGATAGGATAGCCAAAATAGACCTCACTTCCCGCATACAAAGAGCCGACAACCACCGCCTCGTTCCCTTTTAAAAATTTAATCATAAAAATTATCCTTCTCGCGGAAGGGGCTCCTGCGCCTGTACTCAGACGGATGAATAATTAAAACGCGCTTATTCAGGCTTTTCAATTAAAATAGTATATGGTTCAGGGCAATTATAAAAACAGATTCCACAACCAGTACACCCTTTTCCAAGGTACTCCACTGGTCTGATCCCCTTACAATTTAATCTGTCAGATAGCTGCAAACATTTAAAGGGACAGGCTGCAACGCAACGCCCACAGCCCTTACACTCTTGTTCACTGATAACCGGTCGCGGCTTTTTCGGGTTTGAGAGTCCATCCTCATTCAAAGACATCCTATCTCCTTAAGATACATTTCAAATAGATTCGATATAGTATGTCATTTTTAAGTTCGCATGGCAAGCATGGCTATTGATTTGGAATGATTCTCCAATTATGATAAATTATGGCTTTTCAGGAGTTACTCGCATGACCATTTCTAGTAAAAACCTACTGCTTATTCTCGCCTTCACATTATGCGGCCTTTCCTGCACAACCTCCAAGGTGATCCAAGATACGCGGGTTCCGGAGGTCGAGATCGACTCTGCCAGCCAAATCTGGATCCACAATCGACGCGTGGAGGTCGGAAAGATCGCTAAAACATTGCGCTCCGCGGGCTTTCGCCGCGAGCAAGAAGTCAATATCCTGATTCCTAACCAACCTGACCGAACGCTGATGAAGGCTGTCTCATCCGATCTGGTGCGGGGTGGATTCACCCGCTCCGCTTTTATCAAAGCTAAATCCACCTCATCAATCACTTTGCCCGCAAAATAAATGAGCGCATTAAATAAAATCGGTTTAGCTCTGGGCAGCGGCGGCGCCCGCGGCTGGGCCCATATCGGCGCATTGCTTGAGCTACAAAAACTCGGCATTGGGATCGATTATATTGCTGGAACCAGCATTGGCAGCATTGCCGGAGCACTGTACGGCACAGATACACTTGCTCTGGCGGTTGATCTGGCCTTAAACCTCAATTGGAAAGATGTGGCCCGCCTTTTTCTGGAAGTAAATTTTCAACGCTCAGGGCTGGTTTCCGGCAAAAACTTTGTCAAACTCCTGAAAGATATCATACCTGCCCGCACCTTCGGTCAACTCTCGCTGCCGCTGGCAGTGGTCGTAACCGATCTGAAAGCAGAGCGCGAGGTTGTCTTCAACAGAGGCGATCTCTTTCACGCCATCCGCGCCAGTATTGGCATCCCCGGTGTTTTCACACCCGTGCCAGACGCTAACCGCCATCTAGTGGATGGCGGATTAGTAAACCCGCTACCAATCTCGGTCTGCCGCGCAATGGGAGCTGACCAAGTGATCGCAATTGATGTCAACCTCTGCCTGCCTGATCCAAAACGCTCCCCTTTTGAAACAAAGTCTCAGATCACGGAGGCTGCAAGCGACTCCACTCGGCTGACCTACCTAAAGAATTCAGTTGCAAAACTTCTGCCGCAACTCAGCACCCCTATCAGCGAAACCCTGGAGCACTGGTTTGACACCGACAAGAAGGAGCGCGAGTCTCTCTCGATTCTGGATGTTCTCACACTCTCGTTCCGGCTGACCGAAAATGAACTCACGCGCAACACGCTCAAACTCCATCCGCCAGAGATTTTGATTCAACCCGCGGTCGGTCACATCATGACACTGGAGTTTTACCGCGGCCCTGAAGCAATCGCCGCTGGCCAGGCCGCCGTGCTGGCCAAGCGCGAAGAGCTGTTGGCTTTAAGGGCTTAGACTATAGGGGTTTAGGGTCAGGATTAACAGGATTTTACTTAATAAATTATCTCTCACAGAGTCGCAGAGAACACAGAGAGCAAAAGTATATTACTCTGAGAACTCTGTGCCTCTGTGAGAGATAAAAAAACATCCAAACGAATGAGTACACCATGAACACCGATTTAATAGCCGAAAAAGTTGTCGAGCTTAGAAAGATCATCAGCCGCCACGACTATTTATACTATGTTGAGGCGAAACCAGAGATCGGTGATGCTGACTACGACGCGCTCTACCGCGAGCTGGAGGAGCTGGAGAAAAACCACCCGCACTTTTTAACCCCTGACTCCCCCACCCAGCGCGTGGGCGGCGAGCCGCTCAAAGAGTTCCAACAGGTCCGGCACAACCCCCCCATGCAAAGCCTGGATAAAACACACTCGCTGGCTGAGCTGACAGACTTTGACACATTTCTCAGCCGCCAACTTTCCGGCGAGGTGTGGGACTATGTGGTTGAACCCAAAATCGACGGGGTCGCCTTTTCCATTATCTATCAAAACGGCAGGCTGAACCGAGCGGCCACACGCGGCAACGGCGCAATTGGCGATGAGATCACCGCCAACATCAAAACCATCCGCTCAATCCCGCTCGTGATTGAAAACGCCCCTGAATTGCTGGAGGTTAGGGGCGAAGTCTATATGACACGCTCTGGATTTGCTGAACTCAACGAGCGGGAGGAGGAGGCTGGCCGCGAGCCTTTCATGAATCCCCGCAACGCTGCCGCAGGTTCGCTTAAACAACTCGACCCGCGTATCGCCGCCCAGCGACCGCTGGACGCGGTGATCTACGCCGCCGGCGCCATCAAGGGCACCAGTTTCTCAACGCACGGCGAGATGATTCAACGCTTTGCGGAGTGGGGCTTCAAAACCCCGCCATGGCAGCGTCTGTGCGTTGATATGCCAGCTGTCTTTGATGCCATTACCGAACTGCAGCGTCTGCGCCACGCCTTCTCCTTTGAAATGGACGGCGCGGTGATCAAGGTCAACCGTCGCGACCTTTATGCCGGACTGGGAGCGACCGCTAAATCACCCCGCTGGGCCCGCGCGTTTAAGTATGAGCCTGAACGGGCGGAGACACAGATCAACTCCATCACCGTCCAGGTTGGTCGCACCGGAGTACTCACACCCGTGGCCGAGCTGGAACCCGTGCTTCTGGCGGGCTCGGAGATCGCACGCGCCACACTGCATAACCTGGATGAGATCCGCCGCAAAGGAATCAAGATCAAAGATCGGGTCTGGATTGTCAAAGCTGGCGATGTAATCCCAGCGGTGGAGTCGGTCATTACTGAGAAGCGAGATGGCTCCCAAGAAGAGTTCAACATGCCGGAGGGTTGTCCAGAGTGTGGCGAAGGTGTTGTGCAGCTGGAAGGCGAGGTTGCTCACCGCTGCGTCAACCCAATCTGCCCGGCCCAGCGCATCGGACGGCTGCTACACTTTGTCAGCCGCGACGCGCTCAACATCAAAGCCATTGGCAGTAAGGTGGCTGAGGCGCTGGTCAACCAAGGGCTTGTAACCGATCCACTTGACCTTTTCACCCTCGACCCACAACAGCTGAGCAGCTTTGATCTCAACCAGGGGCAGGAGGGCACTAGCTCCCGACTACTGGGTAAAAACGCCGAAAAGGTGGTCGAAGCGCTTGAACAGGCGCGCGAGCTGCCATTGAATCGCTGGCTTTTCGCACTCGGCATTCCGCTGGTTGGCAAAACAGCCTCTGAACACCTGGCAGCGGCCCATGACACCCTGAGCGAGCTACAAACCTCGTCCGTGATTGAGAGTGTTATTCAACTCAGCAACTGCTATGAGGAGGCTGCGGCCATCAACCCGCGCTCCACCGCCAACCCGCCCCGCGATGAAGCGGAGCGGGAGGCGCGTCACACCCGTTATATCCGTTTGTGCGGCGAGATCGGTGTACTGGGCGACACCTTGGTGGAGGCAGGCGCAGCTGAGAAGAGGGCCGGAACCGCGCTGCCGACACAGTACACCACCACAATTAAAACAGAGGTTGCCCGCGCGGTTAAGAGATTTATGGCCTCTGATTACGGCCAGGCCTGCCTGCAAAGGCTGAAGGAGCTGGGGATCAATCCAACATCTGTTAAGCCGGAGATCTCCGACAATGCACTGTTGGCAGGGGTTGGCTTTGTGCTGACCGGCACGCTCTCGCTGGGTCGTAGCGAATACTCTGATCAGATCAAAGCCGCAGGCGGCGTGGTGCAGGACAGTGTCACAAAAAACACAAACTATCTGGTGGCGGGCGACAACACTGGTGCCACCAAGATCACCAAAGCCCAGAAGCTGGGCACAACAGTGATCAACGAGGCCGAGTTAATTGCTCTGCTGACTGGCGGAGCACCTCCGCCCAGCCCAGAACCTGTGGTCCCGCAGCCTGCCATCGCAGTCTCGCAACCGCCCACTCAGCAGAGCCTCTTTGATTTCTAAACTGGGAGCGCTGGCGTCCATGCCAGCATGCATAACGCAAGAGCCGACGAGGACATCGGTACTCCCAGGTACTGTTTCAAAATCTGTAAGACATGCGCCAACTGAGTAATACGCAAGCCAAAGTTGTAGTGCGTAATTTACATTTAAAGCCGCTTCTTCAACTACCCCTTAGTCAACCTCGGGGAAGGCCAGAATACGGTAGAACCGGCTTGAGACATCCGCAGGATGCGGATAGGTCAACGGCTGACCGGAGTCTGTCCAGTAGGTTACGGCATCTACCGCAATAACATAGGGATAGATGTTCTGCCATTTGTCAGCGAGCGAATCGCGGTACTGAACCATATATTCGGTGCCGGGAATGGTTGCGAAAGTAATCTCGACCGTGCCATCAGAACGTGGCCAGACACGCTGTGCCATGCCGGGAGTCACCGTTTCGGGCAGTGGTGGGTAGACTAAAACGCGGTAGAATCGGCTTGGCACATCCGCCGGATGTGGATGGGGCATCTGGCCGAAATCCGTCCAATAGGTAATGCTCTCAGCGGCAGTTAGGCGCGGATAGATACTCCGCCATTCACCACCAAGCACATCACAGTATTGAACCATGTAATCACCCCTGGGAACGGTTGCAAAAGCGATCTCGAACGTGCCACCGGCAACCCGCTTAACCTGATGTAGATAGCCCGCCGCTACAATCGTCAGCGTGCCTGTCGTCGAACCTATCCAGTTATCGAGATCCACGGTAGCCACCACAATGTAGCTGCCAACATCCGTTGGAGCCGTTGCCGAACCGTTGTAGGAGAGGTCCACCGGCATGCCGGATAGGTCCGTCGTCACTGTCGCATGCTTGGGCGTTCCGTCGTAGGTGTGTGTCAGGTCGCTCAGTGTCAAGATGGCGGCACCTCTGATCGCTTGCACAGTCGCAGTGGCCGAGGTCGCGTAAAAAAGGTCATCCTGGGCCTTGGTGGCGCGAATGACGATCGTGCCGCTGCCAGCCGACACATACAGCTTTGGTCCGTCCAGGATGGTGCCAGGCCCTGAAATCACCCTGTAGCTGACCGCTCCCGTGCCCGAACCGCCCGATGTCGATAGCTCATTCTTCACGCGGTAGGCCTGCGGAGTGATTGGCTCGAAGATCAGCGGTGCCTGCTCTGCCCTCTGGTAAGTAAATGCATTGGGCTGAACCGTCTCGCCGAAACGGGTGGAAACCACACGTACATCGCCGCGACCGATCATAGCTGCCTGCCCCGCTGAGACCACGATTTGGGTCGAGCCTGAGACGCTGACAACTGAACCGGTAACACCGCAGATTGTAACCCAGTCAATATCGTTTATCGTACCGTCACAGAGGTTGGTGCCGCTGATGACGACCTCATACCCGCCGGTATAAACTCCATAACTCGGCGTAACACCATATTCAAACAACCCGAAATCAATATCTGAATCGGGCACGTTAATCTGGCCGGTCGTATTGGTCCCCCAAGCCACAATCGTGCCGTCGGCCTTCAATCCCAGCGAGTGGAGGCTACCGGCCGCCACTGCCACAAAATCGGCATTGGGAGCCGGCACGTCTAACTGGCCGCCACTATTGTCCCCCCAAGCCACGATCGAGCCATCGGCCTTTAACCCCATCGAATGGACTGCGCCAGCCGCCACCGCCACGAAATTGGTATTGGGTGTAGGCATGGTCAACTGGCCCAGCGTATTGGTCCCCCAGCCCACGACCGATCCATCCGCCTTGAGCCCCAGTGCATGGCGGTGCCCAGCCGACATAGCCACAAAATTGCTGTTGGGAGACGGCACATCCGTCTGATTGTAATCATTGCGACCCCACGCTACAATGCGGCCATCGGCCTTCATCCCCAGCGAATACCCTGAATAGCCAGCCGCGATCGCCACAAAACCGCTGTTGGGAGCAGGCATGGTCAACTGGTCCAGCGTATTGGTCCCCCAGCCCACGACCGATCCATCCGCCTTGAGCCCCAGCGAATGAATGTCGCCAGCCGAGATCGCCACAAAGTTGCTGTTGGGAGCGGGCACGGCCGTCTGGCGGTCAAAACTGCGTCCCCACCCTGAAATCGTGCCATCGGACTTCAACGCCAGACAATAAGCGCCACCTGCTGAAACCGCCACAAAATCGCTGTTCGGAGCGGGCACATTGAGCAGTCCGGAATGATCGCGCCCCCAGACCGCAACTGAGCCATCCGCCTTGAGCGCCATGGAGTGGTAATCTCCGCCCGAGATATGCGGCTTACCGCTGGCGATGAATTCGGGATTGTTTATCTCTCCCGCGGGATTCACCGTGTATGCTCCCGCCAGCGTCATGTCGCCGCTGTCAAAGCTCTGGAGCACGATGTCCTGTGCGCCTTCCACGCCGAACGCCGGCATCGTGATCGTCACAGAATCCGCCCTTTGCCCGGTGATGGTTGCCGCCACGCCGCCAACGAGTACGTTCGTTAGCGAACCCAGACCGCCGAAGGTAATCGTCACGGAATTCCCGCCCGCTGCGGGACCATTGGAGGCCGACAAGGGAACCACGGAAATACGATTCGTCACCGACACCGCCGCATTCCAGCTTTCGTCGCCTGCCTGGGAAGCGACCACCGCAACCGTCCCGCCTGCGGAGAAGGCAAGAGTTGAGCCGTTCAGGCTGCCGGGGCCGTCAACGACTGTGTACGCCACCGGCAAGCCGCTTGAAGCGGTGGCTGCGAGCAGCACAGAATCCGCGAAGCCCTGTATCGCAATAGCGGGAAAATCGATCGTCTGATCGGCTTTGAAATAGGTAAACGCATTGCTCTGGGTCGTCGTGCCGTGGCTGGTGGAGACCACCACCACATCTCCAATGCCTGGCGATCCCGCCGCCGCTGTGACGACGATTTGGGTGGAACCCGCGACGCTGACCAACGAAGCCGGGGCACCGCAGAGTGTCACGGAGGTCACATCGCCCAGCGTGCCGTCGCTGAGGTTGGCGCCGTTGATCACGACCGGGTACCCGCCGCTAGCCCAACCGCGCTCCGGTGCAACACCATAAGGAAACCGCCCAAAATGGGCATTTGGAACCGGTGCTATCGCCTGGCCAAAATAATTGTCCCCCCAAACCACGAGCGTTCCATCCGCCTTGAGCCCCAGTGAATAATAATCGCCGGCCGAAACCGCCACAAAGTTGCTGTTGGGGGTGGGTACCGTTGTCTGGCCATTATTATTGCCTCCCCAGCCCACGATCGACCCGTCGGCCTTCAATCCCAGTGAATGATTGCTGCCGCCTGCTACCGCCACAAAATCGGTGTGTCCGAGTGGCACGTCCGTCTGGCCATAGATATTAAGCCCCCATGCCACGACCGAGCCGTCCGCCTTGAGCCCCAGTGAAAAAGCATCGCCAGCCGCCACCGCCACGAAATTGCTATTCGGACCCGGCACGGCCGTCCGACCAGCATCATTCCAACCCCAGCCCACGATGGTTCCATCCGCCGTTAACCCCAGTGAATGGTATGTGCCTGCCGCCACCGCCACGAAATTACTGTTCGCAGTAGGCACGTCCGTCTGTCCCCAATTATTGCGCCCCCATGCCACGACCGAGCCATCCGCCTT
>JBAYXX010000038.1:0-35346 GCA_041673345.1 Kiritimatiellia bacterium
GGGTCGGAGTCGGGGTCGGTATCGGTATCGGTATCGAAAAGCGTACGAGGTCGACCCCGATACCGACCCCGACTCCGATGCGTTTGACCGTCGAGTTACCCCATCGTTTTTTCGCGGCGCGCGGCGCGCCGCGCGGCGGGCTTGCCTATAACTCGATTACTTGTCGTAGTTCCGCATCTATAACTCGAAGTCGGGGTCGGTATCGGAATCGGTATCGAAAAGCGAAAAAGATCGACTTGGCGACTTCACGACTTCCGATTTCTATGCTGGCCTCTGACCTCTGGCCTCTGGCCTCTGACCTCTGACCTCTGGCCTCCGACCTCTGACCTCTGACCTCTGACCTCTGGCCTCTGACCTCTGACCTCAGATCTCTTTGCAAGGCTTGATAATAATAGCGACAGCGGCGGCCTTCTCAGCCGTCAGAATCAGTGTCGCTCCGTTCAACCCTTTAATCAGTGCCGCCGCCACGCAGGCAACTGTGGATGCTCCCGCCAACTCGCCGCACAAATCCTCCAGCCGTAGCGACGGCAACGGCAGGGCGATAGCCGTCTCCTCGCCACCAATATACAGTGTGGTCAACTCTGTGGCGTTTAAACCCGCTCTATGCAGTGCGACGCTGACCGCTATCCCGGCGTCGGGCGCAATGCCGCAGCCCGCGATCTCTGCCAACGCATGCTCGGCTGAGGATTCAACCACCAGCGCGGCAGCGGACTCGCCTTGCGTCCGGCCGGTGCTCTGCGCCAGGATTCGCGGTAGAGAGAGTGCGTCACAACCAACGGTCAGAATGCACTTTGAGCTGCCCGCGCGGATGGCGTCGTACGCCTCCACCAGTGCCACGCCCGAGGCAATGCGGGGATTGGTGATGTTTTCGTGGGCACCGGTGAGTGACCACTCCATGCAGGCCAGACTGATCGGTGTGTTGGAGTAGGCGTGCGGAAAGATAAAGGGTTTGACCAGGCGCGGTCCCTTGTTGATAAAGTCGGCAAAGAATAGTTGCTGAGTTGAGGCGCAGCCCCATGCAGTGCCTGCCATAATGCCTGCGTTCAAGGCCTTGAGTGTTACCGCAGTGTGGCGGGCCTGTTGCAGCGCCGCGCCGCAGGCGCAGAGGAACAGACGGCTGCTATCGTCCAGATAGGGTTTGGTGGTAACGCCGTAATCAGCGGTATCAAGCTCAAAGACCGCACCCACAACTGGCTGCTCCTCTGTGTCTGGCATCTCAAAGCGCTCTAGCGGAAAGCAGGCGCTCTCGTTCTCTTCCAGCGCTGCCAGCGTTTCTTCTCTGTCGCAGCCCAACGCGCTGATCAAGGCGGAGCCAGTAATGAAGATTCGGTTCGCCTGTTGGGCCTGTTTTGGAACGGGGGTGCGGCTGACCACCAGTGCTGCATTGCAGCCTCCGAAACCAGCGGAGTTGGAGAGTATATGGTGCAGATCAACGCTTCGCGGAGTTGTCACTACATCCAGCGCGCACTCTGGATCATGTTCGGTCAGACCCGCAGTGGGGGGGATCAGGTTGTTCTGCAGCGAGAGCACTGCTGTGATCAGCTCCACCGCGCCAGCGGCTCCCAGCATGTGTCCCAAGGCGCCTTTGATTGAGGTGGCGGGAATTGATGCGGCGCAGGTGCCGAAGCAGCTTTGAATGGCTTGTGTTTCAGTGACATCGTTGGGCTTGGTGCCTGTGCCATGGGTGTTGATATGGTCAATCTGATTGGTAGCCAACCCCGCTTGTTGCAGAGCTTCACTCATTACCGCAGCGGAGCCAGCGCCCTGCGGGGCTGGGGCGGTCATGTGGTGTCCGTTGTTGTTAGCGGCCCAGCCAGTCAGGAAAGCTAGCGGCGGTTGAGTGCTTCCATCTACCGCTTCAAGCACGATTGCCGCGGCACCTTCGGTAAAAATGGTTCCGCTGCGGTGGAGGTCAAAGGGACGTACCGCCTTGTTGCTCATGGTTCGTAGGGCGCAGAGCCCGCACCAGGCAAAGCGGGAGAGTGCGTCGTAGCCGACAATTACCACCCGCCGGGCACGTCCGGCAGTGATCAAGCCAGCGGCGGTGACGACTGCGGAGGCACCGGAGGCGCAAGAGAGCGAGAGCGAGAGGCGTAAGCCAGCCAGCCCTAGTTTGTCCGCGATGATATCCGCGGTGTTGAAATGGGCGCAGCCGATTGCAAGGCTAGGCTCGTAATCCGGATGTTCGGGGGGGATTAGCGCCTTTTCTCCGAAATCAATATTGCCGAAGTTGGAGGCTGTGATCAGGACGATCTCCTCTAGCACCTGCGGGTTGTCGAGTATGTCGGCCTGTGTCAGTGCTTCAAGGCAGGCGGCTGCTGCAAAGGCGGTGGCGCGTGGTTCGTCTTCAAATCCCTCCGGCGCGGTGAAATCACGGATCACACCTGCTTGGGTGCAGAGGATGCCGCCCAGATCAAAGAGATCCATAGAGGAGATGGCGGATCTTTTTTCAAGCAGTGCACGCCAGAGAATTTCGACTCCGCTTCCATAAGGTGTAACGGCCCCCATGCCCGTGATTGCGATCGATCTGTTCATCTTCCTTGCCTCTCTTCAAAATCTTTGTATGCCATTGATGCCACATCATTCAATATCAGCCTTCTCCAGGCGGTTGACAAGCCGCATAACATCAATGCCGCAGCGCGAATGCTACAAAAAAGAGGAGTTTACTTCAGAGGGACCTGCCACCGGCAGCTCAATGGAGAAGGTTGTCCCCGCGTTCGGTGTTGAGACAAAACTGACTGCGCCGCCCAGATAACGTTCACCAAGCAATTTGATGCTGTATGTCCCCACGCCTCGCCCAGTGCCTTTAGTTGAGAAGGAACGGGTGAAGACCTGATCCTTGACGCTTTGGTCCATGTGTTGCTCGTTGTGAACACAGAAAAGGATCTGCTCGTCGCTAGGTTTTTTGCATCCGATGGTCACTGTGTTTTTAATCGTCGACGCTTCCAATGCGTTTTTAAGCATATTTCCGATCACACGCGAAAATTGATTTTTGTCGCTGACAAATACGGCATCGATGGCTTGGTCATCAATTTTGATTTTCTTTTTCCGGGCGCAATTGTAATGGCGATTGAGAGATACAACCTCTTGCAGTATTTCCTTTGAACGAAGTTCTACCAGATCCAGCGCAAGATCGCCATCTTCCGCAAGCAACAGGCTTTCTTGCGACTTGACTTCATTGACCAGCATTTTTATGCCTGTGGTGATTATTTGTGCCAGCCCGTTCTCCTTGTTTGTGGCGTGCCGCGGCATGATCTCGACAGTGGACAATAAAATTTGAAGTGTGTTGTTGATATCATGAAAAAAGATTCGTTCAAGCACCTCCTTTCGTTTTTCATTACTGATGTCGTTCAGTACAAGCATGACAAAATGTTCATCCGTAAAGAAATACGGTGATGTTGTCACACGAAAATCATGCGGCAGGTATCTGCCGGTGATGTTGACGTGGCACTCTTCAACCGAACGCGTGCCTTGGAAAGCGGTGAGGACTGATTTGACTGCACCACAGGCGCGGCAGAGCAATGTGGTTCCGCAACCATGCTCGGATTCATTCGCGTGAACACAGTGTAAGGCTTCACCAGGGCGCAGCCCGTAAAGATCTTTGCGTTTGAAAACGCCTAGCAGAGATAAAGCCGCACTGTTGGCAAACACTATCTGGTGCCTCTCATTGAGAATCAAGATTGAGTCGGGGACCATGTCAAGCTGATTACACAGCAATGGAGTTTTTGCGACCCGCGCGACCTGGCGCTCAATCTCTTTTCTATCAAGTCTGGTAGCTGGCGCAAGGGGGGCGTGCGCACTCAGTGAAACCATATTATCTTTCCTTTTTTTACTTTCTTAGAAACACCAAATATTTTTTCGACTATTGGGCACAACCAACTGCATTATCAGTAGTACGATAATGCGACATAGTTTTGTAGTATAGCTGTTAATGCGGTGCAATGTCAAATTCATCCTTTGATCTCGCTCATGGGGATGCCGAGCGCCTTGGCTACGCCCTCACCATAAGCGGGATCAGCCTTGAAGCAGTTTCGAACATGGCGGTGTTTGATGTTCATCGGCGCATCGCCCATGTTGCGGGCGGTGTTGTCGAAGAGCACCTGTTGCTGCTCAGGACGCATGAGCCGGAAGAGAGCACCGGGCTGGCTATAGTAGTCGTCATCGTCTTCGCGGTGGCTCCAGTGGTCAGCCGCTCCCGAGAGAGCCAGCGGCGGCTCTTTGACCTCTGGCTGCTCCTGCCATTCGCCGTAGCTGTTAGGCTCGTAGCCCAGTGTAGCACCGTAGTTGCCATCCGTGCGCATCTGACCATCACGGTGGTAAGCATGGTAGGGACAGCGTGGGGCGTTGACAGGGATCAGGCTGTGGTTGACTCCAAGGCGGTAGCGCTGGGCATCGCCGTAGGAGAAGAGACGGCCCTGCAGCATCTTATCTGGCGAGAGCCCAATACCCGGCACAATATTGGCAGGGTTGAAGGCGGCCTGTTCAACATCGGCAAAGTAGTTTTCCGGGTTGCGGTTAAGCTCCAGCACGCCGACATCGATCAGCGGGTAATCCTTGTGCGACCAGACCTTGGTCAGATCGAACGGGTTATAGGGCAGCTGGGCGGCTTGCGCATCGGTCATGACCTGGATCTTCACATTCCATTTCGGAAAGTTGCCGGCCTCGATGTTGTTGAATAGATCGCGCTGGTTGCTTTCACGACAGCCTGCAATCACAGCCTCAGCCTCCTGGTCTGTGAGGCACTTGATGCCCTGAGCGGTCTTAAGGTGGAATTTGACCCAGATACGCTCGTTCTTGGCATTGATCAGACTGTAGGCATGGCTGCTGTAGCCGTTCATGTGGCGATATGAGAGAGGAATGCCGCGGTCGCTCATGGTGATGGTGACCTGGTGGAGTGCTTCGGGCAGATTGGTCCAAAAATCCCAGTTGTTTTTTGCGCTGCGCAGATTGGTTTTTGGGTCGCGCTTAACCGCGTGGTTAAGGTCCGGGAATTTGAGTGGGTCACGCAGGAAGAACACCGGCGTGTTATTGCCAACTAAATCCCAGTTGCCCTCTTCTGTATAGAACTTCATGGCGAAGCCGCGAATATCGCGCTCGGCATCGGCCGCGCCACGTTCGCCGGCCACTGTGGATAAGCGCACAAACGCCTCGGTCTTTTTTCCGACCTCAGAGAAAATCTTCGCCTTGGTGTACTGTGTAATATCATTTGTGACTGTAAAGGTGCCAAAGGCGCCTGAGCCCTTGGCATGCATGCGGCGCTCCGGGATGACCTCCCGATCAAAGTGGGCCAGTTTTTCTAGAAACCAGACATCTTGAAGCAACTGTGGGCCGCGTGGTCCGGCAGTCATCACGTTCTGGTTATCAGCAACCGGTGCCCCTGCTGCTGTTGTCAACTTTTTACTATGATCTTGCATGTTCCTACTCCTATTGGGCTTTATTGAATCTTGGCTAAAGCAAATATCGTATTAACATAATATTTGATACACTTTAAACATCCAAATAAAGATAGCTATAACTTGATTAAGTAAAGATAATTATATCACAATTTTAACTAATACCAATCCTAATTTCAAAAAATTTGTTAAATTGTAATATGAAATGCGATAACACATAGGACAAAGAAATGTCCTATACAACAATATCACCTCAATAAAATCCTTCAAAAAACTGGAGAAAGGAAAAGCCACACTGAACAGCTGAGGAGCATAGAGGGTGCGCTAGTGTTTTTTAGGTAGAAAAATAGAGGGGTAAAAAATATTGCTGAGCTGTTTTGAGGTAAAAAATGTTGAGGTAAAAAATATTGGTAGCGTGATAATTTTTAACTACGAATAACGCGAATTTGCGCGAATGTTTTTAAACGTGATCTTATGATAAGGGTATTTCAAGCGATTAGCGACCCCGCTTAGCGGGGATGAAATACCCTTATCCTTTCGCGGAGATTCGCGGGCCAAAAACTCAGCTACGCACCCTTTCGTGCCTTTCGTGATTTTCGTGGTTAATGTTGCAATTCAGCAGTACGGCGGAATCGCAGCCCCTGTCCTACAAGTTTCAACCCCTGCGCTCCGCTACTCCGTGCATCCCCTGCTCCCTAACAACTTTTTCAGCTTTGATGGCGACAAAAGCGCCTCTCCCAAAACCATCTAAGATCAGTGAGGGTGCTTCGCCATGAATCAGGGTTTGCAGGGTTTTTGTGATCTCAAATCCCGCTGCTTGAAGATGTTTTTGCACCTCGTATGCTGAAAAAAAAGTGGCATCACAATAAAACCGGCTGCTGGCCTTTGTTTCAAAGTATTGTTGTCCAAGTTCACTTTCTCGGTCGACAAATCCAATAATGATTTCTCCTGCGCTTCTCAAGACCCGGAAGATCTCACTGAATGTCTTCAAGGGATCATCAACAAAACAAAGTGTTGTCACCATCAACACAAAGTCGAAACAATCTTCTGGAAAAGGTAGCGACTCCGCTACGCCTGGAATAATTGTGACCCCCCGTGCGCGGGCTTTACATGCCATCTTCTCGGAGGGTTCAACCCCGATTTTAATCCCCAGAGGGGCCGCGAATTTTCCTGAGCCGGCACCTACCTCCAACCCCTTGGCATCCAGTGGGATCAGCTGGCGGAGGACCTCCAGTTCAGCGGCGTAAAGCTCCCCATGGTCGTCAAACCATTGGTCATACTCGTCGCTATGTTTCTCAAAAGACTCTATTTTCGGCATCTTCTGCTCCAGTTTCTAGTCGCTTAAGCGACTAGAAAAAGTTATTAACTGTTCTTTCCAAAAAGTTGTCTGTCGGCCTTATTGCGGCTTGTTTCGCAATTATCCACCGCATAGCGGCGGATATACTTCTCAACCATCCACCGCATAGCGGCGGATATACTTCTCAACCATCCACCGCATAGCGGCGGATATACTTCTCAACCATCCACCGCATAGCGGCGGATATACTGTGCTGCTTTTAGTATGTCCGCCGCTATGCGGTGGATGCCCATTTTTCACATCCTATTTTTTACCTCAAAAACAGCGTAGCGCATTCGCACCAGCCGCTTGACCTGCAAGCTTCATCAAAGTTGAAATGTGTAGGGTTGGCTCTGCGAGCCAAACAAAGATCATGAAATCCTTTGGCGCGCCTTTGACGAACAAACACCCGGTGTCCGCTAATTGCTTCTTCCTCCTTCGCCAAGGCTGCGGCGGACAAGATAGAAGCAACCCTACACATCAGGGCGCGCTCTTCATGAGCTGGCAGCAAAATGCCGCTCATAGAGCGGCTATTACACCGAACGACAACATTGCATTCCGCAGTGCAGCGCATGTGTAGTAGTCGCTCTATGAGCGACATTGCATTCCGCAGTGCAGCGCATGTGTAGTAGTCGCTCTATGAGCGACATTGCATTCCGCAGTGCAGCGCATGTGTAGTAGTCGCTCTATGAGCGACATCGGTTGACGATGCTGTGCGACGATGCTGGTGGACGATTGGGATTATGCGTGAATCGTCCACCAGCATCGTCGCCGCCATCGTTCACCAGAGGCGCAGCCGACCTCTGTAGGTCCGGTTTCCAACCGGACATGTCCGATTGGAAATCGGACCTACGTTGCATCGCGCCAAAGGCGCGCTCTTTTCACTTTAGACCTTCTTCACTCCTCGCCCAGTGCGCGGATTTCGGCCCTCAAACGAAGAACATGATCTCATGAAGATTATGACCGTTTTATCTCATCAACTTCAAATTTCCAAATTCGCCCATTTGATGCACAGCCCCGCCGCCCCAACTCGTATGTTGCTTGTTCCCATAGTCTGTACGCATAAGTAGCGGAACGCTGGCCAACGGGGTCTTGAGCCCCTTCGCTTCCTGCGAATACATTTCAAATATGGCACGATGGCGTTGAATAATTTTTTTTGAGACGGGATGGTCAGCCAACTTCTCGGCTTCAACTAAATAGCTGTGCAAGCTCTCTTCCAGACCTTTTTCTAAGATATAATGTTTCATGCAGTTAACCGGGCTGTCCCCGAGGGTTGACGGCAACGTATCCTCAAACCAGACCTGGCGCAATGTGGCATAGTAACGTGCCATTGGCATGGCTGCTGCTCGGAACGTTCGCTGTAAGAAGGTGCGACGCAGAGTTTCCACGTCCTGATCTGGATTCCAGAATAATCTCGTGATGACCCAGAAGTCATGGCACGAACCGTCCCAGGACAAGTAATAATGTGGCTCAAGTTTTTCCGAGTGGGACTTGGTGCGATCAGGCGCTATTTCACTTGTTACCTCGCGCACCCCCATTCGGCTCAGCACCCGTAAATCAGCCGCAGCAACCTCGGCCCAGGGACGTGGAAAGCGCATGCCGCAACCGTAATATTCGCGTAAAATAATTCGCGGTGAGACCTTGCACCAAGCACTGATGCGCTCTATCCAATCTCGGTTTACTGGAGCGAACAAAGGCATCTTGTCGTTGGGACGGACGTAGGGACAAAACCGGTTGCCAAAGGCGGGATGAACGGCAATGACCGGAGCCGGAGCTGTGAAAAAATAGGCATAACCATCAAACTGCTGATCAGGGTGAATCTTTCTGATGCGACGGACGACCTCGTTCAACCAGAGGTAGTACTGAGTGGAACGGAAGTTTTTTTCTTGAAGGCTTAGTATCTTTCCGTCAGGCAGCTTGATGGGAGCCAGACAAGTCGGACATTCACACAGCCCCCAATTGTCCTCAACGTGAATCCCCAGATCTGAATTGGGCGGCAAGGGGCGTTGCTCAAATAATTCCAGTACGCTTGCGACAAAGGTGTCCAGCATTGCGGGATTTGTAAAGCATGGATTGTTCTCCATTCCTTTGGGAAACTGTCGCTCCCCATTGATCAATGCAAAGTAGTCAGGATGCTCCGCGAACATCTTGGCAATCTCATCCTTTTTGAAGCCGGTCAGCAAATTATAAAGATTGTGTCCACCACCATAAGTCAGCTTGTTGCCCCAAGGAATGCGGGAGGCATTGCCTGGATCGAAGCCACCACCGCCCAAGGGACGATTGCAGCGGTTGCGCGTGTTGAATATTTCATCATTAGGGTTTATTCCTCCATTGGTGCCCCAGCCACGCGCTGTCATCACCGGAATCTCCAGCGCACTGCAATTTACGGCATGCAAATCAATGCGCTTGCTGAACACCGCGTTCATGGTCGGATCCGGACGTGGCCAGATGATGTCGGTATTGCGCTCTAAAAAGGCAAACACGGCATTCATTGTGCCTTTGGGGTTGGCTCCGAAAAGATAAATATTTTTGCCATGGCTGCGCAAACAAAAGCCGTCCGTTCCATCCATCTCCTTGATCTCCTGTGCGAACTCCTTGGCAAAGGCAGTGCCAAGAAAAATCCTGGTCTCTAACGTATCTGAGGGTTCGGCTACGACCGGCAGGCAGGCTCCGGTGATCTCCTTGATCCAGAGCTGCAGCTCTTCGGAGCTCTTGGCTAATTCGCCGGGGGCAACAACAATCTCTGCCGCTGGCTTGCCGTCCAGTACGATCGCCGGCCCCTCACAGCCAAATATCAGCGGGGCAAACGGCGAAAGATCGGGGCTGAAGTTCTGCATGAATGCCTGCCATTCCGCATAATTTTCATCATCTGCCCCGGGATTGATCTTTGTTTCACTCTTCAGTTTGAGATTGGCAATTGTGAAAACTACCTCCTTGCCTTTCAGCTGCGGCAAACGCCGGTCAGTCACGCCAAATTGCACCATGCGGACCTGTAGTGGAGAAAAGTTTTCATCGGAGACAAGCGGAACAGAGGCCTTGTACCAAACTCCGCCAGTCAAATTTCCGTCTTGACCAATCGCACGATTCAAGGAGAACTCCTTACGCATCCAGCTCTGCTTCCCTGAATCAGAATGCAAATATCCGTAGGCAATGCCAATGGTTTGGTCAAATTTGATCATAAACTCAAGATGAGTATAACCAGACCAGTTTTGCACAGGCTCAAGCGGCATTCGCAGGGGATTGTAAGGCAATGCTGTATATCGTATCGCCGGCAAGGTTTGCCCATCACAATCAATTGAGAGATGTTCAATCTTGGCACCCTCCTTGGTAGAGTGCCAGCGGTAAGCGGCCAGATCTGTTATCTCAATGCCCCACGTAGTAGCAGATACGGTTAAAATGCAAATTAAAGCCAATGCTTTTCTCATTGTTGTCCCTCTTGATAATTACTGAAATGAACCATATACTAAACTAAAGCAGCTTTCCACCGCAACCAAATTGAGTTTGTGTAATGAGTGAAAGTTATTTTCTCTCATTGAAGGCAGGATGGTTGAGAGCCCGCTGCTTTAGTAACAAACGCTGTGCGTTTGGGGAAACAAAGTTTGTTGTTCTAAAAGTAGCACAGGCGTCCCGCCTGTGTTGGGCACGGTATTCACAGCCGAGACGGCTGTACGGCTTTCCTGCTCCTCCAGAAAGCTACGCATCCGGGCAAGGCTGGCTGCATTTTTGCGCTTTAATTTCTTCAAGAAAATCGCAAAAATCTGTATCGGGAACTGGAATAATTTCGTGTCGCATTTAAAGTTGCAATTGAGCCTGAAACATGCGAAAATTATTTTACTTTATATGCATTGGGTATGGCATGGTGTTAGCCGGGTGTCTGACGCATGGAAGGAGCACGACGATGAAGATGGCATGGGTGGGGCTGATAGGGCTGATAGGAGTGATGGGGCTGGCGGCATACGGAGCGGAACCGGCCGGGGTAATGAGCGAAGCATATTTGAAACTTTGGAACCCGGATGTCCAGGAGCGTATCGAGTGGGATATCCGCTCGAACCGGATGGCTGAGGCGACGTTGCGGCTGCCCTCTGTCAAGCCGGGTACGGACGTGACGGTGGAGCAGCTCTCGCACGACTTCCTGTTCGGCGGCAACATCTTCCTGTTCGGTGACCTCAAGACCCCGGAAAAGAACAAGCAGTACGAGGACACGTTCGGCACGCTCTTCAACGCCGCCACAGTTCCATTCTATTGGCGGACACTGGAGCCGGAACAGGGCAAGCCCCGGTACAGTGCCGAGAGCCCTTACGAGTACCGCCGACCGCCAACCGACCCAGTCGTGGCGTTCTGCGAGTTCAAGGGCATCAACATGAACGGCCATGTAATCATCTACGGAATGCGGCGCTGGGACCATCCGACGTGGATGCCCGAAGAGCGCAAGGCCATGGAGCCGCTTTTCGAGAACCATGTGAGGGAACTGGCACAACGCTACAAAGACCGGGTCCAGCGTTGGGATGTGGTCAACGAATCCATCAACCAGGCCAACCGCGGGCTCACGCCCGACGATTATTCATTCAAGACCTACACTTGGGCGAACCTTCTTTTTCAGGCCTGTACAACAAGGAGATGAATCTTAAGCCCGCCTACCGCGCACTCGACCAGCTGATCAACCGCGAGTGGAAGACGCGCCTGACGCTGAAGCCCGGCGAGGACGGCAGCGTAAAGTTCCGCGGCTTCAAGGGCCGCTACCGCGTGACGTATACCGATACGTCCGGCGCAACGAAAAGCACCGAGTTTGATGTAAAGGCTGAAAACTGAGGCGAGTCCACTTTTCACCCCTCTCGTATAAAAGAAAGGAAAGAGCGGTTATGAAAAAAACAATGATGATGATGGTAGCGGCGGCGAGTTTGTGCGCTTCCGGAGTCGAATACGTGATCGAAGCACCGGGCGGCGTGGGCGATGTCGTGGCGCTTACCAACGCGCTCAACCAGTGTCCAACAGGTGGCGGAGCGGACACCATGGGGTTCACGGTCAAGCTGAAGCCCGGTATCTACAATCTGCAGGGAATCACGATGGACAGCGATTACCATCTCGTCCTCCGGCAGGCCAGAAACGCGTTTTTCGCAGGATTGGGCGATGGCCCGGAAGACACGGTGCTCATCGGCGGCGGCACGAATGACAACGCGGGCGTGATCAAATGCGGCGGCGGCGGGAACTACTGGTGGTACGACATATCGAACATCACGGTCACGGCCGGCTACTCCAGCGCCAATGGTGGCGGGATTCAAGGCAAACCCACCGTGCGCTACTGGGATTGCATCATTTCCAACAACTATGCGAAGGGCTCCAATAATGTTGGCGGGGGCGGTGCCGTGCAGGGCCAGGCCGAGAGATGCCTTTTCGCTGACAACCGGACAGAACAGCACGGTGCAGGCTTTTGGACGAACGGGAAATGCGGATTGATGGAGTTCCCTGCGAACGCCCAGGGGGCGACAGAGTGCGTTTTTTCGAATAACATCGCCACAGCAAGAAATGGCGGCGGCATATACAATGGGCTGAATAGGCGCTGCATATTCATCAACAATGGCTCGAAGGGACAAGGCGGCGGTGTTTGTTACAGCGCTATGCCGGATACCATCGGGTATGGATGCTTTGACTGCAGAATTATCGACAACCGGTGCGACATTAATAACAGCGAAGCGCGCGGTGGCGGACTTTACGGAGGCACGGCCTCAAACTGTTTTTTCTCGGGCAACTCCGGCGGAACTTTTTGCCGCGGCGGGGCGGCGAGCGACGCTAATCTTTATGATTGCGTGATCACGAACACCGCATGTGTGAACTATGTTCTCGCAAACTGCAACATGCAGCGCTGCTATGTGACTGATTGCCGAGTAACGGTGACACACGCGGTCTTTATTGGACGGTACAACACCGTATCGCTGCCAGCAGCGGATACCTACACGAACGTGAACTGCGTGTACGAGCGAACATATTCCAATGGTGGGAACATCATGGGTGTCAACCGATTCGCCTCGGACATGGTATTCGTCAATTGCACGATCTCAGAGCACGTCAATTGGGCAAACACCAAATATAGCCCTTTGACATCCTCTTGCACGGCAATCAACACGCTCGTTGTCGGCTGCACGCCGTACGATGTCATAACAAACGATTGTGCTGTAATGTCGAACTGCCTGTGGAAGACACAGCTGGGCGGCGATTTACCTCCAGAGGTGGCAGTCAATTCGCGGCAGGATAGCCGCCTGCATTTCTGGGATATTTCGCCGTATCCGTGCGACATCAGCGCGGGTTCACCAGCGCGCGACGCAGGGCTTGATAACGACCTTGTCCGTTCGTTTGTAGGCGAGACCGACTTGGCTGGGCGACCGCGCTTCGCCTTGGGCGGCATCGACGTGGGTGCACAAGAGTGCCAGAAGATTCCGTCGTGCGTTATCATTATCCAATGAAGACAATCGCTCTCTGTTGCCTTTAGGCCAGCGGCTTGCTTAGCACTGTAGCCGCGGGCCGTGACAGCCGGATGGCTCGTTTGTGGCCAACCACCTGGCAGCTTTCAACTTGCATTGCACCACACTGTCGTTTTGCCGGCACGTTCACGGCCCGCGTCCTACAGCTGCGACCTGACTGTTACTCAGGGTCGGGGTCGGCATCGAAAAGGTAACTTCTCAATAACCCGTTTTGGAGCAGCCTTGCGTCTTCGCGTTTCGCAGCTACGCCGGACACCAGCAATTCTAATTATGATCGCGACCCTGTTCAGAAGACACGCTAAAGCGTGGACTACATACGGTTTCCAGTGTATGTAGTTCACGCTTTAGCTTTTGCCCTAAAACTATGGATCACGCTTGCTTTAAGGTGCTTGATGTGTTAGCGTTAATTCAATTCAGTAAATTTATTAAAGGAGAGAGAATGAAAAATGTGACAAGGAGAACCGCAATCGCATCAACCATTGGCGCGGGGGTGGCTTTGGGGGCAGTGTTAAAACCTCAGGGCGCTAAGGCAGCTGCAGCTTGTAACTTAAAGAGGGGTGATATGTATAAAGAGGGAAAATTGGATGTGCCCGCAGTTAAGAGGGCCTATTTTGATATGCTTAAAAAATTCAACTACCCAGTCCCGGATATCTTGAAAACCGATGAGTTCTGGGTGGCTGATTTTGTGCAGGGCGATGTCCTCAAAGAGGGTATGGGCGGAATTTTCTGGATCAATGAAAGCGGCACTTATGCCGCTCATGGCGCGAAAAAATATAATGGTAAGTTCAACGACATCAAGTTCGGCTATCTGGGTCATGAGATCTATCTGTTGCCGGGTCAAACTTTGCCCGAGCATTGTCATATCGGCGGTGCGGATGGTTACGGCCCCAAGATGGAGGCCTGGCAGGTCCGTTACGGCGAGGTAACTTTCTTCGGTGAGTATAAGGGTGAGGGTTCAGAGGTCGCACTCAGCGAGCTGCCTGAGGCCAAACGTCCCTGGGGGTGTGGCGCAGCATGGATGCACTCCAAGTTTGCGCTCACTATTCCAGCCACATCCGGTAAACTCTATGTGCAGAGAGATCCTGAGGCATGGCATGGTCAGAAGGCCGGTCCTGAAGGCGCGATCGTGACTGAGTATGGCACCTATCATAATCATGTGATGTTCAGCAAGCCGGGGATGAGTTTCGGCTGCACAGGTCACTCCTGAAAAGCTTTAGGAGTTGAGAGAATAGTAACTAACAGGAGCTAACATGAACAGAAGAGATTTTATAAAAGCAGCATCGCTGGTAATGGCGAGCGCCGCCGCAGGTTGCAAATCAACATCTTCCACGGGGGGTTGCACTGCGGAAAAATCCATTACAATTGAAAGAACAGGTTGTGATTTCGAACGGGAACCGCTGATTCGTCCATTTGGGTTCAAAGGCGGCGCGCTCAACAGCCTCTGGCAGAGTGCCGCAATGGTGCAGTCAACCAGCGGCAAACGCGGCATCGGACTCAGCACCTACAGTGTGCTCTGGAGCGATGCCCAAGTTTTCGTTGGCAACTCCGAGAGCGGTGGCAACGCCCTGATGTTCGCCATGACCAACCACGCTCTCAATCTGCTCAAAGGCCACTCTTTCACCGACCCTGTGGTGCTGAATGACGAACTCTTCAAAGAGGTGTTTGAGTATGGAAAAAAAATCTGCGGTAGACCCGATCTGCGTCCGACCTTTGCGCTCAACGCGCTGGTTAATGTTGACAACGCGATCTGGTTGCTCTACGCTAAGGAGCATGGGATAACCAATTTTGATGATTTGATTCCTGAGCGTTATAAACCGGCACTCTCATGTCGGCATCTCAAAGCTGCCTCAATCCCGCTGATAGCCTATAACGTGCCTATAAATGAGATTAAAAGTGCTGCTGATCAAGGATATTTCTTTATGAAAATAAAGATTGGTCAGAGTGGTACACAGGAGGAGATGCTGCGCAAGGACATGGAACGCGTCACAGCCATCCACAAAGCGTTGGATGGCTACCGCACACCGCACACTAAAAGCGGCAAACTCCCTTATTACTTCGATGCTAACGGTCGTTACGATAAAAAAACGAGCCTCATGCGCTTGCTGGATCATGCCCGTAAAATCGGCGCCTTTGACCAGATATCGGTAATAGAAGAGCCGTTTGATGAATTGCAGGATATTGATGTGCATGACATTCCAGTGCGTCTGGCCGCTGATGAAAGCGCCCATACCGACAAGGATGCTGTCGTGCGCATTGAAATGGGATACCGCGCCATTGCCTTAAAAGCAATCGCCAAGACACTCAGCATGACAATGAAGATTGCCAATACAGCTAAAAAATATGATGTGCCCTGCTTCTGCGCAGACCTCACGGTTAACCCTGTTCTCATTGAGTGGAATAAAAACGTCGCGGCGCGTCTCGATGCGTTTCCCGGACTGGGCGGTCTGGGCTTGGTTGAAGCCAATGGCCATCAAAATTACAAAAACTGGGAGACCATGCGCAGCTACCACCCCTGTCCGGATGCCGCCTGGTCGCATACCAAGCAGGGTGTTTTTAACCTCGACAGCGACTATTATGCCAGCAGCGGGGGCATCTTCGCGCCGCTGCCTCATTATGAAGCGATGTTCAAATAGTCCAATAAAAAGCGTGCTGCATATCCTGGAGGCAGTGGAGGGGGGCACCTGGCAGCATTTAAAGGATTTGGTCGGGGGCATGGACCGTGCGCGTTTCTCATGCGCTGTCGCGCTCTCTTTTGAGCGCGGGTGCGTGGATCGGGCTGAGACGATTGCGACTTTCGAGCGCATGGGGGCCACTGTTTATCCGTTGGCGATGAAGCGCAGGGTCGCGCCAGTCGCGGATCTGCGTGCGCTGGCTCAGATGGTCATGCTGCTGAGGAGAGTCAAGCCGGATATGATTCACGCGCACAGCTCGAAAGCGGGGCTTCTCGGCAGGGTGGCGGCCAAGCTATGCAACGTGCCGGTGGTCTACACCCCGCATGCGTTTGCTTTCTTGATGAAGCAGGGTGTTCTGCGCCGCTCTCTCTATCAGCGGGTGGAGCGTGCGGCAGTCAAACTAACCTCCGCTGTGATCTGTCTCTCTCGCGAAGAGGTGGACGCGGCTGCGGCATTGGGTTATTGCCCGGAGCAGATCCATATGATTCCCAATGGGATTAAGTTTGAGGGGGCGCGCCCGCTGCGTGTGCAGGAGGGCGGGAAGCTCAAACTGGGCTTTTTTGGGCGTAGCGGGCGGCAGAAAGGGGATGACACCTTTGTGCGTCTGGTGGCGGCGTTACAAGAGCGTGGAGTTGCAGTGGAGGGATATATGTACGGTGTTGCCACGAATTCACCGCGATTACTCAGGTTTATACACCAGTCACATGCGGCAGCAATGGTTCATCTCTGCGGCAGTTGCGCATCGGCTGAGGTGGTGGAAAAGATGCGTGATCTCGATGTGATTGTGATGCCTTCGCGTTGGGAGGGGTTGCCTTATGTCCTGCTGGAAGCCTGGCTGGCCGGTGTTCCGGTTGCGGCGTATGGAACCGGGGGGATCAAGGATGTGGTAGTTCACGGCGAGAGTGGTCTGCTCGCCGCGCCTGAGGATTTGAGGGGTTTGACTACGTGTGTCATGCAGCTTCGGGACGCGGCTCTGCGGCGGCGGCTGGCAGAGGGAGGACGTCACGCTCTGCGTGAGTTTGGATTGCCGCAGATGGTCGAACAGATTGAGGCAGTGTATGCGTCGGTGATTCAATAAAAAAGGAGGCACTGTTGTCAGTGCCTCCTCCTTTTAAAATTCCGATTTTATACAAATACGGCCCCACGCATCAGAGCGGGAGATCTTTAAAGATGGTTTCGATCTTGGCCTCTTTTTTCAGAGCCTCGATATATTCCTGGACCGCTGCCTGGGATTTTTCGCTTTTCAGATCTTTCTTCACATCTTCCAGAGAGGGGATCTCCTGTGCGGGCTGGGCCTGCTCGTTCTTGATCAAGATGTGCGAGGCAGTGACACTCTCAGGTTTAGCTGGGGTGTCGCCACTTGCTTCGACAGCCGCTGATTTGGCGGTGGTCTTGATCAGATGATAACCGAATTGAGTTTCGACAATATCGCTGATCTTGCCGATCTCCTGCGAGAAGGCCACATCTTCAAAGGGTTTAACCATCGAACCGCGTGTGAACTCGCCGAGCGAGCCGCCCTTCTGTCCGCTGGGGCACTCGGAGTTGGCCTTTGCCAGCTCTTCAAAGTTGGCACCGTCAGCGAGCTGTTTTTTAAGACCCTCGATCTTAGTTTTTTTCTCAGCGTTAATTTTATCGAGGTTATTGTTGGTCTCTTCCAGCTTTTTGTTGGCAGCCGTGAGCTCCTCAATTTCCTTATTCGCATCGGCATCGTCGATCACGATTTTGTCGATCACTTTGTCGGTCAGCAGCTTGTCGATCAGCATGCCCTCTTCAAACTCCTTACGAGCGCGCGCCTCGCCCATTGGGGATTCCTTGAAGTAATCTTCCAAGGTTTTGTTCTGGGCTTTGAGCTGCTCTCCAATCTTGTCGGTCTGCTCTTTACGGAGCTCATCCGTGAGCTTAATACCTTCTTTTTCGGCTTGCGCCATCAGCAGTGACTTCATGATAAAGCTGTAAGCCGCCTGTTTTTCAAAGTGTTCGCGGGCCATGGCGACCTGTTCGGCGGGAACATTGCGCGCTTTGATGATGGTGTTGACCACTTCATCTATATCTTTACGGAGATACTTGGTGTCGTTGATTGAAGCAACCACTTCGTTAGGGTCTTTCGGCTCTTCCGGCTGGGCGGGTGCTGTGACTGCGCTTTTAGGCGCTGCGGTTTGGCCGTTATTCGGCTCGGCTTTCTCTGCCTTTTCCTTGCATCCGGTTGTGACTACCAACGCGGAGAGCAGTGTTGTGAGAATTACCTGTGTGCACTTCATGTTAACTTATTCTCCTATGACGCGCATCGACGTCGGGTTTGTATTTAAACTCTCAAATGCCACTCTGCGAACAGCAGCTGGCAGATCGAGATGAAATATAATAAAGATACCAAGAAATCTGGATAATCCAAGCACAAGATTCATTTTTTTGTTATTTTTATTTTCCAGGGTCATAATTGGGGTGTAGTGCCGGGCCTTGAATTGGTGGCACCCAGCGAACCTTCGGAGACATTTGATCACATCGCGATGCAGGGTGACAGAGGGGGCAGCGATATGGCTTTCGTTAAAATGCGCGCAGGCAAATCGCCCGGATTCGATCGAAAAACGCAACCATTGCGCTCCGGCTGGGTGGCACTGTGGGCAGGTTCTGAAATCCGGCGAGATCCCATGATGCAGCAATAAACGCATTTCAAACCAGAATATCAGGGCTGCAATGGACTGAGCATCACAGTCGCAGAGGGTATCGAGCGCATGGCTCAGATCAGCGTAGAGTGCCTTGGCTTCATGGCCAGTGGTTGTCCGCGCAGTCAGATATGCGAGGTAGCCGGCGGCGCAGACCCCGCGCCAATTGGAACGCAGCGGCGCGCGGCATTGCAATGGGGTACATTCCCGGATCATGTGTGTTCCATCACGGCCACGTCGGTAAAAGAGCAGTTCGCAGGTGTAAAAAAGGTCGTATTGACCTAAAAAAGCACTTTTAGGGCGGCAGGCACCCTTAACAACGGTGGTGATTTTTCCATAATCCTCAGTCAGCCAGATCACCATATGCGAGGTCTTGGACCACCCTCGGATTTGCAGCGCAATCGCATTGGTTTTAACTATCATTTTTTGATTTCCGGTTTTGGATTTATCCATGTGTTTTTGTAACTACTCAGGAGTCAGAATTCAGGAGTCAGAATTCAGAATAATCCGATAGTAGACATCCAGCAATGTTTGCGGCAATGGAGACAACCGCGCGTCGGAATTGCGATGACAGCCCATACACCTCGGATCGCGGAAATGTCTGCGACATCCGGTAAACAGCAAACACAAAACGTTGTGCCTTTTGCCAAACTATCAAATCCTCGAAGGTCCATTCTGACTCCTGAATTCAGTCTTCTGACTCCTGAGTAGTTACGTGTTTTTTATCTTTTTCCTGTAACTCGGGGTCGGGGTCGCTATCGGAATCGGTATCGAAGGGCGCCATGCCTCCGGTTGACGATAGCGGCGACGATGTTGGTGGACGATTGGGAGCATGCGGGGAATCGTCAACCAGTATCGTCGCACATCATCGTCAACCGATGCCGCTCATAGAGCGGCTACTACACCGGTCGGCTCGCATTGCAGGTTGGCTCGCAGCGCAACACGTTCGCAATGCCGCTCATAGAGCGGCTACTACACCGGTATGCTCGCCTTTCACCTTATGGAGCGGAAGGGCTCTATTGCCCTGTCTGGTAGCGGTTGAGCAGCTCCATCAGCGGGCTCTCCGCTCCACGGTCGCCGTTGTCCGGCAGGATGGCGCCAGCGGAGACAATCTGATTGATGGCAGTGCTCACATCCATATTGATCTTGATCAGATCTTTGGTGGGTACAATAATATAGACCCCTGAGGTCGGGTTTGGAGTGGTCGCGATAAAGACACTGGTGCAATCCAGCGGCTCGCCATTTTCATCGGTGATTTTGGAGGAGATCAAGTGTGGGGCCTTGGCAGTGGCCAATCCGAGTGCGTACAGCCCTTTGCGTGGATATTCCACCAGCACCACTGATTCAAACATGGTGCTGTGGCTTTTGGCCACCCATTCGCAGAGCTGGCGCACAAAAACATAGATATTTTTTATAAAGGGGATCTTGGAGAAAATGGCATCAGTCAGCTTGTAGATCTTTTTTCCGAAGAAGTTCTGAACTAGAAATCCGAGGATGTAAAAGACGAAACACACGCACAACAGCACAATCCCCTGTAGCACAAAATCGCTGAAAGGGATGCCCATTTTTGTCAGAGACTTAACTGGGATCCATGCGGTGGAGAGACCCAGCAGAAATTTAAAAATCCAGATCGTGGCCACAATCGGAGTGGCGAGCAGAATCCCCACCAGGATCCTGTTACGGATGTTATTCAGGACAGAGATATTTTTATGAGCGCCCTCTTTTTGCATGGCTCTAATTATCGCTTTAAAACCAGTTTGAAAGCAAGGTGAATTATTTGTGAAAACAGAGTGATACAGCCTTGCTCATGTTGTTGTTTTTTTTGTATAATAAAATCTTTGTTTAAGGAGCAACTATGTTCAGAATTATTATATGGCCTGTTTTACTTTCAGTTTTGGTATTAGCCGGAGAAGTTCGCGCCGCCGCCTCCCCTCCTGTGATCTCGGTGGTTAAAAAAGGCACGGATAAGAATTCGGTTTCGTTTGACGCTTTGAAAGCACCAGGGGCCAATGGCCGCTTGTTTGTGGCAACGCTGCAGAATGATTTAAAACTCGCTGGCTGGTTTGAGATTTCGGCTGTGGGCCGGGGTGGCTCTGTCGCGCTAAGCGGTCAAGTGTCTGATGTCGGCAACGGGATTCAAAGCGCACTGCGTGTTAGCTGGCCAGGCAAAGCCTTTAACTGGAGCAAAGTTTCAACTGGGCGAGAGGAGATCCGGCGCCAAGCGCATACCTTGGCTGATGAAATGGTGCGTCTGATTGCCGGGCAGAAGGGGATTGCCTCCACAAAAATTGTTTTTGTCAATCGCCGCGCGCCGAACAATGCCGATGTTTACATGTGCGACGCTGATGGCCACAATATGATGCAGCTCACCAAAGACCAAGTGGCCGCTGTGGGGCCGCGTTGGGCGCCGAATGGCAGAGATATCTTTTACACTAGTTTTATCAGAGGCTACCCTGAGATCTATCGTTTGATTGATTACGGTCGGAGCCGTAAAAATCTCGCGCCCTTTAAAGGATTGAACACCGGTGCGGCGGTCTCGCCCGATGGCACACAGATCGCGTTGATACTATCGTATCAGGGCAATCCCGAACTCTATGTTCTGCGGATTGCGAATGGTCAGTTGACCCGTATGACTAACAGCAGCCGCGGGGCGGAGGCCAGTCCCTGCTGGTCACCGGATGGACGCAGCATTGTCTATGTCAGCGATGTTGCCAAGACTCCGCAGCTTTACATTGTCAATGTGGCCTCCCGGCAGTCTCAACGCAAGACCTATCGGGGGGGGGAGAACGTTAATCCTGACTGGAGTGCGCAAGGACGGATCGTATATGCCACCAAGGGCGCTGGCGGTTGGCAGATCGCCACGTTTGACCCCGTTGTTGGTGAAGAATCCTCACGAGTTTTGGTGACCACTGCGGGCGGGTATGAGCACCCCTCGTGGGCAGCGGATGGGCGGCATATTGTTTGCAGCCGCTCCTCCGCGCTGTATATCCTTGACACTCTGGGTGACCCTGCGGTACGTTTAACTAATATTTCAGGTAATTGGATGTCACCGGACTGGTCTGATCGATAGAGAATAGCAACTAAAAAGAAGGAGTCGATGATGAACACATTGCGGACAACAGTAATATTGAATATGGTTTTGATTAGTGCTCTTGTTTTCATGAACACAGGCTGTAAGTCAGCTAATAACGGCCGGCGCGGGCCTGGGCAGGATGATCGCGCACTGGGGCTCGGCTCTGGCGAAAACAGTGGGCCAGAGCTTTTAATGAATAGCGGCATGAGCGATATTGATCAGGTTTATGGTGAGGGCGGAGATCTGGTAACCAGCGGCGCTCGTTTTCAGGATACATGTCAGGCGGTACACAGTGCCGCTTTTCAACCGGTTTATTTCACGTACGACAGTTATGTACTGCCTCCGAACGAGAGGGTCAAGATTGACATGGTTGGTCAGCACCTGAACTCTAACCCCGGCCATGTGCTGGTGATTGAAGGCCATTGCGATGAGCGCGGCAGCAATGAGTACAACCTTTCGCTGGGGGAAAATCGCGCGATCGCAGTGCGTACTTACTTGGTCAATATGGGGGTTGCAACTGATCGGATTCAGACCATCAGCTATGGCGAGGAGAAGCCCGCCGTGATGGGGTCCGATGAGGGTGCCTGGCGCCTGAACCGGCGTGGCGAGTTCGCGCTTTTTCAGAGATAAATTTTCATAGAGCTATGGTAGCTCTGAAATAACGGGAGTTAAAAAATGCATAAAATGAAAGTCGCAGCTATAATCAACATTGCAGTTGCCGGTTTACTGGTGGCCACCACCATTGGTTGTAAGTCAAAAGGCGCGAAAGACGGAGTTGGCGGGGATGGCCCTACCTTAGTCGAAAGTGCCAATTTGTCCGGCAATATTTATGATGGCATCGACTCGGCTGCCAAGGGAACCAGCTTCAGGGATCTCTACGCCCCAGTGCTGGGTGTTGCCTTTGAGCCGGTATACTTTGCACTGGACAGCTATTCTTTGCCACCACAGGAAATCGCCAAAATCGATCTCATCAGCCGGCACATGAATGCGAACGCCAGCCATGTTTTGATTATCGAGGGCCACTGTGATGAGCGCGGCAGCAATGAGTACAACCTTTCGCTAGGCGAGAACCGTGCTCTGGCAGTGCGCTCTTACCTTGTGGGCACGGGGGTCGCGCCTGATCGGATTCAGACCATCAGCTATGGCGAGGAAAAACCAGCAGTGACCGGCAATAACGAGAGTGCCTGGCGTTTGAACCGCCGTGGTGAATTCGCACTGTTTCAGAGATAAGAGTTAGTAAGAGTAATGGGGGGCTTTGGAGTATGCTTTATATTCCTGACATAGCTTTCCTGACAAGCTCAGTTGGTGCTGGCGAGTGGATTATGCTTTTCGCAGTGGTGCTGGTAGTGGTTGGACCACACCGGCTCCCCGAAATCGCTCGCAAGTTAGGCCGCACGATGGAGATGTTCCGTCGGGCGGCTGATGAATTTAAAGAACAACTGATGAGCATGGATCAGGAAATCAGTAAAGATATCTCAGATTCCACAACGGATGTGAAGACTGACAACGTGGAGGGCGATCAAGCCTCTGACGAGACCTATCAATCCTCGTATGACTACGATGAGGGGATATATGATCATGCCTCGGACTATCCCGGCAATGAGGATGTGGTGGCCGAGTGGGACTCCCCGCAGCCGTCGACCACCCCTGAATCTTCAGTGCCATCCGCAGCACTAGAGTCGGAAACTCCCGAGAGCGCGGCGTATGACAGTGTGCGGGAGGTTGCCTCAGTTGATGCTCCTGCGCCAGCATCGGCAGAGGTTGCAACCGCAGCCCCAGCACCGGCGGAGGAGAAATTATGAAATTCGGCCGTTTTGGCTCCAACTCCGCTCAAGACGGGGTAGCGGATGATTACAACGATCCGCCGCGCCCGTTTATTGAACATCTGCTCGAGCTGCGTACCTGTGTGGTGCGATGCTTTCTGGCTTGGTTTGGCTGTCTAGTGCTGATTGCGCCCTTTTCCCCGAAAATCACTGCGTGGCTGATTGAACCGGCTAATAAAGATATGGCTATGGTGCAGGGGCTGACCTGGACCACTGGCCTGGATATACTGCTCAAGATTATGCTCTGGGGCGGCACAGCCTTAAGCCTGCCGGCATTGTTCTTTTTTATCCTGCGTTTTATTTTCCCCGGGTTGAAGCGAAGTGAACGCTCTATTATTGTATTTTGTCTAGGCGGTTCCACGGTTCTCTTTCTGGGCGGTGTCTGGATGGCCTATGCCCAGACTCTCCAGATTGCTTTTCAGGTGCTGCAGAAGATTAATAACTGGATGGGAATCAAGGTTGAAATACTCAAAATCGAAGACCATATTTCAATTGTTATGAAAACGATTATTGCCTTTGGTATCGCCTTTCAGGTGCCGCTTATTATTCTGGTTCTGGGATGGCTTGGAGTTCTATCATCGGATTGGTTGCGTAAAAAGCGTCGCATCGCTATTGTTCTGACCTTTGCAATGGCGATGGTGTTGACTCCGCCAGATCCGGTCTCGCAGATCATTATGGCGGTGCCTATGTGTCTGCTCTATGAGGTCTGCATCCTGGTCATACGTGTGCGCGAAATGACCAAACGTAAGAAGCGTGATGAAAAATATGAAGAACCGGAAAAAAGTTGAGGAAGGAGTTGAACCGTGCAACGTAAAGCGTCAAAATCACGTAACACACGTGAAACCAAGATTAAACTTGAGCTGAATCTGGATGGAACAGGTGTTTCGGAGATTATAACCGGGATTGGTTTTTTTGATCATATGTTGGAACTCTTCGCCCGCCATTCGTTGATTGATTTGACAGTGGAGGCGGAAGGTGACATTCATGTCGATTATCACCACACCGTTGAGGATGTCGGGCTGGTGCTGGGAGCCGCGCTGAATCAAGCTTTAGGCGATCGCAGGGGCATTCGGCGTTACGGATTTTTCCTGCTGCCAATGGATGAGGCGCTCTGTGAGGTGGCCCTTGATCTGGGCGGACGCCCCTTTCTGGTCTTTCAAAGCCCTATGAAGCACATGCAGATCCGCGATTTTGAGGTTAAGCTGCTGGAGGAGTTTTTCAGAGCGCTGGCTGTGGAGGCTAAGATGAATATTCACTTGCGCCAGATTTGCGGCGACGAAGCTCATCATGTTTGCGAAGGGTTTTTTAAGGGCTTTGCCAGAGCCTTGCGTATGGCGGTCGAGGCCGATCCACGTGAGCTGGGCATCCCCTCCAGCAAAGGGGTGCTTTAAGATATTATTGTTTCAAAAGGAGATTGGTTATGAACAATAAAATCAGACAATTTGTCAGTTTTGATTGGGCCAATGAAAAGCTGGATATAATGAAACTCAGCGGCGCGGAGCGGGCGGCGTATGATCAGTACCAGGAACGACTGCGGATCGAAGCCAGTGAAATCGAGTTCAGTATCAAGCGGGCTGAAAAGGCAGAAGAGGCTTTGAAAGAAGAGCGGCGCGAGAAGGAAGAGTCGCTAAAAAGAGAAGCAGAGGAATGCCGGCAAAAGGAGTTACGGTGGTGTGGCGGCAGCACATTAGGCCCATGCGGCCCATCAGGCCCACAGCACAGCCACACGGGTTGAAGCATAAACTCATTGCTTACGGTATAACTGAGGCCGAGATTCAGAGTGTTCTTACGGGGTTAAATGGTTAAAGCTGTAAAAAATAGAGCAAGCATACTTGTATGGAATTCAGTCAAAAAATCCGCCATCGTAAACCGGAGGCGCAGCCGCTTGCCACAGCATAGTCCCAATTGCGGAACGGAGACGGGCTCTCCACGCTCCGCACGGGATTAAGAGGGTGTAGTGTGAAAAGGATCGACAAAGTTGTAACGGGTTTTTCGATTTTCTGTCTACTTTCTATATTAAATCTACATTTTCTCGCTCTTTGCGCTTGCCAAAATGTTATCTTTTAAGTTATAAAGGGTGAGTTTGACACTTTTTAAACTTTTGTCATTCTAGCTGATTGCTAGTTGATGATCTGTATTTGGAAGGTCCGCTGTCTTTTGGAGGCGGGCTTGTATATTATTTAACCAAGGAAAACCTAATGAGTATTCAAGAGACACGCAAGACTATGAGCATGCTGCCTGGGGATGAGGTTCGCCAGATTATGTGGCGGTACTCTGATCGTTATGATGTTCAGATGGCGGTAATGGGTGCCCGCTCAGTGGCGCGCGGTTTGGTTGCGCGTCTAGTTGCGGATGGTGAGCGCAATACGCACGAATGGACCGCCGCCAAGAATATGATGTATCAGGCTTTTGATGAGTCCGGTATTACCGCTGCGGGTCTGGATGTGTCTTATGGCGGCATCATTGATGGCCCGCGTAACTTTGCCCTGGCTTTGCTGGCCTACGAGCTTTCCTGGGTTGACGGGGGGGCTTCCACCACTTCGCTGGTCAATAATCTCGCGCTGGCTCCGATTGTTGAGAAGGGCACCCCAGAGCAAAAAGAGCGTTACATGACGCTGTGCTGCCCACCTCAGCCCGGTGAAGATCGTAAAACCTGGCGCGGGGCATTTGCATTGACCGAACCTCTGCCCTATGTGGGTGTTGACACCGGTGTGTTGAGCGGTAAAGTTAGTGTGTCGGAGTGGGAAGAGGGCGAGGAGCCAATGCTGCAGGTTGAGAAACGCGGCCGGTTCATTACCAACATGGAGGCTGCCAATTTCATTACCGCGGCGGTTGACACAGGGGATGAGCGGATTAAAGGATCCTGTATGATTATTCTGGAAGAGGGTGATGAGGGGATCTTTGATCGCGGCAGCCCAACGCTCAAAATGGTGCACCAGCTCTCAAATACATGTGACCCAATCTTTAACCTCAAGGTGCCAGCCAGCCGCATTGTCGGCGGCTACACTGTTGTAGATGGACAGATTGTTCCGAATTTGAACCACAGTGAGATTATTGAGGCTGTGTTCTCGCGCACCCGTGTAACCGTGGGCGTGATGACTGCTGCCAAGCTGATCTCAGCAGTTGAGCCTGTGATCCGCTATCACCGTACCCGTTTCCGTGGCGCGGTCGGTATTGAAGAGGGCTCGCCTCGTTATGATTCAGGGCTGCAGATGAAAGAGGATGCGCTGCACCGGCTGGCTGATGTTTGGGCTACCGGGGAGGCTGCTTCGTCGCTTGGGTTTGAAACTACGCGGCTTTACGATGATATCACCTCGATTGAAGAGCAGGCCAACACCCAACTGGCGGAAGCTGGCATAAACGGTGGACGTGCGAAGATGAAAGCACTGCGCGAGCCACAGGAGCGCGCCATTGAGTGTGTTCAGTTGATGATGCAGCCTGAAGATACGCGCGATGAGGCGCGCATACAGGAGCTTTATAATAATGTGATGGTGCGCTATGTCTGGCTGGACGCAATGACCAATGTGCTGTGCCCTGCCTGCAAACTCTGGGATACCGGCCATGGTGCCAATATGCTGCGCGAAGCGGTCAGCATGATGGGCGGCTACGGAATCACTGAGGATTGCCCTGGATTCCTCTTCCAAAAGTGGAATGACGCGCAGTTGGAAGCAACCTATGAGGGCCCTGAGGTGGTACAGCGCCGTCACATCAGCGTGACCATGAACAACCCTGTGTTTTTGGCCCAGGTTGATCTGTGGATCCATAACCTAACCAAACTCGCGGCAGAGCAGCCGGAGACCGGCGCAGCCGCGCTGGTCGCTGGCTTTGAGATGTGGAAGTGGGCGCAGAAGCATCTCACTACCGCCAAGGACGCGAGCGGAGCGCGACTTTACAGAAATCAGCGTCAGGGCGTCCTTTTCCCGCTAACCGATGCGATTGCCTGGCTGGTCGCCGCCCGCTCGCTGATCGCCGACGTGCAGGAGCTGGCCCAGCAGGGGCCTGACCACCCGGTGGTCGGTGCGGATATCGAGGGTTATGTGAACACATTCAATGACCTGTGCAATATCCAGAGCGCCCGCGCCGCTGGAGAGGTTGGACGTATCTGCGCTGAGCTTTTCTACGGTTATGCCGACAGCGCCGAGCAGACCGGCGGAGCAGCAGCCGAGTTTCAGGCCTGCCGCGCCAAGCTGGACGCTTCGCTGGCTGGCTCTAAACTGGCTAAAGACCGCGCTGGCAAAGCACTGGCTACGATCATGATCCCCGAGGCGCTGGACTACCCGGCTTAGGGGATAGGGGGGATAGGGCTTAGAGCTTAGAGAAAAGGAGTCCGGGTCAGTATGCAATGCCGCCAGGTCACCGAGTCACCGAGTCACCTGGTCACCAAGTCACCTGGTCACCAAGTCATTAGGTCAAAAAACAGCTTGCAGCCTGGACTGCGGAGTAACTTGCAAGAGATAAGCCGGAGGTCGGAGATCATTTCCGCACGCTTTTCGATACCGATTCCGATGACGATGCCGACCCCGAGTAACAGCCAGGCCGAAGCTGGGAGGCGGCTGGCCGTGATCGCTCCGGCGCATCGAAAAGCGCTGAAGGAAGTCGATGAGAATCGAAGGGCGTCGAAGGTAGTCGAAAATTTTACGTGAACGTAGTTTTGGGTTTGGGATGTAGTGCTCTATGAGCGGCATCGGTTGACGATGATGTGCGACGATGCTGGTTGACGATTCCACGCATGTTCCCAATCGTCGGCCAACATCGTCGCCGCTATCGTCAACCGGAGGCATGGCCTCCCTGGATAAGGATTGAGATTAGGATTGCGATTAGGATGTGCCTCCCTCCTAATCACAATCTTAATCGTAATCTTAATCAAAAAACGGTGGTTCTTGGTGATGTCAATTAGTGATAAATCACTAGAAAAGGTCGAAGTTATAGGCAAGTAAGTTACCTTATTTTTAATGCGAGCAAAACTATGAGTGCTATCGAAAGAATGAAGATGGAGGCCGACATTGTCTGTGTCGGTTTTGGCCCTGCCACGGCTGGCTTTCTGACCACCCTGACCAGAGCCTTGCTCAAGGAGGACGGGACACCCGCTTTTGAGAGCAAGGTCATGCCGGGCATGCCACTGCAGATCATGTGCTATGAGCGTGCCGATGACATTGGTTTCGGTGTCTCGGGCGTTGTCACCAAGGCAACCTTTATCAAAGCCTCGTTTCCTGACAAGGATCTGACAAAGGAGATTCCCAACGCGGTGGCAGCGGGCGATGAGAAGGTGGCCTATCTCTTTGATTACCTCGGGGCGAGCCAGCGTGACCCTGGTACCATGTTTGTGGATGCTGTCTTTAAGGGCGGGCGGTTTTTTATGGGCAAGTGCCCAGAGGCGGCTGAACTGCCCTGGATTCCCCCTTTCCTGCGCAAAGAGGGAGGAATTGTGATGTCGATCGGCTCTTTCGTGTCCTGGATAGGGGCAGAGCTGATGAGTAGCGGGCTGGTGCAGATCTGGCCCGGCACTCCGGTGAGCGAGCCTGTGTTTGAGGGCGACAAGGTGGTGGGTGTGCGGCTGGCGGATCAGGGCGTTGACCTGCAGGGCAACCCTGATCCAGCCAACTTTATGCCGGGTATGGATATTCACGCGCCGCTGGTGGTGGTGGGCGACGGTCCGGTGGGTGCGGTGGGACGCACACTTGATGATCACTTTGGTCTGCCAGAGGGCAATCATCAGCACGACTGGGCGGTTGGCATGAAGGCTGTGATCGAGCTGCCGGAGAGCTGCACCCTGAAACCAGGCACTGTGATTCACACACTGGGCTATCCTGAGCAGGAGATCTTCGGCTTCATGTATGTTTACCCGGATCGTACAGCTTCGCTCGGTATCTTTGTGCCCTCCTGGTTTGATTCGCCGGTGCGTACCACCTACACCTACTTGCAACATTGGATGCAGCACCCATACATCTGGCGCCACATCGAAGGTGGCCGCCTGCGCTCCTGGGGTGCCAAGAGCTTGCAGGAATCCGGGGTGCGCGGTGAACCCTATCTGACTGGCGATGGCTATGTCAGGATCGGTGAGGGTTCAGGCACCACCAATGTTCTGACCAACTCTGGAGTAGATGAGGCCTGGCACAGCGGCGTGCTGCTGGCCGAGGGGGTGATTGACCTGCTTCAGCGTGACGAGCCATTCACTAAGGCCAACCTGGATGCAACCTATGTGAAACGCCGGCGCGAAGATAAACTGAACGCGGATTTACAGAAGGCCAAACGCGCTCGTGATGGATTCCAGGACGGCTTCTTTAAGGGCATGATGGGCACTGGCATGACCGGCATGACCAATGGCGCCATGAATGTGTCGTCACAGTCGCGCCCGCCTTCGCAGCGCATTAAAACTCTGCTGGAGACCTTTGCCGGACGCATCTCAGAGCAGGATCTGGCCGCCGCCGTGGCGCAATGCGCCAAAGACAAGCAGCCGCTGCATGACACCCTGATGGTACTGGCTGGCTGGCCTGAGATTAAAATGGATGGCGAGTTGTTGATGTCGCACCAGGATGTCCTGTTTAAGGGCGGTAAGGTGCAGGCAGCCGGCGGTTTTGCCAATCATGTCACCTTTGCCCACCCTGAGATTTGCCGCACCTGTAAGGAGCGAACCTGCATTGAGATCTGCTCAGCGCAGGCGATTATGCCCGGTGAAGAGGGCGAACCACCTGAATTTGACCGTGAAAAGTGCATTCACTGCGGCGCCTGCGTCTGGAGCTGTTCCAAGGCGCTGCCCGAAGATCCGGAGAAGACCAATGTGCTCTTTGGCGCTGGGTCCGGCGGACTGCACTCAAATGAAAATTAACCAAATGGAGAATAAAACAATGGAAGGTTTGCAAATTGTTGTATGCGGCACGCTGGTGCCTGATCCGCTGCAGACGCTTGAACCAGTCACCACCCCCACAGTGCCTGGTTTAAAGAACGAGACAATGCTCCCCTCAGTGCTTGACCCATGGGCAGCGCACTCGCTTTACGAGGCCGCCAATCTGGCTAAGAAGGTGCCTGGCAGCAAGGTCTATCTGGTCAGCCTTGGCCCGAAAGCCAAGTTGCAGCAGTTGATGATGACTGTGGCGCAGAAGGTACCCTTTGAGCTGGTCGCCATTGACGGCAGCGCCAGCGGCTTCACCGACGCTATGGAGGTCGCCAAAACTCTGGCGGCCGCGATTGAAGCCATCCCCGGGCTGGATAAAGCCCGCCTGCTGGTTTTTGGCGGCTGCGCCTCGGCCTCGCGTGACGCTGGCGTGACCATGCAGCTGATCGGCGAGCAGCTGGGCATCACCGATCAGTTTGTCGGTGTGGATGAAATCCGCATGAGCGACGATGGCTCTTTCTCGGTCCTGGAGCGGATCGAGGGTGGCCAGTATCTGGCTTCTACCTGCGCTGGAGCCCCGGCTGTGCTGGCGTGGGCCACCGGCTCGTTGCCTGAGCCTCCCAACAATCCGCAGGTGGGCATGGCGAATATGCGCTTTGTGATACCTGCGCTGCAGAAGGCGCGGCCAGTTGCAGTCGGTGTGGGCAGCATTAACTTTGAGAAGAGCGAGGTCCCTGCGCAGAAACGGGCGACCCGGATTGTCAAAGATGTGAGTGCCGATGTGATTGCTGCTGAAATTGTTGAATGGATTAAGGGCTGAGTGGGAGATTTGTCATGGCTGATATACTGTTAGTTTTACACACTGGATGTGATGGAAGTTTGTCAAAGGGCGCATTGGAATCAATCGCCACAACCGTTGATTTGAGCGCCAAACTGGGCGGTTCTTTTGCTGTGGGCGTGATCGGCGCTGGCGCGGGAGCGGCGGCTGATACAATTGCCGGTTGCGGGGCTGAGAAGTTTTATGTGGTTGAGGATGAGGCTGTGGCAACACCGCGTTATTCATCGGATGCCAAAGCCGCGACCGCCTTGATTCAAAAGGCAGGGGCGCAGATTGTTCTGGCATCCGGCTCATCGCGCTTAACGCGTTGCATGCCAGGGGCAGCATACCGCACTGGCGCGCAGATTGACACCCATATTGTGGCGCTCGCAGTTGAGGCGGGGGTTTTGAAGGCCCAGCGCTGGTACTACCGTCAGCGCATTTTGACAACCCTCAGCCGCGCGGCCCGTCCCTGGGTACTATTGGTTGAGGGCGGCATTCAACCTGCCTGGCAGGGTGCGGCGGGTGTGGCCGAAAAAGAGAGCGTCGCGGTTGAGTTTACCGCTGTCGAGCAGCGCACAGTCATCAAGGGTGTTGAGTCGCCCGCAGCCGATGCTCAGACCATTCGTCCTGATGCGGCGCTGCTCTTTGTGGCAGGCGCGGGATGGACCAAGAAGCAGGCTGACGGCGAGTATCACATTAGTGATGCCAGCACTTTGATCCAAGGGTTCCTTAACAAGGCTGGTGCCTCATTGGGCAGCAGCAAGTCTTTGGTTGATTTGCAGAGCGACGGACAGGCGACGCTGAGCTTCATGTCGCACATGAATCAGGTGGGTCAGACTGGTACAACGCCGCGTCACGCCAAGGGCCTCTCCACCTGCTGTCACGGCGAAGAGCCGCACGCGGTTGGCTGGCGTTTTATCAATGAGCGTCGCGCGATCAACATGGATGCCAACTGCGGCTGGGCACAGGGCAAGGCTGATGTGGTTTACATTGCAAATGCCTTTGAGGTGATTGCCAAGGTCAACGAGTTGCTCGGGTAAAACTAAAGCTGTTTTAAGTACTTCCTTTCAATAATCTATGCGTTTCCAACAACTTAAAGCGCGTGTATTGAAACATAATCATTAGAGGAGTTATGAAAAGACGCGAGATGCTGGTTACGACGGGATCGGCGCTGATGGGAATGAGTATGCGCCCTTTCGACACGCACGCGCAGGTCGGCGCGCTGGACATCGCGCCGGAAAATTTTCCAGCCGTTGTGAGTGGAGAGACAGCAATGTCACTTCACTCGTATAGAGGGATAACTCTTGAAGGCAATGCCGTTGAAGTGACTGTTTCAGGAGCTGCCATCCAGGACGTGCGTTCAATCTCTTGGGATTCCTCGTTGCCTCGCATATTGCCTTCACTGGTGGATTTGCAACACAATGGCGCACTTGGTCTGGCTTACAACAATCTCAATGACAAGACACCGGACCAGCTCCGGCGTGTAGGCGAGTTTTTGATACGCAACGGAGTTGGCAGAGCAATGGCGACTTTTACCACCGCTCCGTACGATCTGCTCTTAACTGCCGCCAAAAACTACAATGAAAATTTGAGTTGTGATCTTGAAATGGCACAACTTTTTTCCGGCATCTTTCACGAAGGTGTTTTTATATCGCCGGAGAAGGGGTGGCGCGGCGGGCATCTCCCAGAATATATTATGGCGCCGAATTGGGGGAAATTTAAACGTCTGAATGAACTTTCCGGTAACCAAGTAAAGTTGATTAATATTGCACCCGAGGAGCCAGGTGCGCTGAGTTTTATTGATTGCGCGGTCAAGGCAGGGATCAAGGTTGCTCTAGGTCATTGTTGTCCAGATACGGCTACAATTAATGAGGCAGTTAAACGCGGTGCCAGCATGGTAACACATTTTGGCAATGGCGCTGCGCCGCTTATGCATCGTTTCAAAAATCCGTTTTGGGGTTTTCTTGACAACGAAGCACTCGTGCTGGGGTTGATTGGCGATGGGTTTCATCTGCCGCCCGAATTAGTAAGGGTTGCTTTGCGCGTGAAGGGGATGGATAAATGTTACATGGTATCAGATGCCAATTTATACTCTGGCTGCGCGCCGGGACGCTATAAACGACTTGGCGGGTGTGACTGTGTGATTGAGGCAAATGGCTTTATTCATGTCCCGGACCAAGATATTTTAGCTGGAGCGTGGTTTCAGCTTAATCGAAGCGTTGAATTTCTGGTCAATCAGGTTGGAGTTGATTTTGAAAATGCATGGAAGTTGTGCAGTACAACTCCAGCGCGTTTAATGAACATTGAGTTGCCGGATCTGAAAGTTGGCAGTGAAGCGACCTTCGTTATAGCACGGTTCAACAACCAAAAATTACAGATCAAACAATCTATTTTTTGCGGTAAGGAGTATTTAACCTGATCGTGAAATTTACATTAAAACATGAAAATATTGAGTTTTTACCTCAACATTTTTTACCTTTTGAGAAAAGACAGCATGCATCTATAAAAGCTTTTTGTAGAGAGCTGCTTCTGTTCTCTCTCCAAACAGTACCTTGAGGTCTGGCATAGTAAAGACCCCCTGCATGTCAGTCGACCAGCTAGTGATTTTATTCGCATCATTGCTGCTTGAGTTTACCAACGGTGAGCGTGGAGAATTCAATTGCGCACACCTTTTGAATTTCGGAGTTTTTTCTGAGTTAAAGGATATACATTATTTCAGTCAGGCACGAGTTCAACATGGGACAGTGACTTGGCCCCATGAACAGGATATATGTCCCGATACGCTATACTGTGACTCCATAAAGGTGCCGCAGGCCTCAGAAGAGAGTGTGCCTTATGTGCCGATCTTTAATATCTTCTTATAAGACGCTCATATTCAGGATGAGACCCAATCCAAAACCAGAGAATGCCTCTGGGTGTATTGTCTGTATCCATACCTAATGCCCGATAGTGAATTCCTGCTCGCACTGACCACAAATCACCTATCTTCTTTAGGTGCAATGAGGGATGCATGGGGTTTTGCTTAAGGCGAGAGAAGTAATTATCAGCAACATCCCTGACATTTGAAGGAAGGCTGTAATAGAATTTCCAATATTTTGGAGTTGTGAAATTGATCAAAGGGGCTTGCATTTTCCAGCCTTATAATCTGCCTTTGCTTCCACCATAAGATCACAAAGAGGGCCGGACTTCTGGTCTCTTTCAATTTGCTTATCCCAGCGCTCTTCTTCAAGTCGATCAAACCAAGACGAAAACGAACTGAATTCTTTTTCAGGCAAAGCTTTGATAGCGTTTTTTATCTCAGCTATTGTTGTCATTATAAATCTCCCATTTAAATTATAATTTATTCTTTTCTTTGGCTTTTGTCAATCTAGAGAACGCCCACAT
The DNA here is from genome assembly GCA_041673345.1 of Kiritimatiellia bacterium. Lineage (GTDB taxonomy): Bacteria > Verrucomicrobiota > Kiritimatiellia > RFP12 > UBA1067 > M55B167. Next base: position 34,470 of record JBAYXX010000038.1, read on the forward strand.
GAGGGTTTTGACGCGCTCCGGACGCGCAAGGATTTTCTCAAGAGTTTTTCTGTGCCGCTTGTTCGTTCACTAATAGTATCAAACATTGATACTGAATCAGCGCGTTTTTTTGATCAGGTTCATTTGCATTGTTAGCATTTATATTTCCGGGATTCCTCTGGATGAGTGCCACACTCTGGCTATTTCAACAAAACTACCATTATTTTTAAGTCGATATACTATCCGGCAAGGCTTGCAGATAACTTCCCGTATATTTGAATCACTGAATTCAGGCACAATTCTTCCCGATTCAAGAAAGTCTGCAAGTCTTTCTATAGAATCGAAGACTTTGTCCCGAAAACGTGCGGCGGCATTTTGATCAAATTCCGATATATAGGACAGCACATCCCAAAGGTCAAAGCGTGCCGTGGGAGACCATTCTATTGGGCAAACCATGCTTCAAAATCCTTCTTGACTTGATCATGAGGAATACCTTTTCCTTCATCCAGCTCATGAATGCCCTTACGAACACCAGCCATGAAATTGATTCTTTCCTGAATAGAGTCCCATGTGGAATCATCCGGCAAAGATTTTATTGTGTTGATTACTATTTCTTTTGTATTCATAGTGTAATGATATCATACGCATTGTTACTCACAAGTGTATTCTTTTATGCCAACGATTAGTTTAGTTGCGAGTTTACGAGTTAACTGCAACTTTTTGCTATGCCTGTGATTTCAATGTTTTATGGGATCATTATTCATCTGTACTTTGTAGATACCGGACGACATGACAAGCCACATATACATGTGAGATTATGAATCCAAGAGTTAAAGGATATACATTATTTCCGTCAGGCACGAGTTCAACATGGGACAGTGACTTGGCCCCATGAACA
>JBAYXX010000039.1:0-35172 GCA_041673345.1 Kiritimatiellia bacterium
CACGCACTCGCGCACTTGCCATAACCTAGTCACTTAGTCGCAACAATTCCTGCTGCTTGATTAGGATTACGATTAGGATTGTGATTAGGAGGGAGAACATCCTTATCTTAATCCTAATCCCAATCCTTATCCAGGGCGGCAATGCCGCCGGTTCACGATAGCGGCGACGATGCTGGTGGACGATTTTCAATGGCGTGGGTTTTTAATCGTCCACCAACATCGTCGCACATCACCGTCAACCGTTGCCGCGCATCAGGCGTCGTCCCGCAACCCGGCTTCGTCCGCTAGCGGGTCTACGCCGTGGCATGGCGGAACTACGTGTCTGGGCGTAGCTCTTGCGAAGCCTGATGCCCGACAAGTAGAGCGGCTACTACACGAACGGCAAGGCTTGCGCGCGACCTGCAAGCTTTATCCTGGTTAAAACTGTAGGGTTGGCGACGGGAGCCAAGCAAAGATCATGAAAGCCTATGGTGCGCCTTTGACGAACACCCGCCCAGCAGCTGCTAATTGCTTCTGAGAAGCAACCCTACATCCCATGACGCGCTTTTCACGAGACTGTAGCAAAATGCCGCTAACAAAACGGCTCTGGTTGACGATGCTGTGCGACGATGCTGGTGGACGATTGGGATCATGCGTAAAATCGTTCACCAGCATCGTCGCCGTTATCGTCAATCGATGGTGCAGCCGAGCTCCAGTAGGTCCGGTTTCCAACCGGACATGTCCGATTGGAAATCGGACCTACGTTACTCCCGCACGAAATGCGCGGGCTTGCCTGTAACTTCGGATGGTTTAAGGTGTTCTCCATGTGTTTTTTTCTCGCTGCAAGCTGTTTTTTGACCTCGTGACCTGGTGACTCGGTGACTTGGTGGCATTGCTTACTGACCCCGACTCCGATGCGGCCGACCGTCTAGTTACCTCATCGTTTTTTCGCTGCATACCTGCCTGTTCGCATACCTTTTCGTCCCCATGCCCTTTGCGCTATGCCATTCATGCACAGCACGAATCTAGCTTCCAATGGCTTCACTCCTCAATGACCACCCGGAAGCCCACATTAAAGACCCCTTGCCAAGGAGCGTAGCCCCAGCGATAGCTGGCAGTGGCGCGGTAGGGCCGATCAAAGAATGACCCACCCCGCACACTCTTCTTTACCTTGGTATCCATGGTGTTGCTCTCGGCTGCCTGATAGGGATAGGCTACATAGTCACTGCGGGTCCACTCGGCAACATTGCCGTGCATATCGTAAAGCCCCCAGGCATTGGACTGGTACTGTTTGGTTCCAGAGATAAGGAACTGCCCATCATCAAACTCTGCAATACGCGGCACAAAGTCAAAGATCGGGTTGCCGACCAAATTGGCGCGGAAGGTTGGATTCACACCGATAACAGCCAACTTCTCCAGTGATTTGTCAGCCAGATTGGCATAAGAACTGAAGTCTGAATCACTCGAACCAAAGGACATCGGCTGGCCGCTACCAGCGCGGCAAGCCCACTCCCACTGAGCCTCAGTTGGCAGAGCGGCTTTAGTGCCCGTCTTTTTGCCCAACCAGCCGCAGAATTCATGGGCGTCAATCCAGCTCAGGCGCACTGCTGGTTGCTCATCGTAGTTGGCATAATAGCCATTGCGCACATGATCCTTCCACTGCTGATCAAAGACACTGGCATTGTGATCTGGCTTGAAAGTGAAAAAGGCCGCATTGTTAACCTCGCTCTCAGAGATCCAGAATGCCTTCTCAATTTTCACGACATTCCGCGGCTGCTCGAAGGTGGTCTCGTCGTCGCTGCCCATAATAAACTCTCCGGCAGGAATACGCACCATTATAACGCTCACCCCATTACCAAGATCAAAGACCCGCTTCTGTTCGCCGCCGGCTTGGGCTTGCATCTGTTTGGCAACCTCAGGGCTGAAGGGCCAGTTTTGAACGATGAGTGCAAGCGGCGCGCTTTTCTCAGGCCCCTTCTCCTTGCTTAGATTAACCGCATAAGGTGTGGTAGGAGTGTACTCCCAATCCTCATCCACCAAGGCATATTTCGAGCGCAAAGCCGCCGATTTTTTGGATATCTCGGTCGTCCACTTCTCGCGCCCGGCATCGGTCGCATAAGCGGTTGACCAACTCCCGTAGTAGGGCACGTTCAGATCAATCCAGGTGTAAAGCCGGCGCCAGGATTCATCATCCAGCTTTACCCCGTAGTGCCCTTTTTGGAGCAACTGGACCCCCTCTGAGGTGGAAGTGTGATACTCATACGGCGTGGCCATCAGCCCGTTGCTCTCTGGCCCGGGGCGACGAAAGTACTTGTGAAAAGCGTAGTATGAGACGCTATAGTTCGCGTCCATGCTTTTAGCGTTCTTCAGCTCAGTGGTTTTGAAATCAGGTTTCTTCGCATCACTCCCATCATGGCAGCGCACGCAGTAAGCGTCCAGCACGGGCTGAATTTCCGTACTAAAGGCAAAACCCTCCACTCGGTCACGATAGGGGGTGATACGTTGCGGAGCTTTGCCGGAAGCCAGCGTTTTGCTGGTCAGCGGAGGCTCTGTGGGAGATTCGTGACAACCAATGCAGGAGAGATCTTCGCCGGGCATGGCCACCAGCCAACTGCGGAAGAGCTGCAGTGCACGCCCCTCTTGATCAAGCGGCTGAATGCTTATGGTTGTGTTGGCCGGGATCTTGAACATGGCTGAGCCGTCTTTCTCCACCTCAACCGTTCCAAGCATCCGCTTAACGTCCCAGCCACTCTCAATCCCAAGGTGGTGATGGTTGCCGGTTTGAAAATAGCAATAAGCATAGGTGAAAAGGCGCAGTGAGTGTACAGTTCCGACTGGCACCCCCTTCAAGCCTGGGCCGCGATAGACACTCTGAATATAGCAGGTTGCCTCTTTGTCCTGCAGATTGACACGCTCGGGGATGATTGGTGGGCGCTCGCGTTTTTTAAGGGGGTATGGATCCATCGCATACCGGTAACCAGCCACAGAGGGGTTGATTTTCACGAAATTATCAAAGACATCCACCAGATAAAGGCCCCAGTCGCTTTTAGCAGTCAGCTGTGCAACCACCAAAAAATACTCTGCGCTCACCGGATAGGGCTGATAAAACTGCGGATAAACGCCATCGACAAGCTGGTCTAAATCCACCGCCATCTCTAGGTAGAAATCACGCAGACGGGGGTAGCATTTATTAAAGAAGTCATTATTCAGCTCATGATAATCCTTGTCTTTTTGAGAGGGCTCCGGCATATGCTCGGCAATCAACCGCGACACAACCTCCTGCAAATCAGGGAACTGGAGCAGCAACTCTTTTTTAACCTTGGGGTAGAGCTGGTCGACTGTGACATGCGTGACCTTTTTACCGTATCCTGGAATATGTTGCACCACGCCATCCGCGTGCGCATACCCCTTATTAGTGTCAAAGATCGTCAATTTGCCGGTGCCAGCCACGCCGTGATGCCCTGAAACCACAGCTGAGAATTGGCCCGGCGCCCCAGGCAGGGGCCGGGCGTAAAACATTGAATTCGGCCACAAACTCTGTGATCCATAAATCGCGCGCTGGTTGGTGCCATCTGGATTCATGGTCATCATGATGCGGGAGTAGTAGTGCATGATATCCGTGTACTCCCAACGCAGATACATAATCTTGCCGTCAGCCAAGACCGTTGGATACCAATCCGCATCCTGCTCAAAAGTGAGCTGCCGGCTACCCTTACCATCCGCCCCCATCAGATAGAGATTAGGCACCGTGCGCGATCCGCTGATACACGGAACCCCAATCAGAGGTGCGGTTGAGCTGAAAACAATCTTTTCATTGGGCAGATAGACACCACCATAATTATGCACATATTCACCCTTGATCTTCGAGATCTGGCGCGGGTTGGAGCCATCTATCCCGACCTCCATAATCTGAAACATTTCGGCATCATCGATCGCGGAAAACAACAACTTCTGTCCATCATAATGCAGATCCAGCTCGCCCACAAAGGTCCCGCCCTGAGGCTCATAAACATCGGTCACCTGGCCGGTTTTAAGGTTTAGGCGGGCAATCTTGTTTTTATACCCTTTGGGGCTGATCACATGCGTCCCAAGCCAGTTGTTCTTGCGCGCTATTTTGTCCGAGAGTACCACCAAGGTCTCATCAAAATCAAGGTAAGGATTCTCAATCACCAGGGCCGCATATTTGAGTTTAGCAAACTCATCCATGGCTGCCACAGCCTCAGGCTCCCCTCGCTCCAGCCTTTCGAGTATCTGCGGCATATTGCGCACAAAAGCCTCGACCTTTTTCAAAAAATCACGCCCATTTTTATATTCACGCGGTTTTGTTTTCAGGATATGTTTGATGGAGCGCGCCAGCGCCTCAGGACTTGACAAGCCGATCAGTGTCTTCTGAGCCTCAGTAGCATCTTTTTTAGCCTGTTCAGCCGCCGCTTTTTCAGCCGCGACGATCAAATCGCCCAACTCCTGCCTTTTATCACTCGGCACGCAAAGCGTCGCAATATTACAAGCTTCGCCGCCAGGCGGCTTTACCGTGGCTTTAAACCAGTGATCACCTATATAGTTATAGTAAAGCAGATTCACCTGATGTAAACCAGCTGTAAGATTAACTTTACCATTGACCTGCTTACCATCAATAAACAACCCGCAGCCATCATCAGCACTGACCGCAAATATGTACTGCCCATCACTCTTGATATCCATCACACCGGAAAATTCGATATTCCAGTAAGGCCCATATTTTTTTTCTCCCATGGAAGTGACCTCCGCGACCATTCCCTCGCCCGCCTTCGCCCCCTGTCCCACATATGCGATGTTTCTGATCTGGCCTTTGTAAGCGAAAAACTTCATTTCCGCGTGCAAATTGCTCGCCAACACAATCGCGCCTGTGATCGCGACAATTACCCCGTTTAGTGACATAATTTTTCCTCTGAGCTTATCAGCCCTTTACGATGTGGATTTGCCTGCATTTTACGCTGATTTTACTATTTAAAGCAAGAAAAGAGTCATAAAAGATTCTTTCTGACAAAATACTCTTTCACAATTTCGCTCACTCCTGTAGAATACAGGTTATAAACAATAAACAATCCGAGTTACCAATGCCGGATCAATATAAAAAAAGGATCATTGCAATGCCACACGAAATGCTGACTCTCTCACAGGCTGCACGCCATATCTGTATTCCTGAAAAGCTGATTTATCATTTGGCTCTTCAAAAGGAAATTCCGTGCTTAAAACGAGGCGGACAGTACTTTTTTGAACATCGCGAACTCGACGAGTGGGCTCAAAGGCGCATCATGAGACTCTCACCAGAGAATTTAGAGGCCCATCATAAGGAGGTTGTGGCCACCCGCACAAAAAACATCAGTGACGATCGCCTGATCAACGCTCTTCTAAAGGTGGAGCGGATAAACCCCTGCATGCAGGCCAAAACTAAGCCGGCAATCATCCGCGAGATGGTCAAGGCGGCCGCCGCCACCAACATGGTCAATGACGAAGAAGCTCTGGTTGCCGAGCTAACCGCCCGCGAAGAGGTCTCCTCCACCGCCATTGGCAATGGAGCCGCTCTCCTTCACAGCCGCTACTTTAATCCCTATGCCTTCACCGAGTCGTTTATCACGCTGGCACGCACTGAGCAGCCCTTGTACTTCGGCAGCCAGGATGGCGGTCAAACCGACATCTTCTTTTTAATATGCTGTGTGGACGATGACCTGCATCTGCATGTTCTGGCCCGCCTGTGTATGCTGATTCACGGCACCAGCCTGCTGCAGAACCTGCGCGAAGCCAAGTCAGCCGAAGAGATGTACGCCATGATGCAAGAGGCGGAAGAGGCACTGCTGAAGACCTTATGAAGCACCTGCAGCGGGCATATGGTTTTTCAGTGTGCTGGAGATCGTTGGTACTCCAGTCAAGCAGTCCCGTGATTTGGGAAGCCCTGCTGAGGCCACCCTCAAGCGTTATCACCGATCCATATTTTAATATCCCTTGAACACCTTTCCGCCCGCCATCACCTGACGAGTGGTTTTATCGAACGTGGCTCTCATGCCAGTGTGCAGCGAGGCGTTCGCCATAATCAGCGTCACTGTGTGGCTGTAACCAGCCTCAATAGGGGCATTGGGCACGCCGCGCGAACGAACGCACTCCATCCAGTTGCGCATGTGGGCGGTCCCCATGTTGTCGGCCCCTGTTTTGGCGGTGTTAGTGACAGCCACTGCCTCGGCAAGCTTGTGGGTTTCCAACTTCGTTCTTTCCACGCCCTCATTGGATACCGTGCCGGCCGCAAGATCGAGTGTGCCTGCGGTGGAATGGAACTTATAGCATGAGCGGCGAGCGGCATTGGTCATGCGCGAACTAAAGACCGCCTGAAAACCCTTGTCTAGGTTATCGTCTGGGCCGTATTCAAAAATAGAGGTGAACGTGTCGCCGTTCTGGCGACCGTCTTTCCAAGCATAGATACCGCCGCCAGCCATAGCCCAGCGCGGAAACTCGAAGCCTGTAAGCCAAGCAACTGTATCGATGTCATGACACATCCACTGGCCAGGGATGCCCGAGGAATAAGGCCAGAACAGGCGAAATTCAAGATACTTGCGCGCATCGAACGGCACAACCGGACGATCAAGGAGCCACTTCCGCCAGTCAATGTCCGATTCCTTCAGCTTTGGGGTCAGTCCGCTGCGACGCCAGCGTGTAGGGTCGTTCCCATTCCTGCAGAGATCAACGTAGGTGATATCGCCAAACTTCCCGGAACGAATGTAGTCATACGCGACACGATACTCAGCACTGGAACGAAACTGTGTCCCAACCTGAACAACCGCCCCTCCACGATTATTGGCCTTGCGGGCCTCGGTAACGGCATCAAACAAAGCATTGGCTGAGCGCATGTCTTCGGACATCGGCTTTTCAGTGTAGGAGTCCTTCCCAGCCTTAACGGCATGAACCGAGTGCTGAGCGTGCTGAAAGTCGGCGGTCGAGATGATGACTGCATCGATGTTCTTGGCTTTTTCGTACAGTTCCTCATCACTCGCATAAACGTCGACCTCGTGCCCGAGCTTCTCTTTTAGATAAGCACTGCCCTCCTCGCGGCGCACACTCCAGAGGTCAGCCAATGCGACTATATCAAAGTTCAGCTCATCCTTTAATTTAAGGAAAGAAGGAAGCAGCGCATCCTTAAAGCGGTTAGAGAAGCCTACACAAGCCACGTTAATGCGGCTGTTCGCGCCAATCACATTCAAGGATGGCGCCTGCTGAGCTCTGATAATACCGGGCAGAGCGGTGAGCGTTGCGCCTGCTGACATTGCTTTAACGAATTGACGGCGGGTCGGTTGATTAACCACAGGGTTCTTGATCATTTCATCTCCTTACTTAATAACTGATTTACTTAATAACTGATTTTAAAACGCATTGAGGAGAATTAAATCAAAAATTGTGAAATTGCACAAGGCGATTAAACCCGGGGTTGACTTTATTCGTCCTGCCCCGTATATTAGGTTTCTTTAACGGCACTGACATTTTGTCGGCCAATCTTATGGAATGCTAGTGATCTAGCGAATGGTGAAGAAACTTACCGGAAGGGAGCATTATGATGCAATTTAGACGCAGGAAATTTATACAGACCATGGCCGCCGCAGGCGCGGTGAGCAGCCTTGACCTAGCAGCGCACGCGCAACAGCGCGCTCCGCAATTCATGTTCGGCAACTGTGCCAGCCCCAACAGCGCCGCAGCACTCAAAGCCGCAGGCTTTGAGTACGTTGAGGCAACGGTCGCCGAGGCGTTTAAGCCCAACATGTCCGATGCGGAGTTTGCGCCCACACTGGCCAAGCTCAAAGAGTGTGTGCTGCCAATTCGGGCATGCAGGATTTTTTTCTCGAAAGACTTTCGGCTCACCGGACCGGATGCCGCTCACGAGCCTGCGCTAAAATACGGAGTCACGGCCTGTCGACGCGCGGACGAGCTTGGTGTGCCTTTCATTGTCTTCGGCAGCGGCGGCGCGCGCAGTATGCCTGAAGGGTTCGACCCTGCCAAAGGCAAGGAGCAGTTCATCACATTCTGCAAGAAACTCGGCGACCTCATCCAAGACTGCAAGGTTACGGTTGTGCTTGAGCCGTTGCCAATACGCAGCACAAACCTGCTCAACAAGGTCGCGGAAGGCATCGACTATGTGGATACCATCAACCGCCCGCGTATCCAGCTGCTGGCCGACATTCACCATATGCTGAGCGAGAAAGAAGGCCCTGAATCAATCCGTAAGGCTGGCGCGCGCATCCTGCATTGTCACATTGCGGAGCTACAAGGCGGATCAGCCCCGGGAACGTACGGCGAGGACTTCCGCGGCTATTTCAAAGCGCTCAGGGATATTGGGTATGTGGGCGGCGTTACTTGCGAATGCGCTTGGCCCAAGAAGAACATTGATGCCGCGTGGCGTAAAGCGATCTCCACCCTGCGCGAGCAGTCAAAGGGGTAAGGCGAGGCTGATTTGAGCCGCGGTATCGTCTGCGTTGACACTAAATTTTCAGATCCCGAAGTCATACTCAAGACAGATTATGACGACTGAGACGGCTTTGGGCCAGCTGGCAAGATCGTGACGCACAGACAACTGACCAGGAGGGAATTATATCATGCAGCTTAGACGAAGAAGATTTATACAGTCCATGGTCGCAACAGAAGCGCTGAGGGGCCTGTCTCAGATTCATCTCCCGAAAACAACTGCCTTTCCCGCATCGTCGCCGCTTTCGCCGCAGAACGAAAAGATTCAAGAGGCCCGCGCCGCCGCACTGGCTGTCCTCAAACCCAGCCAAAAAGAGCGCTGGAGCACGGGTTCGCTCTCCACGCCGCCTCACTAGTGTTCGAATCCTACGGCTTCTCTCCGCGGAGCGCGCTGGATGGCGATGCCTTCCGCGCGGCGGTGGAGTCCGGTGCCACAGACCAGGAGTTGCATGATCTGCGCGAAGAGATGCCTATGGTTCACCACCTCTCGAATGAACGCGAGAGGCAAGAGTATCTGGAGGCCTTCCGCGCCTCAGGCGTGACGTGCGTTTTTCAGAATGCCGGCCAAGAGGGGAACGACCCTTTGCGCCTACTCAAACGCTTGGCGCGCTTTACACAGGTCACGGACCTGCTGCGCGACGAGGTGTTCAAGGCTGTGACGCCAGACGATATTGTTAATGCAAAAAAACAAGACAGGCTCTGCCTCTACCTGACAACCAACGGGGTGCCCCTCCAACAGCAGTTCGAAAATGTGCGGGATGAAATGGGCCTGATCCGCGTATTCGCCCAATTAGGTGTCAGGATGATGCACCTGACCTACAACCGCCGGAACATGATCGGCGACGGCGTAGGCGAAAAAACCGACGGCGGATTAAGCGATTTTGGCGAGAGCGTCATTGAAAGGCTGAACAAGAGCGGAATCATTGTGGACGTGGCGCACTCCGGCTGGCGCACAAGCCTCGAGGCAGCCAAAGCATCCAAATGCCCAATGGTCGCCAGCCACCGCTAAATATTTCTCAAAACGCTATGGGATGTCCAGTAAGCAAGCAATTGACAATACTGTCGGGAAGGCACCTTTACGCTGTAAACGTTGCGGATCAACAGATCTTGAACTCATTTGCATTTGGGATAAGAACAAGGGGTTTATCTACCACAGTATCCGAGCGGGGCCGTCTCTACCACCCTGCTCCACGCCAGCAAAAACAGGCTCACAACCTAGGCTTGTGCAGATGCTCCTGCCAATTCAACGTTTAGAAATTTCGTAAAAAATAGTCTTGACAGATGATTATGCTTTGCCGTATACTTGCCCGCAGTTCGTAGGATGGTAGCTACGCTCGAAAATATACAGGGCTGTAACTTCGCAAACCATCCTTCAAAGAAGTCACCGAGGTTACCCTAGAAGGGGCGATCAAAGTGAGATCTGTAAGAGATGGTCGCTGTGTTTCTACGTTTTCAAGCCGAGGTGTCGGCCTAAGTGGATAAGGAGAAAACTATGAACAAACAACAAACGAGCATCATCTGTTTTGTTAACCGTCTATTTGTAGCAACACGCATGTGGACGGTTGGTGGCATTGTAATTCTGGGCATGGGCTTAGCATCCATTGCGCATGGCGGGACTCCCATTTATGTAGATGCGGCAAGGCCTGATGACAGTGGCAATGGTCTCACGCCAGCAACGGCCAAGAAATATATCGCGTCTGGGATTAACACTGTGGACACCTACGGTACCGTCATCGTAGCGGCGGGGACGTACACGGAGAATATCGTATTCCCGAACAAGTACATAACCGTTCAGAGTACAGACCCAATGGATGCCTCAGTGCGGGCAGCCACGATTGTAGATGGCGGAGGACTGAACTCCGTCTTCTATTTCAACAATGTAAGGCAAGGCAACACGCTAAAAGGATTCACCATACAGAACGGTGGGTCGGCTAGCGACTATCGGCAGGAGGGCGGTGGTATCAGGATAGAAGGTTGGGGCCCAACTATTGAGTATAACACGATTAAGAACAATAAGGCATCGACTGGCAGTGGTGTTCATGTAGAAGCGGCTAACAACGCCATTATTCGCTATAACACGATTTCATATAACGATGCCGGAACTAGCTACGGTTTCGAGACCAAGGGTGGCGGCGTTTATATAACGCAATGCTCGCCCACTATCAGCAGCAACACCATTTCATACAATAAAACGCGTTATGGCGCGGGTATTATGTCCGATACTGGGTATCCAACCATTAACGGGAACACTATCGAGCATAATACAGCTCAACTAGAGGGCGGTGGCGTTCAGGTGACATGCGGAGCCGTAGCCCTTAAGGATAATGTGATCTCTGAGAATCAAGTCACATCTGGTTGTGGCGGTGGCATATTTGCAAAGGGTACCGCCGTCGGAGTTGCTACGGTGACCGTTACAGGCAATATTATTGAAGCAAACCACGCCTCGGATAACGGTGGCGGTGTTTTCTTCAGTTCAAAAGTTAAAGGGAGCATTACCGGAAATAGCATTGCCAATAATACCGCATCTGCTAACAGTGGCGTCTTTAGTTTGGGTCTCTATCCTAACTACGTTTCCTTCAATGTTACAAATAATTGGTGGGGCACGGTCCACGGGCCGGAGGATGCACAGGGGACGATCGAGATGCCGTCGCTGCCGAAACCTGCCGTGAGCGACATGCTCAACGCAGAACCCCTTGGCGAACTCGGGAACGCCGTCAGCGAAAACGTGGACTACTTCCCGTGGGTCGGGTCGCAGGGCTCGCCAGTTATTGTCTATGTGGACGATAGTTTCACGTCAAATTCCTGCGACAGCCATGAGTGGGAGTACGACGCCTTCACCAGCATCCAGGACGGCATCAATGCCGTGGCCGAGGGCGGCACCGTCATCGTGGCGGCGGGGACGTACTACGAAAATCTTATCATCAGCAAGTCTATTAACCTTCTAGGGCCAAACGCCGGGATCAATCCCAATACACAAACCCGGGGCCCGGAGGCCATCATATCAAAGGAAACCGTTCCGGGTGGCCAGAACCTTGGCCTCGTTAATCTCCTTGCGGATTCGGATAATACCGTCTTTGATGGCTTTGAGGTTAGAACAGAAAACCAGATTAATACAGTCAGGGGAATTGAGATTAATGGCGCAAACAATGTGACCATCAAAAATACGAAAGTTCACCACACATCTGATGTCTTAATATATCCGAACAATGCTACGAATCTCCTCGTTGAGCATTGCGAACTTTTCGATGCCGACGACTTCGCCGTAAAGCCAGCCAGTTCACTTTCACCGACTGGTTTCTCCTCTGATGTTACGATCCGAGGGTGTACAATCCATGATGTCGACGACGGTGTTTGGGTTTACAAAGGAAGCCGATGGACCATTGAGAGCAATACGATTTACAATGTTGGCTTGGGCATCACCTTGGATAGCGGGGGAGATCATGTGGCAAGGAACAACCGAATCTATGCCTTCAAAACCGCAGGAATTAAAGCTGAGAAAACTTCGACCATTATCCATAATACCATTACCTACTCCACCACGGCTAGCACCAGTGGATACTATGGCAGCGGCATAGCAGTCAAGGCTGGTTTTGCCGAAGGGGTAATTAAAGATAATATTATTGTTTCGTGCAAAAAAGGTATTTACTTTAGAGACTCTCCCCCTCCCCCCACAGTAACCCTTGATTACAATAATGTCTGGGACAATCCGTTGGGTAATTATGTAAATGGTTTTACGCCCGGCGCGAATGACATCAGTGCAGACCCTCTGTTCATCGACGCCCCCAACGGCGATCTGCGGTTGGGTCTTGGTTCGCCCGCCCTGAACGCTGCCTCCGATGGCTTGAACATCGGTGCCTGGCAGGGAATTCCCGCGCCTCCACCGCCGACGGTGGTCTGGGTGGACAACACCTACACGTCAGGTTCCTGCGACAGCCATGACTGGGAGTACGACGCCTTCACCAGCATCCAGGACGGCATCGATGCCGTGGCCGAGGGGGGCACGGTCAATGTCGCGGCAGGGACGTATACCGAGAATCTCGTCATCAGAACGCCTGTGACGCTGTTGGGTTCGGGCAGCGGGATGACGATTCTTGACGGTGAAGGCCGCAGTGGATCCGTGGTGACCATGCTCGCAGATGATACCATCGTCAGCGGATTTACCGTCCAGAATTCAGGTAGTATGGCTGAGGATGCCGGAATCATGTTGCACGGGGTCAGCGGATGCAGGGTTGCGGAAAACACTTCCTTGGATAATGCAAACGGTATTGCGATGATTCTTGCTTCAGGCAATGTTGTCAGCAACAATACGGTGTATAGCAATACCCACTATGGTATTTCTATGGTGGCGAGTACAGGCAACACCATAGTGGGAAATGATATTGCGAATAACACTACAGGGCTACAGATTGATGCCAGTTGGCAGGCGGACGTTTGGATTCAATCTGAAGACAATGTCATCAGTATAAATAAAATCTCGGCAAACACTTCTTCCGGTATACAATGTGGAGCGGAACAGACTGCTGACGTTCATGCTGTCAACAACTGGTGGGATGCCGCTGATGGCCCGTCCGGTTCAGGTCCAGGTTCGGGTGATGCGGTTGCTGACGGCATCGTATTCACACCTTGGTACACTGATGCCGAGCTGTCGAACCTTGTGCCTTATGATCTGAATCTTGACCCTGCGTCGATTGGCGAGCATACGGAGGTTGGGAGCGCGGTCGGACAGTTTGTCGTGACCGATGACGATGTGGGCGACAGCCATGTCTTCCGTTTGGTCAACGGCGATGGCATGAACGATGTGGATAACGCCTGCTTCGTTGTGAGCGGAGCTTATCTCCTGACGGCTGTTGAACTTGACTACGAGACGAAGGCTTCCTACACGGTCTTCGCGGAGGTGGATGACGGACAAGGCGGAACGAACTGGACGGCGATCGTCATCAATATCGTAGATGAAAATAATGCTCCTGTGGCCGGAACCATCCGGTTGGTGGTGGTAGCCGGTCATTCGCTTGCGTTTGATGCCGTGGCTTACTGCAGCGATGCTGATGGCGATCCTCTTACGGTAACCGTTCTGAGTCCGCCTGCGGGTCTGGATGTTGAGCGCGCGGATGGCCTGTTGGCGTTTACCGGTGCATCGTCCGATATTGGCAACACAGTTGCCTTCGATTACACGGTCAGCGATGGCATACTTTCCGCGCAAGGTCGAGGCGAAATCGAAGTTGTGGCGTCCATTGAGGAGTACCTCAACAAGGCGCTGGTGCTCACCTCTGTCGCGCCTGCGTTTGGCAATGCCTCCTGTGCGCTGCGTTTTCCTGCGATCTGGACGGAGGAAGGCGTGGCGAGCTACGACGTGCTGCAGAGGCCGGATCTGATGACGGGCACATGGGCGGTGGCATCTGAGGCCGCACTGACGTTCTTCGCGACGGTCGATGGCTTCTACGGCGAAATGCATGTGGTCGTGCCGATCCCCGACAGCGCCACCACGATGTTCTACAAAGTGCAGACGACCGTGAACGGTCGGTGACATCATCATCTAACCACACGTCAACGCATTCTTAACCGACACACTTCATCGGATACGCTTAGTCGGTCTGCTTAAACGACAGACTTCAAAACAATTCAGAAAAGCAACATTGTTATGTTAACGAACAGGAGGATTATAAAATGAAAAGTACAATCATTAAAATTCTAGTTTTATTAATTGCGATTGTGATGGCCGCAGGCGTTTCGCGGGCGCAATTCAGCGCCAACCACCAGACCAGCACTGTCGACGGCGAAACAGTTGTCTGGAGCGGGACGTATTGTGTCGGCAGCAACACCAGTTTCAATGTGTTGGAGGTGCTGAACGGCGGCAGCCTGGCCAATGGTGAGGGTAATCTGGGGTACACAGCCACATCCAGCAATAATCTGGTGCTGGTCAGTGGAGTCGGCTCGCTTTGGAACAACTCCTCCGAGATGAATGTCGGACACAGCGGCAGCGGCAACCGGCTGGTCATCACCAACGGTGGACAGGTGGTGAATGCTAGAGCAAACATTGGACGCAGCTGGTCGGCGATGCCGACGCTGAACAAGGTGGAGGTCACCGGCAATGGTTCGTTCTGGCACTGCAAGGGAACCTTTGCGGTCGGTGGCTCAGCTCCAGGAAATCAATTAACAGTCAGCAGTGGTGGCCGGGTGTTGAACACTGACTACGGCATGGTGGGCAACTACGCCAGCGGAAACAGGGCGGTAATCACTGGTCCAGGTTCCTGCTGGGAGAGCCCGGCTGATCTGTACTTGGGCAAAGGAGATTCGCATCGCCACAACGAACTTATCATTACGAACGGCGGATGTGTCATCAACAAAAATGCGTCCATCGGGCATGGTATTGGTTCGACCAACAACACGGTTCTGGTTACAGGCGAAGGTTCAGTTTGGACCAATACCAGCGGAATGACCGTGGGGATGAACGCTGCCAACAACCAAGTGACCATCACCGATGGCGGGCGGATGGCTGCCGTCAACCTTTCTCTTGGCACGTATGCAGGCGCAAACAGCAACCGGCTGGTGATCAGCGGAGTTGGCTCGATCTGCAGAGCCACCGGCAGTTCCTATCTGGGAAGTGCCGGTGTCTACAATAGCGTTGTGATCACGAACGGCGGGATGCTGTGGGACTACATTGCGCATGTAGGCAACGCTTCCAATTACAATGCGGTGATTGTGAGCGGGGCTGGCTCAGTCTGGACCAACATGTCCAACATCAACGTCGGACGACAAGGCACCGGAAGCTGGCTGACGATCAACGACGGCGGTTCGGTCTATACGCGCACATTGATGGTCGGAGTAAACGCTGGAGCCACCGGCCACCAAGTATTGGTCGGGAGCGATTGCCTTTTGGATGCCAACACGTTAATCGTGACCAAAGCGGGTAACAGCATCCTGAACACCGGCGGCATCTATCAGTTCAGCAGCGCCACGCCGACCATTACCACAAACGGTATTGACGCGATCAGCCCGATCATGCTGACCAACGGCATCATCTCTTTCCGCGGAATCGCAAATGCGCCGCTCAGGGCTGGCACGCAATTGACCTGCATCAACTATCAGGGCGATAACGGTTATCGGCTCAACGGTGCCCAAAATGCATTGGTGGCCTCCTACACGTTTGACTCAGTGGCCAACACAGCCGACCCAGGCAACTACCAGAGTCTGCACTTGACAGGCATCAACCCGCTCTGGCAGAGCACAGCCCTAACCATCGGTTCGAGCGGGGAGTTGCGGACTTATGACACGCAGGCATCGATCAGTGCGGCGTTTACCAACCACGGCACAATGCACATTTCCAACGCCACATTGACGTTCAGCCAAGCAGCAACCCTGAATGGGAGGGCTGTCATTGACCTGGATCATCTGGCATCCGCAAGCAGCGTGGTGTTCAACACCGATTTGACGCTGGGCGCGGCCAGCACACTTGAGCTGGCGAATGCGGAGACTTACACCAATGAGCAGCCGCTGGTGCTGTTCCAATACACCGGCACTCTCGTCGGCACCTTCTCAGATGTCATCAACATGCCCGGGAAATACACAATCAACTATGGCTCTGAAACAAACGGAACGATCCGCCTGGTTCGTAACACTGGCACTTTGCTTCTTCTTCACTAAATAAAAATGTGTCATATTCTCAGATTTAAACATGGCGTACGGAAGAGGAAGGTCAAGGGCCATAGCCCTTGCACTCTGACCGCAACCTTTGCGCTGATCATCGTCGGATGGCTCGGTGCCACTGATGCCGGGCAACCGGCACTGCGTTTCGACTGCGGGCCAACAAGCCAGCGGACTGCGCCTGGCTTCCAATCGTTAAGCGGCAAAGATCTCTATGCTTCCGAAAAGGGGTATGGCTGGCTCAAGGCGTGGGGCCTTGACTCGGGTGGGGGCGATACGAAAACAGAGGTGTACGGCTCCGCCATCGGAGCGCGGGAGCATATCGACACTCGTCCGGAGGACAATGATGTCACGTTTCGTGCGGACGTTGCAGACGGCGTTTACGAGGTGACCGTCTGGGTCGGCATCGAAGCCCCGAGGGAGGGGCGGCTCGGTATCTGTGTGGCAGCAAACGGGCGGACAGTACTTGGGCCTCCGGGCGGCGGCGGTTGGGGGATTGTCACACGACGCACCTTGCCCGCTGTGGTGGACGAGGGGGTCCTGCTGCTGAACTTCTATGTGGTGGGCAAAGGCGGCGCAGCGCGCCTCTCAGTGCTGGGGTTGACAGTCGAGCCTGTAGTTGAGCCTGCAAAACAAGAGGCTCTGCGGGCGGGTTGGCTGATGAGCCCGCTTAAGAGCGACAAGCCGCGCGAGGTGGTGATCAACGGTAAGGCCTTTACAGAGGTCGTGGGTCGCCACGAACTGCCGCTCGGCGCATTGACCGCAGCACAGCGCGCCCAGGCGTTGCTCGTATTTGCCCGCGCCAACCCTGGCGACATTCTGGACACCAGCATCCCACGTCGGGAAGAGCTTCTGGAACAGCTCAGCGCGTTTGCTGCTCCAGGCGAGGAACAGCCGCTCTGGTTTGGCATCCATGCGCTCAGGGATCTTGATAGCGTCCGCGTCTCCTGCTCCGCCCTGACGTGTGCGGCGGGGGTGATCCCCGCAGAGAAGATAGAGCTTTTCACGCAGACCACCCGTCCGCGCTCCCTGTCGGACCGTAATGACAAAATGATTATGCGCGTGGCAGACCTGCTCGACCAATATGCGCCTTTTGACGTGCCCGAAGGCAAGAGCCAGCCGATCTACCTACGCCTCAGCGTTCCGTCTGAGAGTGCGCCGGACATCTATACGGGTGCAGTGACGATCACTCCAAAAGGCGCGACAGGGGTAAGCCTGCCGTTGGCACTGCGCGTACTTCCGCTCAATCTACAGAGTCCCAGCAATAAGGTGTGGCATCTCTTTTCCGACCCCACACGCTGGGTGAGTATGGGCCGGGCTGAACGCGAGACCGAGGTCGAGGACATGGCCCGCCACGGCATCAACAGCCTCTCAGTGGCGTATCCGCCTTTAGATGCCCACTATGTTGAGCGGAACGGGCGCATTGTGGACGCGGGGTACGGCGCGACCGGTGAAGTTCTGCAGCATGCGGCGCGCGTCGGCATGCGCGGACCAGTTATTATCGGTGGGACATCCGGCATTCTGATGCGTTTCTGCGGCTGGAATGTGGACCACAACGGCGCGGCCTCGCACGCATTCGCACCAGGACAAGAGGGCCGGGCGTTGCGGCTGGAACACACCGACAATAAAGCCCGTACTGGAGCAAACCAGGCTATCGGCGCGCTATTGTCTCCAGATGAGACCGTCCGCTTTGAGATACGCTACCGGAAAGAGGGTGCGGGAACAGCCGTTGCCGGAGTGACATTCATGAAAACGCATAAGCGTGACGCAGTGAAGCAGGGGCAAATCGCGCTGACCTTGAAACCCGCCTCAGAGTGGCAGACAGCCAGCGCAGCCACCCAGGTTCCGCAGGATGCGCTTTACGGACGGACAAGTATTTCGTACTCAGGCGGGCCGGGAACCGTTCTCATCGATGAGGTTCGCCTGATCCGGGAGGGCCAGGAGATAAACCTAATAATCAACCCGGGTTTCGAACGTGAGATCGAGCATCCGCCGACAAAAGCCACGGAGTGGCCAAAACCATTTATGCGCGATTTTACCGCTGCGATCCACTCGCTCGGCGAGGCGGTTAAACAGCTGGGATTAGAGCCGTGGATACAGGGCACGGATGAAGCCAATGGTTCGCCTCGGGAGCTGAATGAAATGCGCGGTGCCCGGCTCTCCGGCCTGCCGACATTCTGCAACTTAAACCCGAACGCTGTGGAGCTGATGGGAAAGGATCTCGATGTGGTGTGTCTGTATTCCGCTTTTCTGGGCACTGAACAGGCCTGCCATAATCTGCTCGACATGTATCACCGCCGCAATCAAAAACTGTTCTACATTGCCTCCGGCGCCTATGTGGGACAGGAGTTCGACTGGATGCCCAACCGGAGCCATGTCGGCCTCTGTTTCTGGAAAAGCAACGCTGACGGCACCGCCACCTGGACCTACCAGCGACCAAACGAGGATCCCTTCAACGACTTGGATGGAGAGTACAAGGACTACTGCATGGTCTTTCCGCCCCGGATACCGGGCGGGCCTCCGGTGCCCACGCTGGGCTGGGAGGGTATCCGCGAGGGATGGCGGGACTACCGCTATGTTTACACACTTGAACAGGCGGCGGCTCAGGCAGAGAAGGAAGGACGCACTGCGGCGGCGGGGATGGGCCGAACAGTGCTCGCCTTTATCCGCGATGCCGCGCCCTGGTTCGAGGAAGCCGGAAACGGCGGCTACGACAACCGTTCCGCCGATCGGCTGCGCTGGCTTGCGGCCTGGGCAACGCTGGAGCTTCAGGCTGGAAAAGACGTTACGCCGCCCTCCGCCCTGCCTACTGGAATTAAGGCACTGGAAATTCGCTCTGTTGCATCTAAGCCTGCTGCAACTTTCACGCCCCTGCTTTGCCCCTCGGTTGATCTCCCGCCTGTGCTTGACGGGCGGCTGGACGATCCATGCTGGTCCGGTGCAGTAAGCATTGAAGGGTTGCAGAATTATTTGAACCCAGAGCTGCCGGTCAGCCAAAAGACAGAGGTCTTTTTCCGGCATGACACCACAAACTTTTACATTGGGGTGAGGTGTTTCGAGTCAGAGATGACTGGGCTCAAGACCGCTGCCAGCGAGCGCGACGGTGATGTTTTCAGCGACGACAGCATAGAGATATTCATTGACACACAGAACGACGAGTTCCACTTCTTTCAACTGGCTTTCAATGCTGCCAGCACACGTTTCGACCAGCTTTGCGCGGGAGACAACAACGCCGGCGCCAATGTTTTCGGGGCCACGTATTCGCAGCAGCGGGTACGCGACGTGGGATGGAACGCAGAGTGGCGCGTGGCAACCAGCCGTCATGCAGATCGATGGGAGGCCGAGGTCTCAATCCCCTTTAAGACAGTGGGGCGCGAGAGTGACCTATGGGGCATCAATATCTGTCGCAATCGGCGCGCCAGTGAGGCGGAAACCTCGGCTTGGCGGGTCGGCGGCTTTTTCCATCAGCCCAAGTTGTTCGGCAAGCTGTTACTGTCCGGTGCGCGAAGCGGGGGCAAAGCCATCACTAAATTCGAGCTACCCACGCCACGTTTTGGAGGAGCAACGGCTGTACTCGCCCTTTCGGCTGGCCCGGAGGCACAGGGTTTTGCGGAGGTAGAGGATAAGGACGGGAAGGTTTGCCGGAGCGAAGGCAGCGTGAATGCGGGCGTAGTGTCGCTGCCATATCGCTTAAATCGCGATTCAAGGTCCCTGACATTGGTTGTTACAGAGGGCAACAGCGTAATGCATCAACTCAAGATGGCAACCGAGGTTCCGGCGCCCATTGTCCTGACGCGCACGCAGAAAGTAATCTCGCTTGAAGCGCCGCGCGGGGTTTTCGAGGCGACGATACAGCCATCCGCGCAGGAGTGGACGTTGCGGCGCTTACAGGTCATGCTATCAGGCCCTGACGGGGAGGTTGTAAGCCGTGTGGAATCAACTTTGAGCGGAGATACCTGCGCGGTGTCGCTGAATCTTGGCGGGTTTCCGCACGGCATGTATACCCTGACGTTTTCCCTGCCAGGCCCTGAAGGAACGCCGCTGATCGAGCAGCGTGAGAGCGTGATCTTAGTTCCTCCGTATCTGAGCCTCCCGTCGCTGGTGGCGCACCCCTGATACCCGAGCTTCAGTGATCATCTTCCCTTCGGTCCCGAATGCACCGGGACACTCCAGTTGAAAACCGGGACTACTTCTCGATATTAATGCCATAACGGATATAGGCTGGCACATCCAGATCCACACCCTCGTAGATGGTCGGCTCGCTGTTCTGGAACTTGCCGCGGCCAGTTGGGCCGAAAGAGAGTTTGCTGCGACCCTTAGGCTTGCCTTTCGGGCGGCGGGGGTTCAGCGCGACAGGCAGGCTATCCGCGACCGGCGGCAGTTCTGAAGCGACAGCACTACTGCCAACGAGATCGGTTCCGGCCGCTGGACGGAGTACCTTATCAAAGGCGAAAAGCACAACCTCAATGCGTCCGTTAAAAGCAGGGTCCTGCACTGTCCCCATCTCCATCCGCGAGCTCTTTGGAAAAAGTTTTTGGATACCACTCATCAGAACCGTTATCTCCGATAGCCGTAGATCATCGCCGGCCACAATTCCAACCAGCAGAGCTTCGGCAGCCACAAGCCGACCATTGGAGTCATGTAGCAGCTTACATCCCTTAAATCGCTTCACAACCTGCAGAGCGCGCTCCATTTCATCGGCTGAGTGAGCAAACCCGAGCCTGGCACTCTTACCTCCGACCACAATCGAACGCAGGCGTTCCACGTCGAGATTGATATAGCCAGGCAGACAAAGCATGCGCCACATCAGCGATATGCCAGAACCGAGGATCTCCACCGCTCTCTCTTGTGAAAGCTGTAGATAATCGCTCCCGCCCTGACAGTGCAAATCATCCAGTGGCACAGCGACCAGAGTGTCGGCACACCCTTCAAGCAGTGACAATGAGCGCAGCGCAGCCGCTATTCGCGAAGGGCCCTCAAAAGCAAAGGGCTTTGTGGCAAAACAAAGTGTTGTGATGCCTCGCTCATGGCAATACTTTAATATCTCCGGCGTGGCGCCGCCACCCGTGCCAGCCCCAAGCGCGGTAACCACCACCACCATACGCACATCCTCAAGGTACGGATCCAGATTTTTAAAATCATCCTGAATCGCCAAGCGCCCGTTAACAGCATCCCCCCCTGTGCCATGGCCGGAGAAACGGGCTCCGCCGATCAGCAGAAAATCACAGTTGTCAAATTCAGTTTCACGGCGCGAAGAAGCATCCGTATCAACTCCAAGAGTTTTTATGGCAATGTTGGCTTGAGCCACAATCGAACGAATCAGGGAACAGCCGCCGCCCCCCACCCCCATTAAAAGCAAGTCAGATATAATTTTCATGAATTATCCCCCAAAGAGACTTTTAAACAACGACCCAAAGCCTGTTTTTGCTGTAGGCAGATTATTAACATCAAAGCCATATTTGATTAAACCGGCAATTGTCGCATAAGAGGCTGGCTGATCAACATCCTCAAACCCATCCACGTTAATTGGTATCCCGATCCGACAGGGTGTTCCGAAAACCTTGCTGGCAAGCTGCGCCACGCCGCGCAGATACGCGCCGCCGCCTGTCAACACCACACCAGCACCCAGCTGAGGCAGGCATCCGTTCTCATCCAAACGCGTACGAATGATTTTAAAAAGTTCATCCACCCGGGCGTTGATAATTACCTGTAATGATTTTGCGCTGATCGTACGTGTTTCAAAGCCGATCTCCGCGGGAAGCTCAATCCTGCCTTTGGCCTCTTCAATATTGACCAGCGCGCTGCCATACTTGCGCTTAACCTCCTCGGCGCGATTAAAGGGAATCGTGAATCCCGAGGCAATATCGTTTGTCACATGATCACCGCCGACCGCCAAACAAAAAACATCCGAGGTAATCTTGCCATAAAAGGTCATGGCCGTGGTGGTGCCGGCACCCAGATCAATCAGCAAAACGCCATCCCTTTTCTGGACTTCGGTCAACACCGCCCGTGCAGCCGCGAACCCGTCAAAAACAACATCCGTCACATCCATTTTAAGGTCACTGACCACACGTTTTAAATTATCAATGCGGTTTTTTTGGGCCTGGATGTTGATGACGCTGCGTGAGAGCATTTTGCACTGCATCCCTTCCGGGTTTGCAATTCCGTGTTGATCATCCACCGAGTAAGACTGATAAAGCGTGTGTAGAAGCACCTTCTCTGTATCCATGGGCGGCATGCAAAGCAGTTCATCCAGCTCATCAATCTCGATCTTGCGCACAATCTTATCCGCTGATTCAATTGGCAGCACTGCCTGATAGGGGACTCCTTCAATATGGCCACCAGTCGAGGCGATCAAAGCCTCAAAGATATCCAACTCTGATTTTTTTTCAGCCTCCAGCCGGGCGGACTCAACGCCGTTAGAGACCTGCACTAAATCAAAGATCTGCCCTTTGCGAACCCCGGTAGTCGGGTATGTTCCTACACCGATGGATCGTATCCGCCCGTTGTCATCGGGCTCACCGACACATACCACAGTGCGTGACGTTCCAATTTCAAGTGCTACAACTGGATCTCGTTTCATAAGATCATTCTCTCTCTTTCTCCGATACAAACTAAAAATTCGCGGATTTTCCAAAAATACGGCTGGGATGCTGCGCGTCAAACATCTTAAACTCCCGGCCCACATCGTTGTTCATGGCGCTCACTAAATTATCATACTGCTTTGTCATTAAACGCTCACTCTTGACATTGCGCTTGGTCATGTCTTGCCATGCAATCTTAGCGCGGCGGCTGTCAGGATAAGTCAGCAGCAAATAGCGGGGATGCGATGAATCCACTGCAATGAAACGGGCTTTGCACTCTGGACGGAAAATAGAGTTCGCCAGCCTGACCGCCGCCAGCTCCATGCCGTTCAGCCGGTCACCGGGTTTGGCGGTTTTAATGTTCCGGGAGCCGGTGATCACCGGTAATCCACTGGTTCTGGTATAACGCACAAAGACAACCCCCTCGGCATCAACCACCCTGCCATCTACCTCGACACATGCAATCGGCTCGCGCTCGATGATCACAATCTTTAACTTGTCCGGCATCATCCGGCTGATCGAAATTTCTTTAATGCTGGGGGCCTTTTCCATCAACTGTGTACGTTTTTCATTAATCGGAATCGAGAACAGGTTGGCACCGTCCGTAATACCAAGAATCTGTTTGATCAAATCAGGAGTGAGTGTTTTTCCCGTGTCGATCACCACATTCGACTGGTTGTCTTTAACCACAAAAAGATCTGTGGATTTAAAATAATAGGCGTTAAAAGCATACCAAAGCCCGAAAACAACTAGTGCGATTCCGCCTGATACCGCGCTCAACTCCAGCAGCGGCTTAACCCAGAACGGCATCTCTTTGGGCCGCCGGCCTCTACGCGTCGGCCTAGCTCTGGATACCACCGTACCTTTCCCGGAGCTGGGAGTCACTTTTTTCTTAAATTTTTGAAAAACTTTCCACTTCATAGCGTCAACTGTACTCTTCCTTGACTATAATTTAATCACTTGGTCGTAACAATCTTAATCACAATTCTTATCTAAATCGGCTGCGCCTCCGGTTGACGATAGCGGCGACGATGCAGCCGACCGCCGAGTTATTTCTGGTTCTTTGCGTCATGAGCAAGTTACTGCCTGGGAGCGCCGACGTCCTCGTCGGCTTTGTTCTCAGTGATGCCGACGGAGACGTCGGCGTTCCCAGGGGGTGCCTCATTTTTCTCCATATGTTTTTTCTCTTTGTCTATAACTCGGGGTCGGCATCGGAATCGGTATCGAAAAGCGAAAAAGATCGACTTCACGACTTCACGACTTCACGACTTCCGACTTCTATGCCGCCGAACTCGTTTTTACTCCTGAATTCTGACTCCTGAATTCTGACTCCTGAATTCTGACTCCTGAATTCTGACTCCTGAATTCTGACTCCTGAATTCTGACTCCTGACTCCTGAATTCTGACTCCTGAATTCTGAATTCAGATTCCTGTCTTCTTCCTCCAATAGTATCAATCATGCGCGGCTAACTCAATTAACTTTGCACAAAGTTGATTGAAAGTTATCCCAGCGCGTGCGGCCGCCTGCGGCAAAAGGCTGGTTGAGGTCAGCCCAGGCACGGTGTTCACCTCCAGCACAAATAGCTCACCCTCAGGCGTAACCCTGAAATCCACCCGGCTGACCCCGCGGCATCCGAGTGCCTGACAGGCCAACAAAGCGTAACACTGCGCCTGAGCAGTGAGAGGCTGTTCCTCCAAAGAATCTGGAAAAGAAAACCGTGTGGCCCCCTGAGTGTACTTCGCGGTAAATCCATACCACCCCCCGGGTGCGAGAATCTCCACAACCGGCAAAGCGACACCGTCCAGAACGCTTACCGTCCACTCTCGACCTGGAACAAAGGACTCTACCAAGGCCTCGCCCTGATCATCGGTCTGGCAGGCGGCGAGAACAGCCAGCTCCAGCTCATGCGCCGCAGTTACCTTGCTGATCCCAACGCTAGAGCCCCCGCGCGGAGGTTTCACCACCACCGGAAGCCGCAGTTTGCTGAGAGTTTCGCCGACGCACAGCACTTCAAAAGGAGGCGTGGGCACCTCTGCCTGCTCGAAAACCTGCTTGGTTAAGACTTTATCCATGGCAATTCGGCTGGCAGCAGCTCCCGGGCCGGTGTAAGGTATGCCGAGCAGATCCAAGTCGGCCTGCACCCCCCCATTCTCCCCATAGCCGCCATGCAGCGCGATAAAAACAGTCTCAATACCTGCTGGCAAGCACTCCAAACTCTCACTCTCCAGCACGACTGGGGTCACATCATAACCAGACTCGCGCAGCGTACGCTCAACCGCCACTCCGGATTTCAATGAGATTTCACGCTCATTTGATATCCCGCCCATTAAAACCGCAATTTTTTTCATAATGCTCCCTTATCAAACGCCGCAGATCTCTGTTTTCAAGGCAACCTTGCTCTCAAACCACACCCGATTGCGCATCCTTTGAACCAGCGCCGCCACATCTGAGCCCGTCGCGCTCTGGTTAACGGCAATGATGTTGGCGTGAAAATCGGTCACATACGCCCCGCCCACGCGCATCCCTTTGCAGCCAGCTTGCTCCAGCAAGCGGCCAGCAATTTCTGGTATCGGGTTCAGAAAAACCGACCCGGCTGTGCGCAGCCCCTGCAAAGGTATCCGTTTATCTCTAAACATCCGTCGCCGCGCTTGAACCTCTTTGCTGCTGCAGCGGATTAATTTAAGGGTACAACCAACCGCAACCCCTTGTTTTAAAAGTTCACAAGCACGGTAGGCAAAGCCACAATCCTCAACAGGCGCACATTGCAACTGACCTTCAAAGTCTATAAAATCGACGCATGAAACACAATCCGCAATCTCGGAGCCGTGCGCGCCGGCGTTCATGGCCAGCCAGCCGCCAAGATAGCCGGGCACACCTTCCAGGAATTCAAGCCCAGAGAGCCCTTGCGCCTCCAGCCAATCTAACAGCCGCGCCCCATTCAAACCGCACTCGACCTCCACCACATCATTATCCAGAGTATGCCGCGCCATGCACCCTGGCTTAACCCGAATCACAGTGCCGTAAAACCCGCAATCGCTGAACCAGGTGTTCATGCCCGCTCCCAAAATCCGCCAGGCGACGTTGTGCGCAGCACACAGCGCCAGCACGGCCTGCAACCCGACACGATCCTCAACCTCCACCAGCGAGTAGCACTTGCCAGCGGTCGGCAGAACAGAGCAGCTACTCAAAGCGGCATTCGTTATAACCTTGATCCGCTCAACCTGCTGAAGTTTACTCGCAAAAATCGCGGACTCCTTACACTCCAGACCTTGATCCAGAAAACTGCGCAGATCAATGACATCACCGGCTCCAGCGATCAGAACCAGATCCCCACCCCGCAGGGTGTGGCGCAGATAGTACCAGCATTCTTTGAGATTGCGAGCCAGAATCACCCGCAGTTCTGGCAATTGCCCGCGAAAGTGAGCGTACAGATCGCAGATATCGCCCCCTTCAATCACACTCTCGGACGCAGCGTAAACAGGCAGCAGAACCACCTCATCCACCCCCTTGAAAGCCTGCGGAAACTGCGCGCCCAGTGCCAGCGTGCGGGTATAGCGATGGGGCTGGAAAACCGCGATCACCCTCCCCGACTGCGTGGCAATAGCCATCTCAACTGCTGCTTTAAGCTCCACCGGGTGGTGGGCATAATCAGCGATAAACCGGATTCCGTTCACAGCGTGGATCTCTTCAAAGCGCCGCCCCGGCAGTTGCGAGCAGGCCGCTGGCAACGCGGCCGCGACATCCTCCACCGCATAACCACACATGATAGCAGCGGACGCAGCCCCCAGCGTATTCAAAATATTGTGCTGCCCGCCGCATCCCACTTTGATCCGCCCATAATCACGCCCCTGATAAAACAGATCAAATGCCGCGCTCTCGGCCTTGACCTCCACCGCGCTTGCCCGCAGCGTAGCCAAAGCGCTCAGACCAAAATCCAGCCGCCGCACCCCGGAGCTGACCACCGTCTGCCACGCACGCACGTCATCGCGGCAGACACACACGCCCTGGCTGCTCTGATCAATCACACGCCTGAAGCAAGCCACCAGAGCCTCCTCGCCGTCGAAATGCTCAAGATGATCAAGATCAATATTGTTCACCACCGTCACTGCTGGATGATAAAACTGAAGCGAACCATCACTCTCATCAGCCTCCACAATCAACAGCCGATTATTGCCAGGCGCGGCCACGCTCCCCAGATCTTTAGTGAAGCCGCCGATACACCACCCCGAATCAGCACCCAACTCCTGAAAAAGCCGCGCCGTGAAACAAGCGGTGGTGGTTTTGCCATGGGTGCCGCATACGGCAACTCCAAATGACTCCGAGAGCAGCCAGGACAACGCCTCTCCCCGGGAGTAGATCGGCAAGCCGCGCGCGCGCGCTGCCATCAGCTCGGGTTCATCTGAGTTCACAGCGGCCGTGACGATCAAAGCGGAGTTATCTGGAAGAGCTGCTACATGCGATGCCTGATGACCCTCCAACACAGCAACACCAGAACAACGCAGGTCATCGGCTAGCGCATTAAGCGAAATATCACAGCCACTCACACGATAACCGCGGCCAGCCAGCAGGCAGGCCACACCCGCCATGCCCACACCGCACACCCCCACCATATGAATCTCACAGCCTTCCGGCAATCTCACGTTGAAGCTCCTAAGTTGAAAAAGGTTAAAGAAGTTTGCCTGCAACTCGTGGTCGGGGTCGGCATCGAAATAGGTATCGAAAAGCGTACGGAAATGATCTCCGCCCTCCGGCTTATCTCTTGCAAGTTGCTCCGCAGTCCAGGCTACAAACTATTTTTTTGACCTGGTGACTCGGTGACCTGGTGACTCGGTGGCATCGCTTACTGACCTCGACTCCGATGCAGCTGACTGTCAAGTTACCCCATCATTTTTTCGCGGCGCACCCGCGCGGCGGAATCATATAATTCGGCACACCAAATTATTTCCAGAGATACATCAGCCCCGAGCCATTGCCATGGATCAGGCTCTCAAGTTTCGTTACGATTCCCGCCCCACCACCGCCAAAAAGATCACTGAGGGTCATCTGCTCCTGATAGCGCAGCACCTTAACACGCTCGACCTCCAGCAGCTCGGCAACTTTTTTCTCCGCATCCTGATAATAACCGATACCATCAATCAAACCGTTTTGAACCGCCTCATCGGCCAGATAGACCCGCCCGTCAGCCAGTTTCTCCACCACCTCTTGCGGGAGCTTGCGATTTTCCACAATCAAGCCGACAAACCGCTGGTGCATACGCGCAATCAAACGCTGCATCATGGCCATCTGCTCCGGGTTGATCTCACGCATTGGATTAAGGAAATCCTTGTTCTCGCCGGATTTAACGGTCACATCCGTGACACCGATCTTAGCCGCCAGCTCCTGGAAATTAATGGATTGCATGATCACGCCGATCGAGCCCGTCACAGTGGTGGGATGCGCCAGAATATAATCGGCTGGCAGCGCAATATAGTAAGCCCCGGAAGCGGCGACTTCCCCCATGATTACCACAATCTTACGATCCGGCTGAGCCGCTTTAAAATCAAGCAGCGCCTTATAGATCACATCACTGGCGGTAATCCCGCCACCGCCACTGTTCACCTCGAGAATCAACGCCTCAATTGTTTCGTCATGGGTGGCTCTCCGAATTGAGCGCAAGGCCGTGACTGTGTTGCGATCCCCCCAGGGCGTTGGTGTGAGCGTGATCATCCCTGTCACAGGAATTCTCACAACCCGAGTACTCCCGCTGCCAGAGGACCAGCTTTCCGTCATCTTGGGCGACTCATCATCACCTAGCCCGCGCTCTCTTTTTGATTGGAACGAGCGGACGACTTCCACCCCCTCAAAGCCGTTCGAGACCAAGCCGAAATAGACCAGCGCTGCGAAAGCTGCGAAAAAAGCACCTATCACAGCCAACATGACCAAGCATCCGAAACCACACCCGCGAGAACTTTTTCTATCTTTCGCATTATCACTCATCTTAACTCCTTTAAAATTAATTACTGAAACATAATAGTAACACACCACACGTCAGTGTCGCAATATCGATTTCAACCTCAACATCCCGCGTTATGTGGACACCTTTGAAGAAGAGGAGCCGATTGATATTGATGCTGTCCAGGGGGAGATCGACAAACTGGAAAAGGAGCTGACGAAGGTGCGTAAGGAGATGAGCGCCAAGCTGGCGCAATTGAAAATGAATAAAACCACATCAAACTTAGTCATATATCGCAGTAAAGACGGCTCTGTGCAACTGGATGTGCAGTTGGACCGGGAGACGCTGTGGCTTTCGTTAAACCAGATATCCACTTTGTTTGGCAGGGATAAGTCCATTGTCTCCAGGCATTTACGCAACGTTTACCAGAAGCGGCTTAAGGAGCTTCAACAAACTATAAAGCTGGCATCGGAGATCAATCCGCCTGAAAGTCCATGATTATTCCGGTGGTGGGTTATATTTTGTGACCACATGCGCACATAAAGAATTCATCGCCGCAACAAATGGAAAGCCATTCGTAGGGGCAAGGCCTGCCTTGCTCTCTTATAGGGCGACACAGGTGTCGCAGGAGAAAGGGGCGACACAGGTGTCGCCCGTACGGGAGATCATTGAAGAACGCATGCGTATCACAGCCGAAAAGTGTCCCTATATGCGTTGGGAAGAGTTCGTTATTATGCCCGATCATTTTCATGCATTGATCAGGATGGAAATCTGGCAGCAGCCGAACAACGCAACCGACATGTTTTACAAAATGCCGATCAACTTTGGCTTCCGTATGTAAACCCAGGTGGGATTGAGAAAGGTTCATTGATTGAGCGAGGTGCTTCTATTTTGGAAACACCTGCTTATATGCAAAGGTGATTTGGCGTACAATATGATGAGGATGCGGCAGGGTGCTGTTGGAGTGGCGGAAAAAGATGGACTTGTTAGCCCAGCTTACGTTGTTTTAAAACCAGCGAGTAACATAGATTCTGAGTTTGCATATCGCTGTTTCAAATCGGCACGCATGTTGTATTTGCTTGGCGCATATTCCCATGGAATCACAAAAGATCGCCTTCGGTTATACTATAATGATTTCAGTAAAATTCACGTTGCCATACCGCCCCTTCATGAACAGAGGGCGATTGCGGAGATATTGGAAACATGGGACACCGCGATTGAAACAACGGAGCGGCTGATTTGCGCGAAGGAGGTAATTCATGTGGGTATGTTAGTTTTACCAACGAGCGTTTTTGGGCAGGCGGACATTGTTATGTCATAGATAATATATCAAATATGCTCGCTACTAAATTTTTATTCTATGTGTTAAAGTCATCTGAGCGCGGAATTATGCGATTGCGTGTTGGCTCGGGCATGCCAAACATCCAGAAAAAAAGACTTTATAAATGTATATCTGCTTCTGTTTTGAAACGCGAAGTAGCATATCCAGACCTAAAAGATGAAGAACAGGTTTTCATGGGGCTGCTAGGATATGGAATGTTTGCAGATAAGCTTCCTCTATGTTTTACATCAGAGAATTTATTAGGATATGCATTAAGGCATCCTTATTCTGAAGGTAAACCGTCAAATCATGCATATATGGAGTATCGTGCATCACGAAATATTGATGTTAGTTTTTGTCATGTGCAATATGTTAATGGCAAAAGCTACATTTTCGATATGAACTATCCCGGAGCTGGAAGCTGTGCAGTCGCAGCTGCCGGCGGTGCAAGAGCTGAAGAGTCAGCGGGCCACGGGCGCCGCCTGGCAGAATGAGGAGATCTACGAGCTGCTATGTCTCGGTACCAGCGAGCTGCAGGCAATTGCCAGGGTGAACCGGTTGTTTGCTGGAAAAGAGTATGGAGTGATCATGGATTACAGCGGTGTGCTGGATAAGCTCGGTGAGGCAATCGACTTTTACGCCCGCCTGGCGGAGTATGATCATGATGATCTGGTTGAAACCGTTACGATGATCAGTGAGCAGACTTCAAAGTTGCCACAGCTGCACTCTGACCTATGGAATGTGTTCACGGCGGTCAAGGGCAGCACGGACACAGAGGTTTACCAGGAGCATTTGAGGTATGAGATGCGCCGTAACCGTTTCTATGAGAGGTTCAGCGCATTTGCGCGGGCTATGGGTATGGCACTGGCATCGACCACATTTCTTGAACATACCCCCGCAGGGCAGATTGACAGGTACAAAAAAGATCTTAAGTTTTTCAGGAATCTGCGGGCCGATGCGTCCATCCGTTTTCAGAAGCGGGTTGACTTTTCCGAATATGAACCCAGGATTAAAAAGCTGCTTGATACGCATGTCGGCGCTTTAGAGGTTGAGCAGCTGATAGAACCCTTTGATCTGTTGAATACAGAACAGCGGGAGAGATCCCTGAACGATGAGGGGCGCAGTGATGAGTCTAAAGCCGATATGATTGCGGCTTCGACACGGCACAGTATTGAACATGGCTTTGAGAAGGACCCCGCGTTTTTTCAAAAATTCTCTCGGATGCTGGAGGATGTGCTCGCAGCTCTGCATAGTAAGCGCTTACAGGCCGCGGAAGCGCTGGAGATTGTCAGGCGCATTGACAAGCATAAGATTCGTGACTGGAAAGACAACTATGACGCGCTCAATCAGATGCGCCGGGAGATTGATGATATTATCTTTGAAATCACTCAGGAGCAAGAAGTTTCCTTTCCGCTTGCAGTGCAAGACAAGCTGATTGATCAGTGCATTGAGATTGCGATAGCCAATGACTTCTCAATAACCGGCCAGAGAACAAAGAGCACGCTTCCGGCTTCGAGCATCGATTTTACGCCGTGACAGGGAAGCGTGAACAACATATGGTTTTTGGTGTATGTAGTTTGCGCTTTAGCGTGTCTTCGTTCATAATTAGAATTGCTGTGTCCGGCATAACTGCGAAACGCGAAGACGGAAGCCTGTTTCAAAGCGGGTTATTGCCAAGTTACCTTAAAGGTGACCATGGAGTAGTGCAAGCATCCTGCTTGCAGATAAAATTTTGGAGTAGTGCAAGCATCCTGGACAATATATCAGCGGGGGAATGAATTCTTTCATAAGGTACTGAAAAAGAGTTTAGAGATTACCGCCCGGCATGGCATTCCCTCAGCAACGCTAACCCTGCGTAAAATGCGCTCCCGCTGGGGCAGTTGCAGCGGCAATGGGCGCATTACGATCAACACAGCATTGATCCAGGCACCCTCGCACTGCGTTGAATATGTGATCATGCACGAGCTCTGTCATCTAAAGCATCACAACCACTCAAAGGCTTTTTATAAGCTCCTAACTCAGTGCATGCCGGATTGGCAGAAGAGAAAAACCGTATTGCGGCATATAGTCATCTCAGCGCTTTCATGACCAAAAGACCTTCTCGGCTGTCCGCCTGAGGAGCCACTCTTTGTCCTTGGCCGAAAGAAAATCCAGCTGGTCACGGATCAGGGCGATGGAATCGTGATAGGTGTGACCAGGATTGACTTGAAAAGGAGAGTCGCTCGCCCACATCAGACGTTGCGCACCAAAGTGGTCACAACATGTTCGGATCATAGGGCTAAGATCAAGATATGGCGCCTCTCTCTTACCCAGCACATAAAACGCCGATGCCTTTACGTGTACCTGCGGATGTTTAGACAATTTCAGCAACGGATCAAGGTCGGCCCGCGCGATTGATCCTGCCACACCAATGCGGGCAAAGTGATCAACCACCACGGATGTGCGCGGGTAGTTCGCACACATCTCACCAATAAACGGCAAAGCTTCAGGACTGATCAAAGGGCAGATACTAAACCCCTCATCAGCCGCTATGCGCCACATTTCAGCCATGCCCGGAGTGCCGAGCCACCTGCCCGGGTCTTTTTCTCCCCCGGCATGGATGCGGAACCCCCGCACACCTCGCTTGCCCAACTCCTTCATCCGCCGCGAAACGTCCGCCTCGTGTTCATTCACAATGCCGACACCGCTAAATACACCCGGATAATTTTCGATCACATCCAGCATGTAGCTGTTGTCGAACTTAAAGAAGCTCATCTGGATCAACACGATGCGGGTCACCCCTTCGGGCCTACAATGTGCAAAGAGCTGTTCCGGCGTGAAACTATCCACGCAGCCGCCCTTGGTCATGTTAGGCGCGAGCGGGTACTTCGCTGTGCTGGTGGGCCAAACATGCACGTGCGCATCGATGTATCCCTGCCTCGTATGCGCGGTTACGCAGCCTGCAGCCGCGGTAAATCCGGCACCGCCAGCAGCGCGCAAAAAAGAGCGACGTGAGATTTTTCTCATTCAGGTTTCCCTTTCATTTTTTCTGACATAGGACGGATTGTGTATCAGGATCAGAGCGTAACATCGGGGGCCTCGTTTAGGGTCGGCTGCCTGACAAATTCGGTTTGCGAAGCACTTTAGAACTTCTTGGCCAGTCCCGACTTGACCGAGACCCCTGGCACAGCGCCTAGACGCCCGGTTAGCAGTCCGACCTCATCTGTCGTTGCCTCAACCACCAGCGTAATCACCGAAACTCCTCGTTCGCGCTGCGGCAGACCAACCCGAGCCAGAATGATACTGGAGCTCTCGGAGATCAGGTGATTGACCTGATCCACGCAGTCGCGGCTCTCGAGGATAATCCCGATAAACCCGATTCTTCGATTCATAATTTGCAACCTCTCAGCTCAGCTCCCGGCTGCGCTGCGCTGCGGCAGCCAACGTCTTTTCCAAACTCTCAAAGACATCGGAGCTCCACAGCACCTTCATTCCAGCCTCGGTTGTGCCCTGCGGTGAGCAGACCGCGTGGATAAACTCGCCGATATCATCTCCCGACTCCTGCAGATAGATACCGGTGCCAATCAAAGTCTGCTCAGCCAGTAGGCGGGCCGCCTCTCGCGGCAGCCCCAGCTTTATTGCGCCATCAATCAACGCCCCCAACAGGTAGGCTATAAAAGCCGGCCCTGAGCCGCTCAGTGCTGTGACTGCGTCAAAATATTGTTCGTCCAGCTCCAGCACAGCGCCTGAGCTGCCAAAAATTTGCGAGACCAACTCGCAATCCTCATCCAGCGGGTCATCCTCCATACAGAAAGCACTCATCCCCTCGCGCGCCATCAATGCCAGATTGGGCATCACCCGGCACAGGCGCGGTCGAGTGCCGCACTGTTGCCGCAAAAATTCCAGCTTCTTGCCAGCGACAATTGAAATCAACAATTGCTCCTCGGTGAACAGATCTCTTACCGCAACCAGAACTTCCTCGACCACCTGCGGCTTAACCGCCAGGATAATCACATCGCAGCTTGGTATCATCTCGGTCGCACAAGACGCAGTATCAACCGCATACTCTGAGTTAATGCGCTCACAACGCTTGGCTGAGGTGTCGCAGGCGATCACCTCATCTGGATTTGCCAGCTCACTCTGCAACATCCCGCTTAAAATCGCTTCCGCCATCTTGCCGGAGCCTAAAAACCCAAATTTCATATTTCTCCTAAGTTTAGCTCACCTGTAATTTCAAATGCCTAAAGGGGCTTCCGCAGTGTTTTTTGTCACGCGCTTTGTCGATCCTTTTCACGTCAACACGCCTATGCGTAACCCTTACGATGCAGCTCATCCCGCAACTGAGTTTGAAAGAGGCGCAGATCCATCTCAGTGGGCTGATAACCCTCAACCTCTGGCTCGATTCCGAACCGCCCCTGATTATCAATCAGCCACTTGGCCTTGGTTCCATCGGTGAAGACCACATCGCCACTGACCATGGCACCGGGAACAATCAGGCGATCGATCGAAAGCGAAACCCGCGGCTCCGCGTCCGCCGCTTCCTCCAGCTCCGCATCTGCCGCAGCCACCTTCTCTGCATTTGGACTGGGCGCAGGCTCGGGCTCAGGTTCGGGCTCGGGCTCTTCCTGCACCTCGGCGCCGATCTCCAACACCAGCAAACGCACATCCATATAGGTCATGGTCAGCCCATATTCGCTTTTAAGTTTTCTCTGCACATCCGCCAGCGAATCCCCGTCGGTCAGCCACGTTTTGATTGAATTACGCTGTTCATCTAAAATCATCATTATTGGTTCTCCTTATATAAGCTCGTAATTTTGATATTATCAGGCAGACGCTCAAAACCGTCAAGGATTAACCGCGCTAAAATTAAACAGGCCTTTAAAAAATAAAACAAACCTGTCAATTGACAGAGAACGCTGGATAGGGTATATTTGTGTGACTTTTTAGTGGCGGGATAGCTCAGTCGGTAGAGCATCGGAATCATAATCCGCGGGTCGGGGGTTCGAGTCCCTCTCCCGCCACCATCGTTAGGCCCTTACCAAAGGGCAAGACAAACATGTTGGTCCTTGCCTATAACTCGGCCATTTTGTCGCAGTTTCGTGCCTATAACTCGGGGTCGGGGTCGGAATCGGTATCGGTATCGAAAAGCGTACGAGGTCGACCCCGATTCCGACCCCGACCCCGACTCCGATGCAGCTGACCGTCGAGTTACCCCATCGTTTTTTCGCGGCGCAGCCCCGCGGCGGGCTTGCCT
>JBAYXX010000040.1:0-34596 GCA_041673345.1 Kiritimatiellia bacterium
CAGGCGTAGCGCCAAACTCATAAATTCGGAGCGGGTGGCCTCCTCGCCGTGAAAACTGCCGAGTACCGATGAGGTGGTCATGACGCTGTTCTGCTTTTCCACGCCGCGCATCATCATGCAAAGGTGTTTGCACTCCATGACAACGCCGACCCCCTCCGCATGGGTGACATCCATGACCATACGGGCAATCTGCTCTGTCAGCCGCTCCTGAATCTGCAGGCGACGTGCGAAAACATCGACAATGCGCGCCAGTTTGCTGACTCCCAGCACCTTGTTCTGCGCGATGTAGCCGATATGACACCTGCCGAAAAAGGGCAGCATATGGTGCTCACAGAGGGAGTAAACCTCAATGTCGCGGGCAATGATCATGTTGTTGGAGCCAGTGTCGAAGA
Organism: Kiritimatiellia bacterium; assembly: GCA_041673345.1. Taxonomy (GTDB): domain Bacteria; phylum Verrucomicrobiota; class Kiritimatiellia; order RFP12; family UBA1067; genus M55B167. The sequence continues at coordinate 393 of JBAYXX010000040.1, forward strand.
GGGCGTTGTTGATCACTTCATGCGGATCCACGCTGTAGCCGTGGGTTAAAAACTGCCATGATTTGGCAACTCTTTTTGGGGTGCTGAGCAGCCCTTCACGCTCTGGATCTTCGCCAATTTCAATTAGAAGTTCGCGTACCAATTCTTCAACTTTCTCAAGGTTCATATTGTAATCTCGCTTTTAGTTTAGTGGTTAAATCATGTAAGGCAACCAAGTTTTCATTTGGTTGTGAAACCTCCAGCTGCGCCAATGGCAGGCGCATCCCTGGAAGCGTGATTTCCGGCGCTAATTCCAGTAAGGGCAGAGCGATAAAAGCTCTGCGCATGATATCCGGATCCGGCACTGTCAAGCAGCTGCTATGGATGCAGTGGAGGCCATAGAGGAGCAGGTCAAGATCAATCTCCCGTGCAGCGTAGGCATCCGCGGTTCTGATCCGTCCCTGCGCTGATTCAATCTCACGCAAGACCGAGAACTTAACAGCTGCGGCATCCAGATCGGTCACTCCCCGCCATACGCAGTTGATGTAGTCCGCCTGCTCCAGCCGCTCCAGCGCTGGGCTGCGGTAGCAGGTGGAGAGCGCTTCGATCCTGATCCGTTGGCGCAGGAGATCCAGCGCCTGAAACAAATTGCGCTCAGGCTCAATATTTGAGCCAACGCCGATATAGATGATCTCACTCACGGGTGCGGGTTATCTCCACCGCGACAGTTCGCGCAAAGCGCAGCGCCCCGGGTTTGCTCACGTTCACATCCACCCGCATCACGCGCGCATCTCTGAGGCAGATCTCCGCGACCATTTGCGCCAGCTTTTCAACCAGTTTAAAAGAGGAGGCCTCCACCTCTTTGATAATATCTTTTTTGATTGTCACATAGTCAACCGTGTCATCAATCTCATCGCTGCCGCAGGCCTTCGAGAAGTCGGTGAAAAGAGTGATGTTGAGGTTGATGTTTTGCGGTGTTGTGCGCTCCCATTCGCGCACGCCAATGATACATGGGAGCAGCAGATCAACGATCTGTATTTTGTCGTAATGCTTATGAGTCATAGCTATGCACTCCGATATGCTGGCCGCCATCAACATAGATGATCTGGCCGGTTACAAAAAAGGCCTGGCTAAGATAGATAACCGCATCGGTGATATCCTGCACCGAGCCATGGCGCTGCAGGGGAATGGAAGTCGCTCTGACCTTGAGGTAGTTTGCGTCTTTACCCGGCGGCGGCAGAATCGCGCCGGGTGCCACACCATTGACCCGGATCTCAGGGGCCAACTCTTTGGCTAGCATGCGCGTGAGCGTGAAAAGGGCGCGTTTTGAAAGGTGGTAGGCCGCGTGCTCGCTGTCGCATTCCATGATTCGGGTGTCGAGGATATTGATGATCTGCCCGCCGTTTTTCTGCTCTGCCAGCGCTTGGCTGAGCAGCAGGGGACTCAGGGCATGGATGTTCATGTTAATGGTGAACTCTTCGGGTGTAATCGCAGTGGCTCGGCCCTGGTGAAAAATGCTGGCATTGTTGATCAGGATATCAATCGGAGTCCCTGTCAGGCTCCGCGCTTCCTCCAGCAGCGTGGCGCTTTTGCGGGGATCCGTGAGGTCGCACTGCATAATCCAGCAGTTTACCCCTATGCCTTTGATCATTGCCGCCGTGGCAGCGGCTTGTTCCATCGAGTGGTTGCAGTGAATCACCAGATCCGCCCCTTGTTCCGCCAGGGTCAACGCAATTGCCCGACCAATGCGCTGGGCAGCACCAGTGACCAGAGCGGTTTGTCCATGTAACGGTAAATTCATGCTGCACAGTATCACAAAATTCGGCGCATAATTCAAGTATCGTTTATCACTAAAACTATGTTGACAAAGTGCCTCCATACTCTCATATTAGTTAAGTGAGGGCGGCTAGAAAAAGCAATTCCTTTAAACTTTTTCCCTCTGTTGTCAAGTAACTTTCAAAACCTGCGGGTTTCGAGTATTATAGATGGCATGTTATTACCAAAAGAGTTGGCCAGGGAAAATCTTGAGGCGAAGATTCTCGAACTGTTGGAGAAAAAACGCTTTGAGATCGACCCTGATTCAAAAGCGCGTCTCACGCTTGCTGCTTGTGACGGATGACGGCTCCCCGCGCTTTTACCGTGAACTGAGTTTTTTACAGGCTCAGCAGGGGGGGCGCGTCTTGATCTGTCGACTTGAGTTTATTGGTAATAATCACTATTATACGCAGATGCCTCGCACGGGAAAGGAAATGGAATAAAGTGAATTGCAAAAATGACTCGATGAATCGTTTACTTGATGTGATGCGCAGGCTGCGTGCGCCGGATGGCTGCCCGTGGGATAGGGAGCAGAGCATAGCCTCGCTGAAGCCTTGTTTGTTGGAGGAGTGTCATGAACTGCTGGCGGCCATGGATGGCGATGATATGGACAGCCATCTTGAAGAGCTGGGTGATGTTCTGCTGCAGGTTGTCTTTCAGAGTGTTATCCGTGAGCAGGAGGGGGCGTTCACCTTTGATGAGGTGGCGAATGCGATTGCGGAGAAGCTGATCCGTCGGCATCCACATATTTTTGGTGACGTGAATGCGAAAACATCGGGTGAGGTTCTGAGGAACTGGGAGCAGATCAAACAGCTGGAGCGCAGCGCGACTCCCGAGCGCTCGGCGATTGACGGTGTGCCGGCCACTCTGCCAGCCCTGCTCAAGGCGCAGCGCGTCCAGTCGAAAGCCTCGCGCGTTGGTTTTGACTGGAAGGACTCTACTGGTGCGATTGCCAAGATTCATGAGGAGATCGCCGAGTTGATGGCAGCGCAAAAGAGTGGTGATCAGGAGACGACGGCGCAGGAGGCCGGTGATCTCCTGTTCTCGGTGGTCAACTACTGTCGTTTTATTGATGTGGATGCCGAAAGTGCCTTGGAGCTGACCAACCAAAAGTTTTCAAGACGTTTCAAAGAGGTTGAGAAACGGGTGCGCGAGGCGGGTAAAGATATGTGTAAATGCACTCTCGAAGAGCTGGATGCCATCTGGGATCAGGTGAAATGCAACGCTTAAGGCCGTAATTTTATTCTGTGCTAAGAACTTCATTAGCAAGCAGGATGCTTCACTACCACTTTTATTTCCAGTTTGGACAAGCGTACTTTAGTTTGCTATTATTTGTACTTTATTTTATAAGGGTTAGAGATTTTTCGAATGTTTGAGATGACCGATAAAGAGGCGGGGCTGTTTGTGGCTGTGCAAAGGGGAATTCCAGTTGCTGAGCGACCGTTTGCCGCGTTGGCTGAGCATTGCGGCATGAGCGAAAATGAGGTCATCGGCTTTGTTCAGCGGTTGCTTTTCAACGGCGAGGCGCGCCGTTTTGGTGCGGTTTTTGACTCACGCCGGCTCGGATACCGCAGTGCGCTCTGCTGCATGTGGATTCCTGAGGCGCAGATTCCCGTTGTTGCGCAACATATTATTGCCCTGCGAGGTGTCACCCATGCCTATCAGCGGGGGTGGATTGATGAACTTCCGCCGGACAGCATTGGTGCGCCGAGGGAGAACGAGTGGCCGAATTTCTGGTTTACCCTGGCAGTGCCAGCCAAGAGCTTTTCACAGGAGCTTGATACGCTGCGTGCAAGGTGCGCGCCGTACAGTATCTACGAACTCCCCGCTTTAAACCGCTTTAAGATTGATGTGGTTTTTGACCTGCGCAAAGGGTCGCGCGATGAGCAGGTGGAGGCGCGTCCCGCGATTGATCTGAACAGTGCCGAGAGCTATGAGCTGACCCCCGGGCAGCAGGCGATTGTCCGCTATCTGGAGGGTGACCTCCCGGTGACCGCTGATTTTTACGGTCAGCTCGCAAATCATCTCGGCCTTGAAAAGAGCGTGCTGCTACAAACCCTGACACTCTGGAAAGGTTCAGGGGTGCTGCGTCGGATTGGGCTGCTGCTGCGTCATCGCGAGGTTGGTTTTTTAGCCAATGGAATGTGTTGTTGGAATGTGCCTCAGGCCGACATCCTGGAGGTCGGCCGCCGTGTATCCCAGTGCCCGGAGGTTACGCATTGTTATGAGAGGCCGCTGCTTGAGATATTTCCCTTTAATTTATTTGCCATGATTCATACAACCGCGTGGCAGGATACGCAATCGTTGTTTCAGAGGATCTCTGATGATTGCGGTTTGAGTGGAGGGCAGCTTTTGCTCTCTGTACGTGAGTATAAAAAAACCAGTATGCAGTTTTTTTGAGAATAACTTTAGAATAGGAGAATCAAAATGAAGAATGTTTTAGTTGCCCAGTCGGGCGGTCCCACAGCTGTGATCAACAACTCAATTCGCGGTGTCATTGATGCCTGTCGCGACTACCCCGATACCTTTGGAAACATCTACGGTGCCTGGCATGGGATTGAAGGGGTTTTGAAAGAGGAGTTGCTGGATATCAGCGCGCAGGATGACAGGGAGATCGCACTGCTGAAATCCACGCCTGCGGCGGGTGCCATTGGAACCTGCCGCTATAAGCTCAGAAGCTCGCAGGATCTGGATTTTGAGCGTGTGGTGGAGGTTCTTCGAGCACATGAAATTGGCTACTTCTTTTACGCTGGCGGCAATGACTCGATGGACACGGCCAATAAGATCGCTCAGATTGCGGCCGACAAAGGGATGGAGCTGATCTCAACCGGCGTGCCCAAAACAATTGATAATGATGTGGGCGACGCGGAGTTCAAACTCGTTGACCACACCCCTGGTTATGGCTCGACCGCCCGCTATTGGGCCACCAACCTGCTGTGCGCCAATGAGGAGAACGCGGGCTCCTGCCCCGCTGACCCGGTTCTGGTGCTGCAGGCCATGGGACGCAAGATCGGCTTTATCCCAGCGGCGGCACGTCTGGCCGACCCTGAGCGCAGGCTGCCGCTTCAGATCTATCTGACAGAGTCCGGTGTTTCGATGCATGAGATGGCCGACCTGGTCAACGATGAGCTGGTGCGTAGCCGACGCTGCATTGTGGTGGTCAGCGAAGGCTTTGATGTGGGTGACATCGGTGCGCAGAAGGACTCTTTCGGGCACATTAACTTTGGCGCCAGCGAGCGCACCGCGCAGTCAGCAATCGTCTCCTATCTCAACTCTGTGGGCTTGAAAGCCACAGGCAAGGCTCGCGGCCAGGCCGTTGGCACTGATCAGCGTCACTCCGCGCCGCTGGCCTCAGTGGTGGATTTAAGGGAGGCCTATGAGTCAGGGCGCTATGCGGTTGAGATTGCGCGTAAAGATGGCAATGGTTATATGGCGACGATCCTGCGTGAGCCGGGCGAGCTTTACAAAGTACGCTATGACAAGGTGCCGCTGGATGTGGTTGCCAACAGCGAGCGTTTTTTCCCGCAAGAGTGGATCGCTTCGAACCGCATTGATGTCACCGATGAGTTTGTGAAATACGCACGGCCTTTGATTGGCGATGTGTGGGCGGATGTTCCGTTGGAGAACGGGCTGCCGCGGTTCACCCGCTTTGTCCCCATCTTTGCGGCGAAAAAATGCGCTGCCTATCACCCGCAGGCTTATCAGAAGTAAATTTGAAGTTTGAGTACCGCTGCGGTCGCGGCTTTAGCTGCCAGTCAACAAACACAACCGCAACTCGATTGCTTGGCATGAAGTTGGTTCAAAGGTAACCGAAATTTTATTTAAAGAGGTGATCCTGTGTTGCGGACGCACTGATTTTAATGCTATAGTTATATATGTGCTTTGGTGAGGAGATTTCAAGATGATGTTTAAAATCAAAGATTTTTTTGTAATAGTGGCAATCGGATTGCTCTTAGCTGGCTGTGGTTCGAAATCGAGTCAAAGTATGTTAAAAAAAGGGGCCGCGGCATTTGCGAAGAGAGATTATTCTTCGGCGGTGGAGAAGCTGAGCGCGGCCGCGAGCGAGATCACGGATTCATCAGATTTATATTATACTTTGGGCTTGGCGCATCTACACCTAGGTGACATGGATAAGGCGTTGGCTGCTTTTAAAAAGACATTGGATCTTGATGCCTCGCACTATGAGTCGATTATCTGTCTGGGACAGATTGCTTATTATAAAAATGATCTGGCAACGTCACAGGCGTGTTATCAGGCGGCTCTGAAGCTGATTGATGACGCCCATAAAAAGGCGGTGCTGTACACCTCCATGTCGTTGGTGGAGAGCGGATTAAAGAAAGAAGGTCTGGCACGACTTTATCTGATTCAGGCTATGAGGTGCGATCCCGGCTATGCCCCCGCGTTATACAACCTGGGCAGTCTCTATCGCGATAAGTTCGAATTTAAGGAGGAGGCTCTCACTTACTTTAAAAAATATCTCAAAGCAGCTGTCAAAAAAGAGTCCCATTACGCCAAGGCCGAAAACCACATTGAGCGCCTGATGCAGAACATCGCGCGGCTGGAAAGCACGCGTCGGGCAAGCATGAAGCGTGACGCGGTGGCGGCTTCAGAGCATCTGGGAAATGGTGTTGTTTTTCAATCACAGAAGAAGTACCGTGAGGCGATCAAGTCCTATAACGCCGCATTGAAAGCGGACCCGCAGGCATTCAGCGCGGCTTATGGAAAAGCGATGGCGTATCAGAAGCTGAACTCGCCACGCGAGGCTTTCCCGGCATTCAAGGAGGCGCTTGACATAAATCCGGACCATCAGGATAGTTATTCCAGGGCGATTACTTTGGCCATAGAACTCAGGCTTTATTCGGATGCGATCAGGCTTTTGGATCGGGCTATTGCCCGCAATTCCGCTTATTCTTCATACTATGATTTGATGGCGCGCGCTCTCTATGCGCAGAATAGATATGCTGAGGCCCAGAAATATGGCATGTACTATCTGGCTCTGCTGGAACCTGGCGATAAAGATCGCGCTGCGTATGAGAGGTGGGTGAATTCTCTCTCAAAAAACTAAAGCAGGTGAAAAATGGTCTGTTCCATGATCGCATACTTCATGCCAATGGCAGATTTTTTGCCAGAGTTGAATGAGCAGACATTGAATTTCATGCGCGTGATTGGCGGCTTTGACTTGTGCATGGCCGCGATCATGCTTTTCGTTTTCTTCCGTGGAATGCGCCGCGGGTTTTCCGAGGAGCTTAGCCGGGTACTGGGACTGGTGATTGCGATTGTCGCAGGTCTATTCGCTCTACGGATGTTTGGTACACTGCTAGACTCTGTAGGCAGATGGAGCGGAGGTGCTTTGTCCGCCAAGTTCGTGCTGGCGCTTTTGATCGCGGTCGCTTGTTTTATCCTCTGGGTTGTGGTGGCAAATATATCTTCTTTCTGCTTAAGGGTGACCGTCAACCACAAGCTGGATGTTTTTTTGGGAGGGCTTCTCGGACTTCTCAAGGCACTCATAATTGTTTTTGTGATCTGCGGGGTACTCTATTTGCAGCCTAACTGCGCCAGATGCAAAACTCTGGAGGAGAGTTCATATGTGTTCAGGGTTGTCAGACCTCTGATCGAAGCGGTTATTCACAGGTAGGAGTTTAGTTGGAGTTAGACTTATTAGAGGATGAGTTTTTGATGGAACGTGTCCGGGATCTGGATGACCGCTCCGCTTTTGAGGAGTTGGTTAAACGCCATCAAAAAAAAATATTGAACTTTTTTTACCGCTGCGGCGTTCAATATGATGCGGAGGATCTCGCGCAGCAGACCTTTGTGAGGCTCTACCGCTATCGTTTGAATTACAAAAGGAGCGCTAAGCTCACAACCTTTATTTTTATGATGGCCCGGCAGATCTGGATCGATGAATTGCGTAAACGCACCCGTATTCAGCGGCTCAAAGAGGGTTGGAGGAAGGAAGCGAAACAGGTTGCTGAACCGGAAACAGCCGTGAATGATGCCCGCGTGGATCTCACGGACGCGCTTGCGAAGCTCTCTGAGGATATGCGCCTTGCCGTTGAACTCGGCGTTTATCAGGGGCTGAATTACAGCGAGGTGGCCCAGATACTGGAGGTTCCCGAGGGCACTGTGAAATCACGTATCTTTAACGCCTTGAGAAAGCTCAGGCAGATTCTGGAGCAAGGATGAATATTTCCACCCATCTTGATGAGTTGGGCAGCTCACTGGAGGTGAAGGCACTCCGTGATCTGGCTGCATGTATGTTGCAGAGACCAGAGGTGGAACCTTCTGTCACCCTGCTCCCGCGGATTATGGCTCAGCTTGACAGTGGCAACCGTTGTTGCGGACGAGCGCGGACATTTGCTCCTGTTTCTAAACCGTGGATCGGCGCGGCGGCTGCGGCCGCAGCCGTTGTAATGATTTGCGTGTTGTATTTCTTCTATCCCGGCGCTGGTGGCTGTCCGCTGCGCAATGAGTTGTGGCTGGCTAATTCGCAGGAGGAGGATGGCTCATGGAATCCCGCCCGTTTTGGGGGCGTGCCGAGCTACCAGCCGGCGCTGACTGCCCTGGCCGCCTGGGCCTTGCATTGCTCCAAAGGGCGGCGTTTCTCCGCTGCGGTGGAGCGTGCCTGCCAGTACTTGGTCTCCATCCAGCAAGCGGACGGTTCTTTCGGCGGTATTGACCGTGAGCGGTTTTATAACCAGGCGATTGTCACCTATGTGCTCGCTGAGATCAGGTATGGTAATTTGAATTACGACATGATCCTGCAAAAAGCGGTCGCATGTATTCACTCCAGTCAGAGTGTTGCCGGCGGCTGGGACTATGCAGTGGATTCAGAGGGGAATGCGGCTGTAACCGCCTGGCAGGTGCAGGCACTCCTCTCCGCTAAGAACAGCGGTGTGGCCGCGGCTGATCTACCGCTGCGCAAGGGGCTGCGCTGGCTGCGCGGCTTGACACACCCCGATGGCGCGGTGGCATACAGCAAACGCGCTGAGCAGAGTTCAGAGACTATCAATGCTCTGACTGGGTATGCGCTGATCACCGCTGGACGTGACTACCCCGAACTCTTCACCCTGGGGCTGCAGGTGGTCTCTGCCATGACGCGGGCTCAGCCCGCCGGAGTTTCCGATCTTTATCGGGATTGTATGAAGGTGCGTGCGCTAAAGGCGGCGGGGAGGGACGCAAGGGCGCAGGTGCTTAGAACGAGAATGACCGACCATGCGCTTGATTCCGCTGAAGATCAGTGGGGGATGGTGGGCGGCAGATTGTACCTCGCCGCCATGCAGTCACTGGCGCATAGCTACTGAGTTTACAGAGTTTATTTAGCTTCCGCAAAAATTTCAAAAAATCACTTGTTTTTTCTTTCACCCTCATGTATCATTTAAATGAGGTCACTATATTGTGTGGAATTGGAAAGGACAATTAATTATTTTTTCTAGTTGCCTAAGCGACTAAAGTTTATGAGTGATATGAGGAAAAAGAAATGAAAACAAAGAAAGTCTTGATTGGTATGATGGTCACATTTTTGTCGGTGTGCGCTATGGCGGATGATCCGACAATCGACAGTGTGATGGTTCAACAGCGGTGGCCGTGGAGTCGGTTGGTGGATATTGATTTTGTGCTTTCGTGCGATGCCACCCAGCGGATGGATATCACTGTCAGCGCGTACAACGGTTCTGAGCCGCTTGACGTGCCGGCAAGCTCTTTTTCGGGCGATCTCTACAATATTTCATACGGCTCACATCGAATCGTGTGGGATCCCACGGTAACGTCCTGCACGAATACCAGTATACTGCCGGAGTTCCGTGTTGAGCTGGTGCCGTCGATTTCGTCGCTGTACATGGTTGTCGACCTGTCGGGGGGAAAGTCAGCGACATCCTACCCTGTGTCGAACTACGTCACCGAGGCGGACGTGCCGGGGGGGGTGACGAATGACCTGTACAAAACCACGAGCCTGCTGCTGCGGCGTATCCCCGCGAACACGTTCATGATGGGAAGCGCATGGCCACCGGATATTTCGGTGACGTTAACCAAACCCTTTTATGCGGGGGTTTACGAGCTGACGCATAAACAGTGGTACCAAGTGATGGGAGCTTGGACGATATACTGGACCAATACTGTGTACCGTGACACGCGGCCGGTGGATTATGTGAGGTACACCGACATTAGGGGGACGACCCCGGCGGTTGACTGGCCCGCGACGGGTGTCTCGGTTCTGCCGTCCAGTTTCATGGGGCGCATCCGGGCGAAGACAGGGATCGATGGATTTGACCTGCCGACCTCGGCGCAGTGGGAGTGTCTGTGCCGCGCGGGGACGCAGACATACTACAACCGTAACGAAGTGATTGCGGGATACCCGAGCAACACGAAGAGCAATGCGCAGATGGATGTGCTGGGGCGATACGAGTCCAATGGAGGAATGTGCTGGAATGGTGCAGCTTGGGTTGCTCCCGGGCGAGACACCACAACGACGGGCGCGACGGCGAAAGTGGGTTCTTACCTGCCGAACGCGTGGGGGTTGTACGACACGCACGGTAATGTGTGGGAGTGGTGTTTGGACTGGTCGGGCACACCGGCGGGCGGTTGGGGCGGCTACGATCCAGTGGGGCCGACGGTGCCGGGTTCTGGCCGTGTGCAGCGGGGAGGCAGTTTTTCCTTAGATGCGGGGCGCAACCGTTCGTCAGCCAGTGCTTCTACTGCTCCGACGGGTCGACCTTACGATCTTGGCTTCCGTGTTGTGATGACCCTGCCATAGCCGGGTGCGGCTATCCGCCCGCCGCAGGCAAGGGATACTATCCCAAGGGGGCAGACAAAAAATAACATATTTTTTATTGGCTCTGTTGGTTTATAAGGCATCAAAGTTTGTGAAAGATTAGAGGAGAGAAGAAATGAAAATAAATAAAATTTTGATTGGTATGATGGTCATATTTGTGTCGGTGAGCGCTATGGCGGCTGATCCGACAATCAGCAATGTGATGGTTCAACAGCGGTGGCCGTGGAGCCGGTTAGTGGATATCGACTTTGTGCTTTCATGTGATGCCACCCAGCGGATGGACATTGCCGTCAGCGCGTACAACGGCTCTGATCCGCTTGACGTGCAGGTTAGCTCTTTTTCAGGCGATCTATACGACATTTCAAACGGCTTACATCGCATTGTGTGGGATCCCACAGTGACGTCCTGTACGAACACCGGTATACTGCCGAAGTTCCGCGTGGATCTGGCACCGTCGATTTCGCCGCTGTATATGGTTGTCGACCTGTCGGGCGGACAGTCGGCGACCTCCTACCCAGTATCAAACTACGTCGCCGAAGTGGACGTGCCGGGGGGGGTGACGAACGACCTGTACAAAACCACGAGCCTGCTGCTGAGGCGTATCCCCGCGAACACGTTTATGATGGGAGATTCATTACCTCCGACTGTGCCGGTGACGTTAACCAAGCCTTTTTACGCGGGGGTCTACGAGGTGACGCAGAAACAGTGGTATCTGGTGATAGGTAATTGGGCATCATACTGGACCAACATTGTGTGCCTTGACACGCGTCCGGTGGATTATGTGCGGTACAATGATATCCGAGGGGCGACGAACAGCAGCACTGCGGTCGATTGGCCCACGACGGGCACGTTGGTTTTGCCGTCTAGTTTCATGGGGCGCATCCGGGCGAAGACGGGGATTGAAGGGTTTGACCTGCCGACCTCAGCGCAGTGGGAGTGTCTGTGCCGCGCGGGGACGCAGACCTACTATAACGACGGGGAGGCGGGGACTCCGAATGCGACGAGCAACCCGCAGATGGATTTGCTGGGGCGCTACGAATCTAATGGAGGAATGTGCTGGGACGGTGCGGGGTGGATTTTACCAGGGAGCGATACCACGACGACGGGCGCGACGGCGAAGGTGGGTTCCTATCTGCCGAATGAGTGGGGGCTGTATGACACGCACGGTAACGTGTGGGAGTGGTGTTTGGACTGGGCTGAGGGTACACTGGGCGGCTACGACCCGGTGGGGCCGGCGGGGCCGAGTTATGGCCGCGTACAGCGAGGCGGCAGCTTTTTCCTGCCCGCGTCGCGCAGCCGCTCGGCATCCGGTGCCGGGTGCATTCCATCGGGTCGGCCTATCGACCTTGGCTTCCGTGTTGTGATGACCCTGCCATAGCTGGGTGTAAAAACAGAAATACCACTTATAGGATTGCTTTTGCTCACTTACCAGTAGACTTCAGCATTTTTAGAGGGAGAGGGAGAGGGATGAGGGGGGCGGGGAGTGGGCGCGTAGCAGGTTTTCTAAATATTTCATACGATCAAGATAGCGTACAATACCTGGGATTTATGGGCGGCTGACATGGAGCTTGCCTTGACCGTCATTGTGCAGGTCAATGGCAAGTAATGGGGTTTTTCCGGCACTAATCCGCATTGCCAGCCAGCGCTCCAGTGCGGCGTTCTCGGGTGCCAGTTCCGGGTCTGCGGGAAGGTTCCAGTTACGGTTTAAATCCATGCCTGCCGGGTTGAAGCGCGTGCCGCCGCGCGCCACGCCGTCAAGGTTGGCCATGGGCAGGATGTGGATGCGGCACCGCGCAAGAACTCTGGATGCGGCTGCGTCACCGGCCAGCAGGCGGTGCGTAAGACCCTGCATGACCCAGTTGCCGCCTGATTCCCAAGGGTGGGCGCGGGCGCGCAGGAAGATGGAGTACGGCGCATCAGCCGCTCCGAGGCTGATGAGTTCCAGTGCGCGTCCTTGGCGGGTTTTTCCTATGGTCTCGACGGTCGCCAGTGGATGCTTGCGCAGGTTTTTTAAAAAACGTTCAAGGTCAGAGATGCGGTAGGGTTCGATGCGTGCGATATATAGTTGTGGACCCGGCATATCGAGCGTGACCTGCACTCTGTTTGTTGGAATCAAGGTTGTCTTGATCCCACGCCAGTTTTGGCCGTCCTCGGAGATCGCGAGAGAGCGCATTTCGCGCGCAACGGAACCGTGATGTCCATTCCAGATGTTATCGAGGTTACAGAACTCCAGGGTCAGGCTGGTGCTAGGCACTGCGTGTATGCATATATGCAGATGGCCTGCGGCGCGGTTGATTGTCGCGCGCTCGTTGTCATAAAGCAGGTGGATGCGTATCACGCCGTCGTCGTCGGTCTCATACCAGACAGGCGAGGCATTCTCGAAAGAAGCGTCAATGAAGCGCAGGTTGTTCCGCGTGGGTGTCGTTACAGGGGCCGCAGCAGATATCTGTTGCGAGAAGGCCATAAGTATGGAGAGAAACAGATATGTTTTTTTCATGCCCATATAATGACAGAAGAGGTAGAGGTCTGTCAAAATCATTTGAAAGATATGCTGCCTTTCAGACGGCAGACCTTTTTCATGTGCTTGAACTCTGATTTATATTTTTCAAGGACTTCCCCGCTGACCGGCTGCCCCGACATTGTCACTGGATTAATAAAGGTCAAATCTTTGTTGCTCAGTGCTGCCGCAAGTGAGATGTCACCCCATTTAAGAATGCCGGGAAGATGAACTCCCATGCTGAAAAAGTCGATAGTCTCCCTGTCATCAAAAATATAACTAACAGGGGCATCGCGCAGAGTTACAGCATCAATTTTTCCTCCCAGTGTCGCAAAGAACAATCCGGCAAGGCCTGACTCTCTCGTTCCATCAAAACTTATTTTACGGGCTTTCTGTTCCACCAAAAGAAATTGTGTTACCACATCCAATTCTTTAACCCACTCCCCTATAACTGTTTTCCCCAACCAGAGATTGGCGCGGGCTAGTGTATGAAGTTTCGCCAGCTTGTCGTTGGACACGGACAGGGTCGAAGTCGCTTCCCCAGTTCCGGAAAGATCGACAATAACAACACCTGTGTCTTTTTCCTTTTTCTCATTGCTAAAGGAGAGCCGGCACGACTTTGCCCCATCAGGACTGGACAGGACCACATAATCGGAGACCCCTTTCTTGGGCGCGCGATGCCACAGGGGAATCAACTTGCCGTCAGATGTCTCGAGGGTGACGGCATCCCACCCTGAGGCAGACGGCGTTATGTTTGTTTTCTTCAGAGTCGGTATGTCACTGATCCGTAAAACCTCTTTCAGCTCTTTTTTCTTCCGCGCCGCCTTAAAAGATGTGGCCTCCAGATGGACTTTCCGTAGTTCTTGACCCCGTTTTCTACAGAATTCAGCAGTCGATATTGTTTCAGGATCACGTTCTCCTTTTGGATAGACCATGATTTCTTCCTGTGTGTGCAGCCCGTTTTCAGGAATCGTGATCTTAGCCCGTCCTGTTGGGAGCCCTTTGAGGTGCGCATTAAAGAAATTAATCATCGCCTCTCTTGATTCAGGAGGATAACCGTGCGGGCCATCAAAAATGTGATGGCTGAACTTATTGCCTGCGCCGTACATCTCAAAGATGGGCATCGCATTGGCGAAACTCCTCAACATTTCAGAGGGATAAAAAGCCGTGTTACCGTCTTTGAGCCCATTTGATAACATCAGTGCCCTGGGAGCAACCATTGCAAGCACTCCAGATTCTTCAGTAAACGTCAACCCGTCAATGAGGACTTCACATATACAGTTATGTCCCATGACATACGACTCAAATGTGCCAACGCTGACAACAGGCACGGCAGCCTTAACACGTTCGTCCATGGCCGCCAGCCACATAGTTTGATTGCCACCTCCGCTGCATCCAGTCGCACCCACCCTTTCTGGGTCAACGAAGGGTAATGAACACAGAAGCTCCATTGCGCGCATGTTATCGGTGATCTGCACACCCATTAAGGATTCCCCGAGATTCATGAGAGAGGCCCCTAGGTTGGCACCATGATATTCAAAGGTGCCGTGTTGTGTGGCCCTCTCCCCTGCGCCCCAAGGGTCTATGGTCAAGCCAACAAACCCGTTGAGCGCAAGCGTATAGCCCAGATACTGGTATCCTATTTTAGCTGACAAGGTGTGTCCGGCCATCAACACTGCCGCAGGAAAAGGCCCCGATCCGTCAGGAATATAAAGATTTGCGGTAGCATAAATTCCCGGTCGGGTTTGAAACGCGATGTTTTTAACTGTATACCCCTGCATCTTAGTCACACGCGTCTCCCGTATGTTGAGCGGTAAGTCCTGTTTCAGCAAGGCACCTGTTTTTTCAGCGATTTTCTTTTTTAACTGAACCTTGTAGGCTTCCCAGTCCTTCAGGTTGTCGGGCAGCCGGTGTACGCCGAACTGGACGGCGGCTTCATATCTCGCCTGCTTTTCAATCAAGTCGGCATGTTTTTCAGGAAGAATCGAAGACCGTATTTCTATATTTTCCGCAAGGGAAGTTAATTTACTACCCTGAGCGGCACTATTGTTTTGGGAAAGCACGCAAACTAGAGTCACACAAAGGAATTTCATTTGTTTCATTTTGTCTTATACTGCCTTTCTATTTTTTATAGATTGGAATATATTATGCGGACGGAGGTTAAAAAAGTCAATCCGCAAATTCAAAGAAGAAACACCTCTTAATACTAAAGCAGCTTTCCGCCGCAACCAAATGAGGCTGTTCAATATGTGAAGGCGATGCTACTCATTATAAGTTGATGGTTAAAAGCGGTTTATTGAGAAGTTGCGAGAATAGCAACTAGGCTTGATCTGAGACTTCGCTCAGATCAAGTGGCTCCGCGTTGCGGAGCAGCAGAATTCAGAATTCAGAAGTCAGAAGGACACGAAAAACCGATGGGGTAACTCATAGGTCAGCTGCATCGGAGTCGGGGTCGGAATCGGAATCGGGGTCGACCTCGGACGCTTTTCAATACCGATACTGATTCCGACCCCGACCCCGACCACGAGCATGAGCATAAGACTCAGAACTAGGGCTAAGTGAACAAGTTGTAGGCCAGGATGGGGGTAAAAGGCGAGGTTCGAGACAAGGTTCATTGATGTACTGACAACATGTTTTTAAGGGCCAACATGTTTGTCTTGCCCTTCGGTAAGGGCCTAAAAGGATTTTGTTTTATGGCATTACGATTGAAACTTATTGACCGGGACACCCCCATGTTGTTGCCGCTTGATTTACGGGATTGGGTATTTCTTGCTGCAAGAGTTTATCTTTGAGGCCTGACATGCGGATAGTGGGGTGGGCGATGGCTCCCTCAAAGATGGGTTTATTAGCCCAGAGAGTGCATTTTTTCTTGGCGCGGGTCACGCCGGTGTAGATCAGTTCGCGGGTGAGAACTCGATTCTCTTGCGGTGGTAGCAGCAGCAGGACTTCGTCAAACCCTGAACCTTGGGCCTTATGCACGGTCATGGCAAAGACCGGGCTGTGCGCAGGCAGCTCGCCGATGCTGAAACAGCGATAGGCGCCAGGCTTCTCATAGTCGGAGAACCAGACCTTGACCGAGTCAGTTTCCTGATCGCGCAGGCAGATGCCAATGTCACCGTTGAAAAGCCGATGGGTGTAATCGTTGACTGTCACCATGATTGGATATCCATGTCCGTAGGTTTTGATATCGAATAATCGCTGCACACATTGATTGATGTGGTCAACGCCACAAGGCCCTTGCCGTGTCGCGCAAAGGATGCGGAAAGTTTCGAAATATGCGTGGGCATCTTCCGCATTCGTGGCCGTGAGATAACTGCGGAAGGGGTGTTCGCCCAGATACTTTGCCAGTGCCTGTTCGCAGGCCGCGTAGGTGCCAGGCGAGGGGGCATGGCCAAGCTCACAATCGTCTTCCATCAATATGTTCCAGGCATCTTCACACTCTCCGGCGTTGATGGCATCTTTGAGTTTGCCGATGCCGCGCTCACCCGAGAAGCGGTGTGATACTGTGAGCCGCGCCACAGGGGGCAGGTTCTCCCAGGCCGCGCACATCTCAGCTAAGGCCGCGCCGATCTCCACTGCCGCCAATTGATCCTTATCCCCTAGCAGGATCACCTTGCAGGTGCCGGGCAAAGCTACCAGCAGTTTGACCATGAGCGGCAGAGCAACCATTGAGACTTCATCCACAATCAGAAGATCGGCTATCATAGGGTTACCCTCATGATAGGTAAACTGCCGTGTGCTGGGGTTGAATTTGAGCAAGCGGTGGATCGTTGAGGTTTCCAGTTTGCCCAATGTGGCACGGAGAGGGTCATCAGCCGCGAGGGTGAGGTACTCTTTGATCTGCTCCTGCAGTGCCTCTTTGAGCCGTGCCTGCGCCTTGCCGGTCGGGGCGCAAAGGCGGATGGCCAAGTCGGGGTTTCCCCGCAGTAGGGCGGTCAGCACCACGCTGATAATCGTGGTTTTACCCGTGCCGGGGCTGCCGGTGATGATGCAGAGGCGATTGGCGGCCGCCCTTTGAACTGCGGCAATCTGGTCAGAGTCCAGCGTAAGCTTGGTGTTGCTTCGGATAGCGGCTTCGTTCAGCGTAGGCTCCGGTGCGATCTCGGCCCGCGCGCGCAGTTGTTCGGCGCACATGTTTTCATAGACCCAGTACCGCTGCAGGTAGAGCCGATTGTTCTCCAGTATCAGTGGCTTGAAACCTCCATCGCCTGCTTTGGAAACAGCGTAGACGAATGAGTCGTTGCCAAGCTGAGTTAGAAGGTCGGACGGAATTTTGGCTGTGAGAAGGTCGGCAATTGCGTCATCGGGATCAAGGGTTGTCAGCAGAAAATCGCTCAGTTGCAGATCAGGAGTGAGCTGCAGGCAGACGTGCTTGTTGATGATCGTGTTCTGTGCAACAAGCGCAGCAGCCAGAAAAAGGGTCTCATGTACCTTGCTGTCCGAGTTCACGGGTGCCATACGGGCGACAGTTTCGGCAAAATGCCAGGCAAAGGGGGCCAACAAACCACGATGGAGGAGTTGTTTCAATACTGAGCGGAAGGATGAATTATTTGCTGTGTCGGTCATCATGTAAATTCCTGTTTGGAGTTTTGCGTTTATACGAAATACTCGAAAATGTAGTGTTATGTGTTGCGCAGGATCTGATCCCACCCTTCAACCTCAGCGTATTGGGGCTGGTAGACGTGGACACCGGTTGTGGCAGTGATGCCGCGCACAAAAAGGTAGTAGCCGCCACCAAAATGACGCTGGAAGTCATAATCAGCGCCAAAACTCTGTTTAAGCAGGTTGTGCAGGGCCACAGCGTAAACGATTCCCTGAAAGGTATAGTTGCGGGCAACCATGGCCTCGGCCAGTTTGGCAGGTGAATAGTCTCCCAGAGTATCGGTTTTCCAATCCGCGAAGAAGTAGCGTTCCCCCTGGCGGAACAGCAGATCAATGGAGCCGGTCATAAAGCCTTGGCGCTGGTTACCGCCGCTCTTGAAGGTCAGCCCCAAATCTTTGAATGGTTCAAGGTTGATGTTACGGGGCACATTGAAAAAGAACTCCCATTCACGTCGGGTATCGGCTTGAGCGATATCGGAGAGTGTGACCGAACCATCACCTGTGCTCAACATACGATTCAAGGTGTTGGTGATCAGCATCCGCAGGCAGGCGCGCCGCGCCTCCGCATGGGATGAGTCAGGGGTGTAAAGCCCGAAATATCCGGCCTGGCTGTTGATCAGCCTTAGCTCAGCCGGAGTCGGCTTCCAGCCTGGTTTGATTCTGGTGAAGTCGAGCTTTTCGAAGATCGCATGCACACACAGCCCAGTGTTGATCCCTCCGGGTAGGATCTCCCTGGTTGCGGCTGGCGGCACAGCGTCAATGATTTCGTCCGCGCCTGCATCAGGTTTCATGTGGGCAGGCGCAATATGCGCGTGCTGCGTCATCCCGGAGTAGCTCATCACGCCCCAGTTGTTGATGGGAGTGGGCGGGCTTAAAGGCTTTTTGATCTCTGTTTCTTTACCCCTTCCGCTGTAGCTGAGGTTCGGCATGTGGGCGCCAAGCTCTTCCAGTGAGAGATTTGTTGTGCTGATCGCGCTAGCCGCGTTAAAGGGTGACTCAGGGCCAGCCTCCAGTTTTGTTGTGATAAATGCGGAAGGAGAGAAATCATCCTTGGCGTGGGTGTGCAGTTGCCCTAGATAGTTGACCGCGCTTTTCGCCCCTTGTCCAGCGATATTTCCCATCATGATCACGCAGCGGTTCTCTGCCCGGGTGACCGCGACATAGAGCAGGCGCAGGTCTTCCGCGAGATTCTCTTCCATTCGCCGCGCTTCCCGGCTCTTTTTAGCTGTCGCGCTAACAGGAAAGACGATCTTTTTTTCGCCGTCCTCTGTGTCCTCGTGAATTGTCCACTCTTTTTTCAGCCACCTTGCGATGTCATGTGTGATGAGATAGGGAATGAAGACAATCGGAAACTGGAGCCCTTTGCTTTTGTGGATGGTCATAATGGTCACAGCGGTGCGGTCGCTCTCCATGCGTTGCTCATGGGTCTCATCCTCAATGTCGGTCTTAGTGATCTGCTCTTTGAACCAGTTTAGCAATCCATCTGGTTCGAGTTCGGAGGAAGCTTCAGCTTGATGGAGCAGCTCGCTGAGGTGGCGAAGATTGGTGAGCCGCCGCTCGCAGGCCGGGTCTTGTGCGAGCTTCTCGAAGCTCTGGTAGTGCGTCAGAAAAGCCGCAAGGCTGACCATGATACCTTTTCCCCGCCATCTCTGGTCGAATTCGGCAAAGGCTGTGATATGTTTTTCAAACTTCTCGGAGTCGTGTTCGAGGAGTATGAGGTCAATGGGTGAGAGTCCGCACAAAGGGGTGAGCAGGGCCGCCTTAACTGTGGCAGGGCGGTTTGAAGCGACCATGGCGGCCAGTACATGCCAGAGGTTTTTGGCATCATCGGTTTGAAACACATTGCCGCTCTTGTAGATGACCGCCGGGACGTTGTTTTGCCGCAGCCACTGCTGCAACAACTTGGCCTCGTTGTGTTTGGTGACCAGCACCGCGATGTCGCCGGGCATCACAGGAGTGGGAGATTGGCTTTTATCAATAAATGTGAACTCCGGATTCTTTGCTCCAGATGCTTTGCCCATTAGCATCCCGGCAATGCGAGCTGCACACTCACGGTTGATTCCCGCACTGAGATTGGTTTTTACAACTGCCTTGCCATCAGCATCGCCTGAGAACCAGAGAATCTCAAAGGGCTGCTCGTCAGGTTGGCCCTCTTTGAGTAGCTGTCTTTGCGGTTCGCGCCCGAACTCGGAGTTGTGATAATCGAGCCCGGCTTCCGCAAAAGCACCGTCTGGAGTGAACAGGTGGTTGATCGCTTCGATCAGTTTTCTCGAGGAGCGGTAGTTATGCGAAAGGGTGAAGCGGGAGTTTTTTGCCACAGACTCCTTGGCTTTCAGATAGGCGTAAATATCGCCGCCCCTAAAACCGTAGATCGCCTGTTTAGGATCGCCAATCATGAAGAACATCGACTCTGGATGTTTGAAAACGGTCTCAAAAATTTTATACTGAACTGGGTCGGTGTCCTGAAATTCATCAACCATAGCAACCGCGTAACTCTTGCGCAGTTCAGGGGCCAATTGGCTATCTGGATTGAGCAGGGCTCTCTGCATGTTGCGCAGCAGATCGTCGAACCCCATACTTCGTAACCGACTCTTACGCGCTTCAAAGCCATGCTCTGGATCCTTGATGAATTCGCGTAAGCGGGCAAAGGTGTCGACAATTGGTGCTTCAAGCCATTCGTTCATTATTTTAACAAACTCCGGCGCATTATTATTGGCCGTCTTTTCGATTAACTCCTTTTCATCAAGGAGCGGACTGCCAGGGTGTAGGTTCCCGCTGTTCAACGCTTGCTTGAGGACGGCCAGCGCCTGTTTGAATTTGGAGCTTCTTGCAGGTAGCTGTGTTTGTGCGATTGACGTTGTCAGTTTGAACCACAGATCTTCCTTTTTGCCGAGTTGATCAGGTTCAAAGGTCAGATCTCCGATATGGCCCATGACTTTGTTGGCGTGGCCGATGAGGGCTTTCAGGTTCACAGCCGGTGGTAGGGGAGATGCCCGCTCCTGTCGGTAGAAGTCGGTGACCAGCTCGCGCATCAGGTCAGTATATGAGGGGCAGAGTTCGCAGTCGAAGTTGACCCGGCTGTCGAAGGCATTGCGGTCGAGAGTGCGTTTACAGAAGCCGTGGATCGTGAAAATAGCGGCTTCGTCAAAGGCGGCCAGTGCTAAGCGCAGGGCTGTCCGCAGCTCATCATCCGATTTAGGCAGGTTGCGGGCTTGGTTCACGAGGCTCTGCAGGACTGTATCCGCAGAGCCACCAGTTTCAAGCAGCGCCAAGGCGGCGGTGAGGTTCTGGCGGATACGGTCGCGCAATTCGGCGGTGGCGGCCTCGGTGAAAGTGACAACCAGAATACGGGCTGGTTCAAGGCCTTGTTCGAGAATCAAGCGCAGATATAGGTGCTGAATGTTGAAGGTTTTACCAGTGCCGGCATTCGCCTCAATCAGGGAGCAGGTTCCTGGCCTGAGCGGGGTGGAGATAACATCAAAGGGTGTCATTTCGTTGCTCCTTTTTTCTTTGCGCCATCATCGCGTGAGTGTTCCAAGGGCTCGAAAAGGGTGGTGGCGATCTCTTTGAGGCTCCTCCACTCTGGGGTGCCTGACTCTGGCAGCGTCTCGCCAAAGGCGCGCCGCATATAGATGTCCACCCCAAAGTTGTAGTCATTGCCACGCCAGTCGCTGTCGGAAACTTTATCTTCTCCTGCGGATACGATCTTCCAACCAATCGCGGGGGCAAAGCACAACGGGTGGTGCGCCTCGTCTTTAAAATAATCGACCAGCCGGTTGAGTGTGTGTGTGGCCTGTTTTTGTTCAACAGGCTTGTAGGTGATTGTTTTATCACTGTAAATTCCGTAAGTCGTGAGTTGCAAGCCGCTGGCGCAGGCTGCCAAATGCGTTAACCCCGCATCCACGATGTCTTTGCCTTTTTCCTTCGCCGGACGCAGGAAGAGCATCGCGTTGTTCGCGTACACGGTATTCAAAGTGCCCTGCAGCAGGATCGCATTGCCCAGTGCAACGGAGATGTATGCTGTGTCTTGAGCTTCACCTAAGTCGAGTTCGTCTTTATTTTGCAGAAGCTCGCGGATGGTTATGGCAATATTTTCGATGATCTTCTGAGAGCCTGGCGCCACACGCCCTTCAGCCTCCCAGCGAGCGCGCACCCTCTGCTCATCATCCGATTCTGCTGAGTCGCTCATGGTTTCCAGCAGCTCACTCTGGAGGGCATATTTTAAAAGTGCGTCAGGCTCCAACGGCTCCTCGCCATCTGGTAGATCTGCCGATCGGATATCCAGATGAACGCCAAGTCGGCTGGTGTAAAAATACTTGCAAGGCGACTTGAAGAAGTTGATCAGCGTCTCCAGCGTGACCACTCGCTCCGCAGCTTTAAGCGGCTCTTCCATCGTAGCCGGCAGGTGCTCAGCAGAGGACGATTCTACTTTTGTAGATGCCTCTGTGGTCCCACGCACCAGCTCTTTTGCCACTTGATAGTAGCTCTCTGAAAATGAGATGAGGCGCGGATCTTGTTTCTCCGCTTTGAAGTATTCGGGGCTGAAGGGATGCAGCGGATGGTTGGCTGTGAGCGCCTGCGCCGTTGAAATGTCCTCCGGGAAGAGCGCGCTGGCGGCAATAGTGTCGATCAGTTCGCTGACGAGCACTGAGGGCGGCAGGGGCTTGTTATCGGTCTCGCTCTGGCCGATGTAGGTGATGATGATGCGTTTCCGGGCGGCGAGCAGGGTTTCGAGGAAAGCGTAACGATCCGCATCGCGTGTCAGGCTGTCGCCGACCTTGCGGCTGGTGTGGCTCTCCATCAGGTCAAAGCTCAGGTAGGGTGTGTTGCGAGGGAAGGCCCCGTCGTTCATGCCCAGCATGCCGACCACACGCATTGGCACGTTGCGCATGGGTTGGAAGCGTGAAAAGGTCACCCTGCCAGTGACAAAGCGCTCGCTGCCCGGGGCACCGTTCAATTGTTTTTTGATCCAATCTAAAACTGTCGCAAAGGGGAGCGCGAGGTTCATGCAACCGGCGTTATCAATGTAACGCTTGAACTGATCAAGTGTCTGCCGCATGAGGATCACGCCGTAGGGCGCCTCCTCGTCCTGTGTGAAAAAGCGCGCCAGCACTTGGCTGAGTTCAACATGCCAATTGGCGGCGCTGCGGCTTGAAGCTTCAGTGCAGATCACATGCAGCTCTTTCATTGCCGTGAAGAAACTGGCGAGGCAACCGAGGGCCAACGCATTGTCGTCGGCAGCGTGACATGGAATGCAGGCGTTGCTATCCACTATCAGCGGATCAGCGGTATCAGCGGTGTCCCACATCGCCGCGCCGAGGATCAGGCGATCCAAGGCGAACTGCCAGGTATTTGCATAGACCTTTGATGCGCCCTGTTTTTCGCGGAAAGCGGCATCAACACCCCAGGCCAGATTGGCCTTTTTGAGCAGCGTGCCTAGGCTGGCGACATCATCTTCGGTCAGATCAAAACAATTGCGGATCACGGCGTTCTGCAGCAGCCCAAGAAGGTCCGACGCTTTGAAACGGCTCGTGGCAGTGTTTAGCAACGCGAGGAAGGCTTTGCACTCAGCATACTCATGCAGAAGCGACTTGTCGGCAATGTTGTAGGGGATGTGACCCGCGTCACCGGGTTGCGTTTGTCCGAAAACCGCGTCGATGTAGGGCGCATAGCTTTCTATCTCCGGGGTATAGACACTGATCTCGCGTGGGGCCAGATCGGTTAATTCCTGGAAGAGAGCCAGCAGTTGGTCGTGCAGCACCTCGACCTCGCGCATGCGCGAGTGACAGGCGTGAATGGTGATTGAGCCGTCGCTCTTCTCAAATTTCAGTTTTCTCTGCGGTGGCAGATTGTTAATGACATCCCGTTGAAGTGTGGCGAGGATAGAGGTATCGGATGCGGGGGGCGGCACGAAAGAGCTTGCTTCCTCAATGACGTTGTCGTAGGCGATCAGCAGCGAGAAGAACTCCCGTCCGCTTTTACCCATGGAGCCGAGCAGCGGGTTGGCAGGGGCCGCATAGTTTTGGGCGAGGCTCTCTCCAACGCTCTGCACCAGGGTGGCTTTGTCGCGCAGCTGGGTTTTGAGACTGGCCGCATCGCTCCACTCTTCCTGGCAGGGGTTGACCGCAAAGAAGTGGAGGTCAAAGCCCGGGAGCGAGGCAACCCTGATCAGAATATCCAGGTGGGCAGGTGGCAGAGGGGCAACACCAAAATAGAAGACACGGCGTTTTTGGAGCAAGGGGGTGAGAAACTCCGGGTGTTTCGCCTGCCGAGCGGTCGCACTGATAAACTGCTGATACAGACCGGAGAAATGGGGAGTTTGCCCTGCATTGGCTTTGATTAAGCTCCTCCATAACTGGCTTTGCCAATTTGCATCCTCCCCGCTGATCGGGTTCGAGTTTGTCTCCCAGGCGTAAAGCAGGTCAGGGCGATAGGTCATGTAGCGGTCATAGAGCTGCGCCAGACGCTCCGCCAGCTGGTAGCGGCGGAAGGCATCGTTCGCCACAAAATTACGAACGTTTTCAAAAGCGGGTTCAGCTTCAAGTTCAGCCAGTAGTTTGAGCAGGTGCCATTGAACTGTTGCAGGTGCGAAAGGGAGATCAGCCTCTTCTGCAGATACAGGTACGGCAACCTCCGCCATGGGGTTGAACACGTAGCGGTAAAGAAAAGCGCCGGGGTAGGGAAAATCAATGGCTGGACAGAGGTCGTTAGTTTCGGCAATCTTCAGGCAAAGCCAGCGGGCCAGACCTTGGTTGGGTACAACGACTGTCTCCTGTGCAAAAGGGTCGGGCGCGCCGGCAGTGGCTGGATTGGCTTTCAGGAGTGTTGCCAATTGGATTGCAAGGACCTCCAAAGAATTCCCCTGGTGTAAATGAAAACTCATCTCGTAAAACCTTTCTGGATTGTGAAAAACCCAGCTCTTTTTCAGATCATTTTACTCCGGTCGCCACCAGTACATTCAATGGTAGCAGTTTGACCTTCATGTCCCTAGAGTAAGTGACTACTTCATTTTGGGTAACCCCGTCCTTGCCGTTGAACATAACCAACTTCACCTTCTTGTGTGAAACATCACGGCCAAAATCAATAACCGCAGTTCTTGCTTCTCTAAATGCCACTGCGACAATATCTTTTTTGCCATTGATCTGTAAACAATCCCGTTTTATCCATTTGAAATGCCCAAGATCCTCTTTAAGAATTTTCCTCATCACGTTCTGGTGAGTATAAGGGGGAAGAAAACTGTTAATGCGTATGTTACCTTTTTGATTTTGAGCGCCAACCACATATTCCTCTTTGCCGTCGGTTAAGGTTCTTAAAACGTTATCCGCATCTGTTATCGTTCCATAAGAATATCCGAGCACCTTATCTATCTGTAGATCACCGCTCAGCTGATAATAACTGGTTGGCCCGTATGAAAAAGTCTTAATTCCTAGTTTTGCCATCTGGGCAGGAATAAGTTTTTCTCCGTCTTCGGAGTATTCAGGACGATACATGAAATAAAGATTCTGGTTTTTGTAATCCAAAATGCGGGGCAATAAGCTCCCTGAAACGATAACATTTTGGTATTTACTAACATCTTTAGTAACATTGACATCACAAAACTGCTGTAAGTATCCAATGGAAACTCTGTTTCCTTCTCTTTGGGTATAAGCCGCACTTCCGCCTTTTGCTATATCCCATGTAGCAACAGGATCATAATAATACGCTATATCGCTTTTAACATAGTCTTTGACTCTCGGAATCAGATTTGACACCAAGCGGAACACATCGGCAAAGTCGTCATCACTGCCATCCCCGGGCGCATTACCGTTGAAAGCGGTAAAAACGAATACGCCATCGCTGGATGCGTAAAGGGTTGCCAAGTACGGAACTACCTCTTCCGGGGTGTTGTTGTAATGCGAAGCATGCCGCCACCATTTTGTGTTTTCCTTTGTTGTTGGTTTGCCACCGGCATAGCCAGGGCCAAAGCCCATCCAAACAGTTTTATTCGGATACTCGGTTTGATAAATTTTCCCCAGTCCGATCGCATTGCTTATTTTTGCGGCATTTAGAGGGTCATCAGAATATCTGCCATACCAATAAGTCTGGCAGTCAAGAATTTCATCAAAGTTGCTGACAGAGCTATCGATACTGGTCACAAGTTTATTCCAATTATTCGTAATATATGACACCCATGTTCTCACATCGGGATTGCTTTTTTTGGCGACTCGGACAAATTCGCTCATAATTTCATTCTGTATTTTAGCGCAAAACTCCCATGCCTTAAGAACGCGCGGATCATTGCTGTTGCTGTATTTATTCTTTCCCTCGAATATCCAAAGAGCATCTTCTTTGGAAATACCTGCATATTGATAAAAGGCTTTCAGTAATTCGGGTGTGAATTGTGATACGGTTCCGCCTTGAGTTGCCATGCTGGCCGGTGAAAGAAACCATTCGTCGCAACCGATGATATCCACTTTGGGAGCCCAGAACTTAACTATCTCAAAAAAGGCATTATAGCCTTTGGTTCCCGGCAACAAACCAGTGCTGGAGCGAATTCGGCCAAATGATATCCGGACAACAAATCCCTGCTGTCGTAGCCAGGTGATTTTTTCCAACCCTTCTTTAGAGCCGAGTTTCCCAAGGGTCTGATTGTCTGCAAACATTGCAATTTCTTTGGCATTGAAGCTGGTTAGTTTTTTAGCCAAGGTTTCTTTTGAAAAATCCAGAAAATCTCCTGTCGTAACCCAACAGGCAGTACTTTGTGTGTTTCTTCCGATGGCAGCTTCTTTCAATCCAGGCCAATCAGTCAGCCCCTTCTTATCAAGATCGGTTAACTCGTCATCATATTTAAGTTTTGGCGATGGAATATTTGGGTTTGCAGCTCTTGCGGATGCCTTGTCATTGAGAAAGGAGATCAGGTTCATTAGCAATTTATCTATTATTTCAACCGACTTGTTATGTCCTTGCACATTGGTTTCATATCCGAACATCTTATGTAGTCCTGTGATTACTATGCCTTCGCCATAAGGATACACAGTCAACCACGGATGAGTTTGGCTTTCACTTGTTGGGACATAGACTGGTGTTTCACTTTCATCTTTTTTGACTTTTGCTATTTCAACGCTTAAAAGCACTTCACACTCTTTTTCCTGAACTGAGAGAACGTGAGTCGCTGCCTGAGTTGGTAAGTAAAAATTAAGTGGATGCTCGATTGGAACCCATTTTTCTGCTTCCAATCCTGTTGTGAGTGGGTGAGATTTTTCGGCTTTTACTTTAAAGCAAGACCCGGCAATATACCCTCCGGTTGCATTTATCGCCCCGGCAATATCACGTTGCCATGGATAACTCCAATATAGTATGCCCCCATCCCTGACATATTTTCTAATTGACGTGAGGTGTTCGCCATTGGGTCTTCCCGCATCATAGATAAGCGCTGAATACTTTTTCGTCTTACTTAGGTTCAGCAGGTCCTCTTGATTTAATTGGTCAAAATCGATTTTTTTATTGGAAAGATATTTTTGGGCACTTTCTCCGATCACCCCGATTCGCGTTTGCGCTTGTAAAGGCATGGCGAAATATGACATTGAACAAGCAAAACCTACAATTATAAAAATTAATTTTTTGAACGCTTTCATAACCATTGCAACCTTTTGACCATTTACAACCAGAAAAACCTGACAGCTCAATATGATTGTATCGCTTCAATTGCGTAAATTGCAAGAACTCTTCTTTTTCAAAATTGGATTTTGACGCACCATTGCCATAATCGTGAACATCATCTTAAGCGTGCGCGTGAGCGGGGTGTATACCGCAAATGGTTACTGGAAGGGGTGAAGCGGTTTGATGTTTGCGTGTATGCATTTGCAATAACAAATAATCATGTGCATGTTGTCGCACACGCGGATGATTTGGAGTCGATACCCAGGATGATGCATCTGGCAGCAGGTTCAACGGCTAAGCAGTATAATTTGCGGAAAGGGCATTATCAATCAGGAACGATTGCTCGACGAATTGGGGTTTCAATCAATGGAAGAATTTCAGCCTGTCTACGAGAGTTTAGTCCAAGCGAAGATCAATAGTGATACACTCAAGTGAGGCCGGTTTGCTTGGCTCTGATGCGTGGTGTGTTAATGAGGAGAGTTTGTCTTAAACACTCATTTCAGGGGTCTAAATGGGTAACCGTTCTTTCAATGGTTTCTGTCACAGATAGAGTTATGGATGAAGTTCTCTCTCTCCCAGCCGATCAGCGAATGAATCTGGCTGATAGAATTCTGGAAAGCCTTAATGACCCAACTGATCCCAAAATTGATGATTTATGGGCTATTGAGGCCGAACGTCGGGTTGAACAAATTAAAAATGGCGAAGTCGAACTTGTTCCAGGCGAACAGGTCTTTGCTGAAATTCATCTAAAGTATGCAAAATGAGGTTCTATTTTCACCCAGTTGCTGACGATGAATTTGATAAGGCTGTTCAGTATTATCAGGAATACCAGCCAGGCCTTGGGTTAAGGTTTGCTGGAGAGGTTTATTCTGCGATTAACAGAATAATCAAATTTCTAAATTCATTTTCTAGGCTGTCAAAAAACACAAGGCGTTGCATGCTCAATCGTTTTCCATATGGTGTAATCTACCAAATGCAACATAACACAATACACATTATTGCAGTAGGGCACCTGAATCGCCGTCCTGGGTACTGGCGGAACCGAGTTTGGTTATACTGTGGTCAGCGACAATTACTTTTTAACATGACGACAATTATAACTTAACATTGGCGACAATTAAAGCGCGCGGTTATTTCATGGTCTTTTCCCTTGTTTCTATGTTTGCTGCGGGACCGCGTCAGCTCGCGCCAACTCACCGCTGAATCCCGCTTGTTTCGATCAGGCCAGCCTCCCGGAGGGAGGGGCTCGCAAGGCGGTCGGCGAAAAGCAGTGCGGGCAGGATTAGGTATCTTTTCAGGAGATTTTGGCAGCTGGATTCCCTTTGGGGCGCAGCTGCGAATCGGTGCAATAATCCACCGTGTAACGGCGGATTTACTTTATTTGCAACGTAAGTATGTCCTCCGTTATGCGGTGGACACAATGATTTTGAAGGTTATCCGGTAATATGCACCGATTCGCAGTTATGTTGCGCACAACATAATCACAGATGCGCCCGGCTACACCGCTAATTCTCAACTTGAAAGGCGACCCGTTCCACGCCGCCAGCCTTGAGTTTCCCCAGTAGCTCAATACCAGTGCCCAATGAGGCGGCTTTATCAGCTTTTATTAAAACCGGCACCTTGCTCAGCGTCCAGTTGGCGATGGACGCGGTGGCAATCTGATCCATGGTCATCTCCTCTTTGTTGAGGTAGAGCAGGTTTTCAGCGGTAATTGTGACTGTATTCAGTTCACCGATCGTTAAGGCACCGTCGGCTACCGGGAGATCCACCTTTAAGCCCTTATGAACTGACATTGAAAAGATAGAATAAATAAAAAAAACCAGGATTAGAAACATGATATCCAGCAGTGGCAGCATTTCAAAGCGCGCTTTACGGTTTTCATAGCCTGTGATCAGTTTCATATGTTCGAGTTGGGTTCGGGTTTTTGAGCATTCATCCGGCCAAAGTTAAAGGCCACTTCAAATTTGTGCATCACCTGCTCCAGATCGGTGGCGCAGAGGTTGAGTTGCGAAGTCAAATAGTTAAAGGGAAAGATGCATATAATCGCGACAATCAATCCGGTGGCAGTGGTGATCAGCGCCTCTCCGATACCAGCTGTGGCGGCAGTTGGGTTGCCCATACTGGAAGGGTTGAGCGCATTGAAAGTTGCGATGATGCCGGTCACAGTGCCCAAAATACCCAGCATGGGGGCCACGGTAATCACGGTGTCGAGTACGGAGAACCCGCGCTTGAGCTTGTTGAGTTCTTTTTGCGAGGCGGCCCGCAGAGTTTCACAGAAGCCAGTGTCTATATTCTGTAAAGCTTCGCGTATGATGCGGGCGGCGGGGCAATCCAGTTTGCGCGACTCTGCCAATGCCTCTTCAAATCGCCCGTTTTTTATTTCTTCAGCCAGCGCGAGAGTCTTTTTTCTGAAGTATAGATTGGCAGTATTGTATTTCCAGAAAGCAACACCTCGCTCAAAGGCAACCGTTATCCCCATCAGCGAGCAGATCAGAATCGGCCACATCACTGGTCCGCCACGCTCCAGCAGTTCAAAGGCTTTTTGAAACAGGCCCACTGTTTCGCCTGCAATGGCTTGCGCTACAATCATAGTACCTTCATTTTTGGCAGATCCTGAATATCCACATACCCGACGATCTGATGGTTGTCGTCCACTACTGGCAGGTCGTCAATCTGGTATTGCTCGAACATCCGCAGCACATCAATGGCGAACGCATCCTGTTGTACTGATTTCGGCCCCGCAGTCATCACTGAGCTTAGAGCTGTGGTCAGGATATCTGCGCGCTCGGAGAGGAGCCGCCGTAAATCGCCGTCGGTGAAAATGCCGCAAAGACACCCCTGCGCGTCGCTGATCAGAGCTGCCCCGCTCTTGGCCGAGGTCATGGCCATAATGGCATCGCGCACGGTCGCATCGCATGGCAGCACTGCGGCTCTCGCGCCAGTGCGCATAATATCTCTAACCCGCAGCACCAGTGCCCGTCCGATGGCACCCGCAGGGTGCAGCCGGGCATATTTTTCTTTGACAAAATTACGCGCGTCAATCAGCACCATAGCCAGGGCATCGCCAACCGCGAGGGTGGCCGTGGTGCTGGTGGTGGGTGCCATGCCAAAGGGACAGGCCTCCCTGTGAATGACCACCGGAATCAGGGCATCGCTCATGCCAGCCAGGGTATTCTCAGTACTTCCGACCATGCTGACCACCGAAACGCCCAGCCGCTTGACCGCTGGTATCAGCTTAATTAACTCCTCTGACTCGCCAGAAAAACTCAGCGCCAGCAGAATGTCGTTGCCAGCCAGAATGCCCAGATCGCCGTGCATGGCCTGAATTGGATTCATGATTACACTGGTGGAACCAGTACTGGCCAACGTGGCTGAAATCTTTTCGGCAATATGCAGATTTTTGCCAACACCGCTGACCACAATCTTACCGCCGACATTCAAAGCCTCTACAATCATATGGACGGATTTCAAAAAATCATCGCCCAGTGCCGCGCACGCAATCTGCGTGCCCTCGATCTCGATCTCAATCACTTCACGGGCGCGCTTGAGCAGAGTTTCATTTGTCATTATCAATGGTCCTTGGTTGAACTTCGCGGAATGCCGTACTTGGGACACTCCCTTGAAACCTCAAATTTAAAATAGTATCATATCACACGATCAATGCCAACTCGCTAAATATTTTTTACCTCAAAAACAACGCAGCGCACCCTCGCCGCGCCTTTGTGGTAAAAATTGGTTGCGGCAAAAAGTTGTCTATCGTAGCCTGTAGCGTATTTGAGCCTGCTGTGCGACGATAGCGGATTACGATTAAAAACTCTGTCCTTGAAAATCGTCCACCAACATCGTCGCCGCCATCGTCAACCGGAGGCGCAGCCACCTCAGTAGGTCCGGTTTCTAACCGGACATATCCGATTGGAAATCGGACCTACGTTGCTCCCGCACAAAAGGCGCGATCTCTTCACTCGCGCACTATCGCACTTACGCACTCGCGCACTTCTTCACTCCGCGCTCAGCGCGGATCTAGGCCCTTACCAAAGGGCAAGACAAACATGTTGGTCCTTAAAAACATGTTGTCCTGAACAACGCTGCTTGATTAAAAGCATTTAAAGTAGCATTCAAAACAGTCACCAACCCGCTTTGGAGCATTAGGTTTCGATGTTAACATTTTCCTTCACATTTGGCTCTCTAAAGGGTATGCTGATTTCATTCTTAACTTTAATTGGAGAGTACCATGAGTAGAACTGTATGGAACAACAGACCATTTCCACGCGTTGGCATCAGACCCGTTATCGATGGACGTTGCAATGGCGTACGCGAATCTTTAGAAAAACAGGTTATGGGAATGGCGCAACGTGCGGCAGCCATGATCAGTAAAAGCTTAAAGTATCCTGACGGAAGCGCGGTTGAATGCGTTGTTTCGGAGAGCAACATCGGCGGCTGCGCTGAGGCGCAGGCCTGTGCCGACAAGTTCGCCCGCGAAAACGTCGGCCTCTCACTGACCGTCACCCCCTGCTGGTGTTACGGCTCGGAGACCATGGATCTCAACCCGTTGATTCCTAAAGCGGTCTGGGGCTTTAACGGCACAGAGCGTCCGGGTGCTGTTTATCTGGCCGCTGTACTTGCAGGCCATGCCCAGAAGGGGCTGCCCGCCTTCGGCATTTACGGACGCGAGGTGCAGGACCGCGATGACACAACCATCCCGGATGACGTGCGGGAGAAGATCCTGCGCTTTGTCAAAGGCGGCCTGGCTGTTGCCATGCTGCGCGGCCAAGCATATCTCTCGATTGGCACCTCATCCATGGGTATTGCCGGCTCTTTTGTGGATTGCGATTTTTTCCAGAGCTATCTTGGAATGCGCACTGAGGATGTGGACATGTGCGAAATTGACCGGCGCGTTGATCTCAACATTTTTGATCAACAGGAATTTAAAAAAGCACTCACTTGGACTAAGAAGCATTGTAAGGAGGCACCCGACACCAATGAGCCATCTAAGCGTAAAAACCGCGCAGAAAAAGACGCTGACTGGGAGTTTGTCGTTAAAATGGCCATTATTATGCGTGATCTGATGGTCGGCAACCCGAAATTGGCTGAAATGGGCTACCCGGAGGAGGCACTGGGACGCGGCGCGATTGCCGCTGGTTTCCAAGGCCAGCGCCAATGGACAGACTATAAACCGAACGGCGACTTTGCCGAGGCGATCCTGAACAGCTCCTTTGACTGGAATGGCATACGCGCGCCCTATATGGTCGCCACCGAGAACGACTCTCTCAATGGCGTTTGCATGTTGCTGATGCATCTGTTGACCAACCGCGCCCAGATTTTCGCGGATGTGCGCACCTTTTGGAGTGCCGAGGCGGTCAAGCGTGTGACTGGCGCCAAGATGACAGGCATCAACGCCAACGGGTTCATCCATCTGCTGAACTCCGGCGCAGCCACGCTTGATGCCTGCGGCAAACAGCGTGAAGCTGGCAAACCGGCCATGAAACCGTGGTGGGATATCTCCCGCAAAGAGGCTGACGAGTGCCTGGTTTCCACGGTCTGGTGTCCCGCCAATTTGGGGTATTTCCGTGGCGGCGGGTTTTCTTCAAGCCTGCTTTCAGAGGGCGGAATGCCGCTCACCATGACCCGCATCAGTATAGTCAAGGGCCTTGGCCCAGTGCTGCAAATCGCAGAAGGTTGGTCAACCAAACTGCCCGCTAAGGTTCACACAACCTTAATGGCGCGCACTGACGCGACCTGGCCCTGTACCTGGTTTGTTCCTCGCCTGACCGGCAAGGGTGCCTTTACCGATGTATATAGCGTGATGAACAACTGGAGTGCCAACCATGGCGCCATCAGTTATGGGCACATCGGCGCTGATGTAACAGCCCTGGCCAGCATGCTGCGTATTCCAATTGCAATGAGCAATGTGAATCAGAGTGACCTCTATCGCCCGCATGCCTGGGGGCTGTTTGGCACCAGCTGCGTTGAGAGCGCGGACTACCGCGCCTGCTCCGCCTATGGGGCGCTGTACAACTAAGTTTGTTGTACAGGCAAGGGGGGCGGGTAGTGCAGTGCGCTATTGCGCTATGGCAGGGTTCTCACAAGGCGGAAGCCAATGCGGCTTTTTTCACCCGTCGGGAGGGAGGCATCACGAGATGCCGACCGGCAGAGCGACGCGCGGTCGAACCAGCTGCCGCCCCGTATCACGCGGTGACCATCCATCGCATGCCAGTCCAGGCACCACTCCAAAACGTTGCCGTGTGTGTCATAGAGCCCCCAAGCGTTGGGCAGTTTACCCCCAACCGGCTGCGGTCGTGTGTTTGCTGGCGGAATGGGATCGCTGTATTTGTACCACCCCAAGGCGTTTAGGTATTTAACATAAAAGTCCTCGAAACGGCCTTTGCCGGGCCGCTCGACCTTCAACCCCGTCCATCACGCGCGCCTTCGCGAGGTCGGCAGACACCCGCGGCACCCGCACGGTGAAACGCGGAGGAAACGTCGCCGCCAGCCACTCCGGCGTCAACATGATCTTCTCCGGATGCCGCCCACAGGCCATTCATCCGTGCTGCGGTTTGGAAACAGAATGTCGGGATAGATGTTCGTGGTCGCCGCGCAATCCGCGATAACGCACCGGTCAAAAGCCAGCTTAATGCCGGAAGCGGGTTTGCGGTCCACGAACACGCCGTTGCGCTTGGATTTCTCGAACACGCAATCGGTAAAGGTAATGCTGCCGCGCACCGCTTCATCTTCGGCGTTGCCGGTGCTTGCCCGTATCGTCCTGGAATCGCCGGATGACCGACAGTTCTCGATCAGAATCGAGACGGGTTCGGATTCACGCGTCAGGAGAGGCAAGGAGAACCCGTATCCATCGCCCTTGTTATTTTCGGTCACGCAGTTGCGCAGCACGCAATTTTTCAGCTGTT